>CAVCAF010000024.1:0-17986 GCA_963600185.1 Azospirillum sp. 51_20 | reverse complement strand
CAGCAACAGGCTGAGTATTACAAAGCTAAGTGTGAGGAGTTGGAGCAGAAGAAAGCAGCACAAGAAGATGCCCGTTATATGAATCAGCAACAGGCTGAGTATTACAAAGCTAAGTGTGAGGAGTTGGAGCAGAAGAAAGAAGAAGCAAAAGAGAAAGCGCGCCAACAAGAGGAAGAGGCGGCGGAAAAGTTGCGTTTGCAAGGCGAGAAAGCGAAGTGGGCGGAGGCTTATGCCGCGGCGATTGACCCTTTTGAGGATGTCAACAAGTTCTTGTTTTGGCCTGACTTGAAGGATGAGAAGTTGCCTGATTTCGCGTCCGTGGGTACGACGAGCTGGTGCATATTTGATGACTTCGCCGTTACAAAGTCCGTGTATGTTCTAAAAGGCGAGGGTAATGGCGCGGTTGCAATCACAAAGTTGCAGGAGGACGCGAAGGAAGAGTCTGTAACGAAGGCGGACTTCGAAAAGCTCCTATCTAAGAATGCGAGTGCGACCTTGAGTTCGGGGGTAATCTACCTGCGCGGCATTGCAAAGAATAACGCGCTTTATCCGCTCCCCAAGGTGGGCAAGGAGTTCCGTCCGTTAGTGGCAGAACTTGGTGATTTGGGCGCGGCACTTATTGATGTCGGGGCGGACTTTGATGCGCGTTTGGCGCGGTTGACTTTATGCTCAAAGGATGGAAAGCAAACTATCCCTCTGGGGGTCGTCCCTTATGGCGGTGCGTTAGATGATGATAAGATTGGGAATGCCTTAGAGAAAGTGCTCGCCAAAGAAAAGCAGTCTAAGATGTCCGTCAAGCGCGTTAAGCCTAAGCTTATTAAGTTTAAGCAGACGGTTGTCCTTTATGATGGGCATATGATAAAGAAGGCAGTCGATGGCGTAACATATGTGCCGCGCAAGTTTCGACATATAGGTACGAATACAGCGCGCTATGGACGCTATGGCTACTGTTATGACGGCAATTGGCGTCATGCTGAAAAGCGTTGGGAGACAGTAGATAAGTTCTATGAAAAATGGCAAGAACTTCGTGATGAAGCCATTCAACAAGAGTACCGTGCTTGCGAAGTGGAGCAGGAGAATGCGCGGCGCATTGCGGATGCCAAACAGCAGACGGAGGAGCGGCGCATTCGTGCTGAGCAGGATGCCAAGGTGAAGTCGCACGAGGTGGAAGATGAATGTGGCGATTGGCTCATTCGCGTAGAGCGCGGCAAAAAGATTTAAGAGTGCCGCGCGGATCGCGAAATTACGCGGAAGCGCTGTTTAAGGGCAGGACTCTCGCGACCGAAAGTGGTTGCAGGCGCACGGCACTTTTGTTATAATCTTTTATGCAAAGGAGGTTCTGCGCGTCCCAGATGTGCGCGAAATCTACTTGCGCACGATTTCCGCGCTAAAACTAGTCGCGTGGAGAGAATGAGCTTTTGGGTGGTAAAATGCTGTAATTCTACTTCTGCCGCGATAAAGGGTGATTTTCTTCTCCCATAGCGCGGCGAATTATGGTATAATATAAAGATAAGCATGTCAGAAGAAGAGCCTAGATTGCGCATAGATGTTGCGCGGCTTGATCCGGATGGTGAGGAACTATCGGGTGAAGTTGATATTATTGACCTTGACGAAGAGTTCGTGAAGCCCTTCGGTGGGGTACGGTATCGTTTGAAGGCTCAACTTTTCGGCAATGAACTCTTGGTGCGTGGACATCTTGAACAAGACTTCACGCTCGTTTGTAGTCGTTGCGATAAGGAATTTGACACGACAATCTCGACGGATGAGTTTACATTCTCGAGTGAAGTCGCGGCAAATACCGAGTTCGTCGATTTGACTGCGGACGCGAGAGAGAGTCTAATACTTAATTTACCGACATACCCCCTCTGTGATGAGGCGTGTCCTGGGCTACCTCAGAAAAAGGAAGAGCCCCGCGG
Source organism: Azospirillum sp. 51_20 (assembly GCA_963600185.1). Lineage (GTDB taxonomy): Bacteria > Verrucomicrobiota > Kiritimatiellia > RFP12 > UBA1067 > UBA1067. The sequence goes on along the minus strand of CAVCAF010000024.1, from coordinate 16,070 downwards.
CACTTGCTGGAGCGCATTGGACGGCTTGAAGGTTTGATGAATACTCGTGTTGAAAATAGGAGAAAAGAAAAATGGCAAGTCCTAAGAATCGTGTTTCGAAGATGCGCAAGCGTCAGCGTGTAGCTTCCCTTGAGAAGCCTATTCTCGCTCAAGTTTCGGCGTGTCCTGAATGCGGCGCGGCGAAGCGTGCGCACCGTGCGTGCCCGAAGTGCGGTACGTATAAAGGTCGTAAGGTTGTCGCGGTCGCCGAGTAATCTCGGCGCGGCGACTAAATCTCGGTTAACGGAGCCCACATCATGGTGCGGGTCGCGTTGGACGCGATGGGGGGCGATTTCGCCCCCAAGCAAATAGTTGTAGGTGCAGTCGAGGCCGCCTGTGCGATTGAGGATATTAAGGTGCTCCTCGTTGGCAATCTTGCTGCGATTCAAGGAGTCGTTGAGAAGTTCTCAAAAGATCGCAAGAGCCTCTTTCAGCGTGCAATAGAAAAGGGCACGCTTGAGATTGTGCCCGCTTCAGACGAGATTGAGATGGATGAAGTGCCCGTCGAGGCTGTCCGTCGTAAAAAAGATTGCTCTATCAATGTAGCCATGCGGCTTGTTAAGGAGAAACGGGCGGATGTCTTTGTTTCGGCTGGCAATTCGGGGGCTGTGGCGACAAGTGCAATTATCAATCTCGGGCGCATACCGGGCGTAAAGCGTCCCGCTATCGCGATGGTGCTACCGACGCGCTCCCCCGATCGTCCGCTACTTTTACTTGACGCGGGTGCGAATATGGACTGCCACCCCGAGTGGCTCGTGCAGTTCGCCATAATGGGCAATGTGTATTCCGAGAAAGTGCTGAAGCGAGAGAAACCCGCGATTGGTCTTCTCTCAATTGGCACAGAAGATTGCAAGGGCAACGCCCTCGTGCATGAGACCTACCCGATACTAAAGTCCGTTAAAGGACTAAACTTCGTCGGGAATATTGAGGGGCACGATATATGCGGCGGCGAAGTTGATGTCGCGGTCGCGGATGGCTTCGTCGGGAATGTCGTCTTGAAGACGGCTGAGTCCGTCGCCCACGCGGTTGGCGGGTGGCTTAAGGCAGAACTCAAGAAGAGCTTCTTTAGAATGTGCTGTGCGTTCTTGCTTAAGGGCGCGTTTAAGGCGCTTAAGAAGCAACTTGACCCCGAAGTTTACGGCGGTGCGCCGCTCTTAGGTGTACCAGGCGCGGTCATCATTACCCACGGCAACTCTACTCACAAGGCCATTTATTACGCCGTTAAAGCCGGCGTCGCTGCGGCGACCAACGACGTGTCGGGGCTTATCGAAAAAGCGATCGCCACACACGCCGAGGACGCTAAGCAGACATGAGCGATTACAATTTCTCCGCCATAGAGAAGAAGTGGCAGAAGTACTGGCTCGAAAATAAAACCTTCAAGACAGAGAATAAGAAGGGCTCACCGAAGTTCTACTGTCTTGATATGTTCCCCTATCCGTCAGGCGCGGGACTCCATGTTGGGCACCCCGAGGGCTATACGGCGACGGATATCCTTTGCCGCTACAAGCGTATGAAGGGCTTTAACGTCTTACATCCAATGGGATGGGACGCGTTTGGGCTCCCCGCTGAGCAGTATGCGGTCGAGACGGGGACACATCCAGCGGTAACTACGAAGAAGAATGTGGACCGATTCCGTGAACAGATTCGTGCGCTCGGCTTCTCATATGATTGGGATCGTGAAGTTAACACGACAGACCCCAAGTACTACAAATGGACGCAGTGGATTTTTGAGCAACTTTATAAGAAGGGGCTCGCCTATGTCGCGGAAGTCCCCGTAAATTGGTGCCCAGCGCTCGGGACGGTGCTCGCGAATGAGGAAGTTATTGACGGTAGATCCGAGCGCGGCAATCATCCTGTTGAGCGTCGTCCCATGCGGCAATGGATGCTGAAGATTACCGAATATGCCGAAAAGTTGCTAAAAGACCTTGATACGCTCGATTGGCCCGAGGGTATTAAGGAAATGCAGCGCAACTGGATTGGTAAGTCCACGGGCGCACTTGTTGATTTTGGAACGACCGTTGGCGAAAAGATTACGGTCTATACGACGCGGTGCGATACGCTTTTTGGCGCGACTTATATGGTACTCTCGCCTGAACATGCCCTCGTCGCGAAGTGGCTCAAGGCGGGACTACTTAAAAATGCCGCGGAAGTTGAGGCGTATCAGAAGAAAGCCGCGTCAAAGAGTGATCTTGAGCGGACGGAACTTAATAAAGAGAAAACAGGCGTTCGGTTGGAAGGTGTCGCGGGGATTAACCCTGTGAATGGTGGGGAACTCCCAATCTTCATCTCGGACTATGTCCTCGCGAGTTATGGTACGGGCGCGATTATGGCGGTTCCTGCCCATGATGAGCGCGACTTTGACTTCGCTAAAGTCTTTAATTTACCGATTGTGCAAGTTGTCGCCCCCGCTGAAAGTGCCGCGGCGAAAACGGCTTCGCCCGACCCTATTCCGTATACGGGTGACGCGGCGTTTACGGATATTGCCTCGGGTGTTATGGTCTCGTCGGGGTTCTTGACGGGCTTGAGCGTCGCCGAGGCGCGTCCGAAAATGATTGCGTGGCTAGAGGAGAAGGGTGTTGGTAAGGCTAAGACCCAATATAAACTGCGCGACTGGCTTTTCTCGCGTCAGCGTTATTGGGGCGAACCATTCCCGGTTATCCATTGGGAAGACGGCACGAATTCGCTCGTCCCCGAAGAAGATTTGCCATTGACATTGCCGGAACTCGCGGACTACAAGCCAACGGGTACAGGTGAGCCTCCACTCGCCAAGGCGACGGACTGGGTAAATGTCGTAGATCCTGTGACGGGCAAAAAGGGACAGCGCGAGACGAATACAATGCCGCAGTGGGCAGGTAGTTGCTGGTATTACTTGCGCTATATCGACCCTCATAATGATAAGGCATTTGCCGACCCTGAGCTTTTGAAAGAGTGGTTGCCCGTCGACCTTTATGTTGGTGGCGCGGAACACGCGGTTCTACATCTACTTTATGCACGTTTTTGGCATAAGGTTCTGTTTGACCTAGGGCTTGTGCCGACCCCCGAACCTTTTAAGCGCCTTGTCAACCAGGGCATGATTCTTGGCATGGCTTATCGTACGAAGCGCGGCGTTCTTATCCCCATGGATAAGATTGAATGGCGCGAAGGTAAACCCTTTGGTGCGGAAGAAGGCGGCGAGATGGAAGAATTGACGGAGTTCCCCGCCAAGATGTCCAAGTCGCTACGTAATGTCGTGAATCCCGACGATGTCATTCATGATTATGGCGCGGACTCGCTGCGTCTTTATGAGATGTTTATGGGGCCTTTGCAGGCGGTTAAGCCATGGTCAACGAAGGGTGTCGAGGGCGTATTCCGTTTCTTGAAGCGTGCGAATCGTTTTGTTACTGAAACCCCGATTGCCGAGAGACCCCTCACCGCGGCAGAAGCGAAGAGTTTGAACGCCATGATAAAGAAGGTTGGTGATGACCTTGAGACGCTCGCATTTAACACGGGCATTTCGGCAATGATGGTCTTCATCAATGAGGCGGAAGGCTTCGCAAAGGCGGGCGGTGTGCCGCGTGAATATCTCGAGAAGTTCGTTCTCTGTCTCTCGCCTTTCGCGCCGCACCTCGGCGAAGAACTGTGGTCTTTCTTGGGGCACACAAATACGCTCGCCTATGAGCCGTGGCCAAGTTATGACGAGAAGGCGCTTGTTGAAAACGAGGTTGAGATTCCAGTTCAGGTGCTCGGTAAATTACGCGGACGCGTCACAATCCCTGCGGACGCCACCCCTGCGCAGATGGAGGAAGCGGCTAAGGCGAACCCAGATGTCGCGAAGTTCCTCGCGGGCAAGACAATTGTCAAGGTAATCGCCGTCCCGAAACGCATGGTGAACTTCGTCGTGAGGTAAAAGATGGCATCCCTTAAGTTCTTGAAAGTCCTTGGGTCGTGGCGGAATGTGGCGGATGCCGCTCGCACGACGATCCGCAAGGAAGAGGGCGAGGGTGAGCCTTCCGCACGCTGGAAGAAACGCATTCTTCTCGCCGAGCATTCGCCCATTCGTAAACTTTCTTTTAATTGGAAGTGGGAGGACTTGCCGTACTGGGTAAGCGTTCATTTTGTGCGCCATAAGTTTGGAATTGAGCATTTTGTTTCCACTCAGCGCACGGATCGTACAGGGGACGCACGCGACAGTAAACGCCAAGATGCGCCCGTTGTGCATGAGTGTTTCGCGAATGCCCAAGCGGTTATGACGATCTCGCGTAAGCGGCTTTGTATGCAGGCGAGCCCTGAGACGCGTGCGGCTTGGCGACTTCTTGTGGATGAAATCGCTAAGGTAGAGCCAGAAGTTGCCGCGTGCTGTGTGCCAGAGTGTGTTTATCGCGGCTTTTGTCCCGAGTTCAAGTCGTGCGGTTTTTGCAATACGCCCGCTTTCGCGGCGGAGCTTGAAAAGTATCGCGCTACACCCCCCGCACCTGAGAAGAAATGATTGCGCATCGGCTAGAGGCATGGTTTAAGCGCGCGAAGCGTCCCATGCCCTGGCGCAAAAAGCCGGGGGCGTATAATTGTTGGCTCTCGGAAATTATGATGCAACAGACGACCTACGCGCAGGCGTTGCCTTATTATACGCGTTTTCTCGCGGCGTTCCCGACAGTAGAAGCCCTCGCCGCGGCGGATGAAGCCGCTGTTCTTAAGGCGTGGGAGGGACTTGGTTATTATGCTCGCGCCCGTAATTTACATAGTACAGCGAAAGAAATTGTCGCGCGCGGCACTTGGCCTCAGACAGCGGCGCAGTGGACTAAGGTGAAAGGCGTTGGCGCGTATACTGCCGCGGCACTCGCGAGTGTACTTAACGGCGAGCGTGTGCCTGTCGTGGATGGTAATGTCGCGCGGGTGTTTTCGCGCTTCTGGCTTTTGAGGGATGATTTTCGTAAACTCCCCGCGCGGCAGAAGTTGGCTGCGCGACTCCAGCCAGAAATTGACCAAGCGAAAAAGCCAGGCGACTTTAATCAAGCGATGATGGAGCTTGGCGCACTTATCTGTACACCACACGCGCCGAATTGTGGGAAGTGCCCTCTGAAAAGGAATTGCCGCGCCTTCGCTGAGGGAGTGGTAGAGGATTATCCTTTAAAAGCCGCGCCTAAACGGTTGCCTCTCCGCAAGGGGCATGTAGTTGTTGTGAGAGACGCGAAAGGGCGCGTCTTGCTTGTGCGGAATAACGAAGGTGGACTTCTGAAGGGACTTTGGGATTTGCCTACGCTGGAGGAAATGGGCGCGTATACCCAAACCTTTTCGCATTTTAAGTTAGAATTGGCAGTTTCGCGTGTTTCGCGAGTGGATGTCGCTTTTAAAGATCCGAAGGTCGTGCCATTAACGACTGCCGCGCGAAAGATTTTAACAACAACTAAGGAAGGTAGATAATCATGCTAAAGAAGATACTAAGTCTTGCTCTTCTTGCTTGCCTCGTTTGGACTATTCAGGCAGAGGAAGGAGTGAGAACTACGCAACCACTCAAGGTGCTCATAATTGGCAATAGCTTCTCGATTTGCGTGAAGCACTATACGCCGCAAATTGTGAAGTCCGTCGGTAAAGAAATTGACATTGCCTCCCTTTATATTGGCGGATGCTCCTTAGAGACCCATTGGAAGAATATTCTTAAGGCGGGCGACCCTAAGTTTTTACCCTATCGCTATGACCGCGTTACCGTAACGAATGGCGTTATTTCGTCATTTCATAGTCAAACAAATAGCTTAGCCTTGCTTACCGCCGAGAAGTGGGATGTCGTTACTGTGCAACAGGCGAGCCATGAGAGCTGGAGACCCACGAGTTATCATCCGTGGGGCGACAACCTTGTCGCGAAGATTCGAGAAGTAGCGCCCAAAGCGAAAATACTCGTACAAGAGACTTGGAGCTATCCGCCGTGGGATAAACGCCTTGGGAAGTTCGGATTTGACGGGCCTGAGATGTATAGCCGCTTGCATAACGCTTACACGAGTTTCGCGAAGTCTTATGGCTTTGAGATTATCCCGACGGGCACCGCGGCAGAGATTCTCCCTAATCGTGAGCGCCTTTTTAATAAACCAGACTTCCATCTCAATAGTAGGGGCGAATATCTGCAAGGGTTAATCTGGGCTCAGAAGTTGCTGGGCATAGATCCGCTTTCCGTCACTTACTATCCTCAAAAAGACATGGATGCCGCACTCGCGACAGAGTTACGCCAGACGGCGGCGAAAGCCCTTGATTTGGCGAAAAAGGGCAATTAATGCGGGCAATTGTCGCATTAGGATCTAATATTGAGCCGCGGCAGGAGTATCTTGACCGTGCCTACGCGGCACTTGAGGCTCTGCCGAAAGTTCGTCTTCTTGTAAAGAGTTCCGTTATTGAGACGGATCCCGTAGATGCTCCTTCAGAATGTGCCGCGCAGAAGTTCTTAAATGCGGCGGCGATCTTTGAGGTTGGGATGCCCGTTGACAAGTTCTCGGCGGAACTTCATCGCATAGAGGATGAACTTGGGCGTGTGCGGACGGTTCCGAATGGTCCGCGCACAATTGACCTCGACCTAATCGACTTTGGTGGTAAGTGTATTAACACCCCCGAATTGACCTTGCCCCATCCGCGAGCTGTAGAGCGAGACTTCGTTAAAGTGCCGCTCGCAGAAATGGGAATCAATCTTGCCGAGACAGTCATTCTTGCGGCGGGCGACTTCCCACGGATAGATTCTCTCGCGTGGCTTGCCCTCGTCACTGCGCGTCGCGTCGTTTGTTGTGATAGTGCCGCGGATATTTATCGTCAGAAGATGCGTAAAGAGCCTGACCTTGTTGTGGGCGATATGGATTCTATCCGTGGCGACTTTGAGCAGGCGATGTGGATTCAGAATGAGGACACGAACGATCTTGAGAAGGCTATTGCCGTATGTAAGCAATATGGCTGGGACGATTGCCTTATCCTTGGCGCAACTGGTAAGCGCGAAGACCACATGATTAGTAATGTCTTTCGTGCACTTGACGCGGGACTACGGATAGTGACGGATAATGGATGTTTTATCCCTATTGAGAAGAAAGCCGTTTTCCAACTTCCGCTAGATACTGGCGTTTCAATTTTTGCGGCGCGAAGAGGAACGCGCATGGCTTCCGAGGGTCTCCAATGGTCCTTGCGAGGCGTAAGGCTTAACTCCATTTATCGCGCGACATTAAACCGCACATCGGCTTCGCGCGTTGCGCTAAAGACAAATAAGCGCGTCTATTTCTATATTACGGCACCATGAGCGATTCGCGTCCAGTGGGATTCTTTGATTCGGGGCTTGGTGGGCTTTGCATACTTAAGTCGTTTAAGCGGCTGTGCCCCAAGGAATCTACTGTATATATCGCGGACTCGGCGCATTGCCCCTATGGAAATCGTCCAGCGGATGAGATTCGCGAGTATGCTTTCGCGAATACGCGCACGCTTCTGGAGCGCAGTTGTAAGATGATTGTTGTTGCCTGCAATACCGCGACAGCCGCCGCAATTGATGACCTGCGTGCGAAATATCCTGCGATCCCGTTTATTGGGCTTGAGCCAGCCGTAAAGCCTGCTGCGAGTCATTCGCGTACGGGCATTGTCGGGGTTTTGGCTACGGCGGGCACTTTTAATGGTAGGCTCTACCGTGAAACCTCGGCACGCTTTGCTCAAGGGGTGACGATTCTCGCGACGGTGGCGGATGAGTTTGTGACGCTAGTAGAGCGCGGCGAAACTTCGGGCGAGCAGGCAGAGGAAGTCGTCCGCGCAAAGGTTGAGCCACTTTTAGCGGCGGGGGCGGACTATATTGTACTTGGTTGCACGCACTTCCCGCACCTAAAGAAGCATATAAAGAAGGTTGTGGCGGGGCGTGCTGAGATACTTGACCCTTCCGCGGCAGTTGCGCGGCAAGCGCGGCGCGTCTTGCTCGCCAAGGGACTCTCTTGTGACGCGCAACATATCGCTACGCACATCTTTTTGCAAACTTAATTGCATTTAGGGCTAAGAAATGGTAAAATAGTTGTATGAATAAACTACTAACATCAGTTGTGGTCGCCGCTTGCGTAGTGGCACCGTTCGCACATGCTGCCGTCTCGGTTTCGGGTCCGAAGTCTTTTGGCAAGCTTCAAGATGGACGCGAAACCCACATTTGGCGCATAGATAGCGGCAATGGGCTTATTTTGGATGTTTCCGATTATGGCGGTAGGCTGGTGCGCGCCTATGCGCCCGACCGTTACGGAAATCTCGCGGATGTGACGCTCGGCTGGAACACGGCCGCGGAATACGAAGCGAATGGCTTTTCTATGGGGACTCTCATCGGGCGCTACGCGAACCGTATAGCCCACGCGAAGTTCACGCTTGATGGCGTCCCTTACCAGCTCGCGCTCAATGAAGTGAAGGCGAAGCGTCATTGTAATTTGCACGCGGGACCCAAAGGCTGGGATACGCAGATTTGGAAGGTGCAACCTTATTCCACCGAGAAGGAAGCGGGGCTTGTGCTCGCCTACATTTCAAAGGACGGTGAAATGGGCTTCCCTGGAATGGTTACGGCGACAATTACCTACCGCGTCACGACCGATAATCGCTGGATTATTGATTATGAGGCGACGACGGATAAGCCGACGGTCATTAACCTCACCCACCACACCTACTGGAATCTCGCGGGTGAATCGAGCGGAGATGTCCGTTCGCAGGAGATTCAGATTTTCGCCGATATGTACACGCAGACGGACGAAGGGTTAATCCCAACCGTAAACGCACCAGTTGAAGGTACGGGACTTGACTTCCGTCAGATGCGTCCGCTTAATTCTTGGGTGAATCGTATGGCGGAAGAGAAGGCATTCGCGCCGATGGATAATTGGTATGATCACAACTTTGTTTTGCGCGGCAAAGTCGGCGAGTTGCGTCCAGCCGCGATTATGTATGACCCTGTGTCGGGGCGCACACTTGAGATTCAGACGACAGAGCCGGGCATGCAAATGTATGGGGCGCAGAATATGACGAGCGACTTACCTGCGAAAGCGGCGGGCAAGAAGTTGTGTCCGTTCGCGGGTGTCGCGCTTGAAACCCAGCATTATCCCGACTCGCCCAATCATCCTGAGTTCCCGACGACAGTTTTGCGTCCGGGTGAAACCTTTAAGAGCCGCACGCAATATCGCTTTACGGCAAAATAAAATAACAGCATTAAGAGGTTTTAAAAATGACTTATCAAGAAGCAGAGAAGAAGCTGAAGGCTTGCAAACAAGAGCATGTTTTGCGGTTTTGGAAGAAGCTCTCGACGAAAGAGCGCAAGGCACTCTTAGCGCAGATTGAAAAGATTGAGCCGAAGAATGTTGCGCGTTGTCAGGCGGCACTTAAGGCGGGCGCGGACGCGATTGATAATTCGAAGGGCAAAGCTCCCAAGGTGGATGTTCTAAAGGGTGCCGCGCTCAAGCGAGCGATTGCCGCGGGCGAGAAGGAACTTGAAAATGGGCGCGTTGCCGCGCTTCTCGTGGCGGGCGGTCAGGGTTCGCGCCTTGGCTTTGAGGGTCCCAAAGGATGCTATCCAATTGGTCCTATCACGGACGCACCTCTCTTCTACTTCCATGCCCGCAAGATTCTCGCGCGGCAGATTCGTTATAATACGACGATTCCGTTCTACATTATGACGAGTGAGGCGAATAATGAGGCTACGATTCAGTGCTTTGAAGAGAATGATTACTTTGGACTGAATCCGAGCGATGTTTTCTTCTTTACGCAGGGCATGTGGCCAGGCATGACGAAGGATGGCGAAATTATTCTTGATGCGCCTGGTCATATCTTTATGAGCCCCGATGGGCATGGCGGCTTGCTTGCCGCGCTTGACCGCTCGGGAGCTTTGGATGATATGAAAGAGCGCGGCATTACATCCGTCTTCTACTTCCAAGTCGATAATCCGCTCGTAGAAATAGCAGACCCAGCTTTTATTGGTTATCATGTATTGAAGGACTCGGACTACTCGCTGAAACTTTGCGCGAAGGGCGATCCGTTTGAGAAGGTCGGCGTGCCAATGAAGTTTGGCTCGACCTATCGTATGGTGGAATATTCCGAGATGACCAAAGAGCAGTGCTTGCGTAAGACGGCGAATGGTGAACTTTATTTCAAGTATGGTTCGCCCGCTATTCATGTTTTCGATCGCGATTTCTTAGCGCATGAAGCGAAGGAAGCGATGCCGCTACATCTCGCCTTCAAGAAGATCCCTTATGTTGATGACGCGGGTAAAGTCGTGAAGCCGACGGAGCCCAACGGCTACAAGTTTGAGAAGTTCATCTTTGATGTGCTGCCTAAGGCAAAGACCGCGGCATTTTTGGCGTTTGATGCGAAGGATGAGTTCTCGCCGGTGAAGAATGCTGAGGGCAAGGACTCCCCCGAGAGTTGCCGCGCGGACATGCAAGCTAAGTGGCGACGCATGATGGCGGCAGCGGGAATTTCTTCTACTCAGCCTGTCGAGATAGACCCCGTTTACGCGCTTGACGCGGAAGATTTGAAGAGCCTCGGGCTTCTCTTACTAGCGGATTAAGCGCGGCTGGGCGACGATGGCGGATAGGCTGTTTAAGCTTGTCTCCCCGTTCAAACCCACGGGCGACCAACCTGAGGCCATTGATAAGTTGTATAATGGTCTCAGGGCGGGCAACGACCGCCTTATCTTGCAGGGCGTGACGGGCAGTGGTAAGACCTTTACGCTCGCGAACCTGATCGCTAAGTGGAATCGCCCCACGCTCGTACTCTCCCACAATAAGACGCTCGCGGCACAACTCTTTACGGAACTTAAGGAGTTCTTCCCAGAGAACTCTGTTAATTACTTTATTTCGTATTACGACTATTATCAACCCGAGGCGTATATTCCACAAACCGACACCTACATCGAGAAAGACGCCTCGATAAATGACGAGATAGAACGCTATCGCCTCGCCGCGACGAATGCACTCATTGCGCGAAAGGATGTCATAATTGTCGCCTCGGTGAGTTGCATTTATGGTCTCGGCGAATCAGAAGATTATCGCGACCTCGCCGTCAAGATAAAGGTAGGCGAGACGCTTACGCGCGAGAAACTCTTGCACCGTTTAGTTGAGGGACAGTATGCGCGCAACGACTTCGCGTTTGAGCCAGGCGTCTTTCGCGTCCGTGGTGATGTCGTAGATATCTTCCCCGCGTATGAAACCCAAGCTTTGCGCGTTGAGTTCTTTGGGGACGAAGTGGACGCTATCTACATGTTAGACCCGATTAGCGGCAAGAAAGGCGTTAGTTTGCCTGCGGCAGTTATTACCCCCGCTAAGCAATTCGTGCTGAGCAAGGATAAGATGGAGACCGCCTTTACGCGCATCCAAGCCGAACTCAAGGAGCGTTTAGATTATTTCGCCGCGCACAATAAACTCTTGGAAGCCCAGCGCCTACGCGAGCGCACCGAGTATGATATCGAGATGATGCGCGAACTCGGTTACTGCAATGGAATCGAGAATTATTCGCGTCCCTTAACAGGGCGTGCACCTGGCAGTGCGCCCGAATGCCTTCTGGACTATTTCCCAGACGACTTCCTGACGATTATTGATGAGAGCCATGTGTCGCTCCCACAAGTCCGCGCGATGTACAACGGCGACCAAGCGCGTAAGCAAAAGTTAATTGACTATGGCTTTCGTTTGCCAAGCGCGAAAGATAATAGACCGCTTACTTTTGAGGAGTTTAACGCGAAAACGCGGCAGATTATTTTCTGTTCGGCGACACCTGGTGATTACGAATATACCGAGGCGCAAACAGTCGCGGAGCAGGTTATCCGTCCAACGGGGCTCCTTGATCCCGCGATAGAAGTGCGTCCTCTCGCCAATCAGATTGATGACCTCATTGAGGAAGTCCGTAAAGTTGCCGCGGCGGGCGATCGCGTTTTTGTGACGACGCTTACGAAGAAGAGCGCGGAAGATCTTACGCATTACCTGCACGAATTGGGCATTCGTGTAGAGTATTTGCATAGTGGCATAGACGCGATTGAGCGCGTAGAGATCTTGCACCGCTTGCGTGCAGGCGAGTTTGATGTACTAGTGGGCATTAACCTTTTGCGCGAAGGGCTTGATTTGCCCGAGGTGTCGCTCGTTGCGATACTGGACGCGGATAAAGAAGGCTTCTTGCGGTCCGTCACTTCGCTTGTGCAAACGGCGGGACGCGCCGCGCGCCATGTGGGAGGACGCGTTATTTTGTATGCCGAGCACGAGACGCTCGCTATGCGCGAACTTATCCGTATTACGGAATCTCATCGCGCGAAGCAAATCGCCTACAATAAGGCGCACGGCATTGTGCCGCGCTCGGTGAAGCGTGCACAAACTGAGACGACCTATCTCTATAAAGCGGCGAATCAAAAGGCGAGCGTCGAGTCCCCTGCAACAAGCACTGCGGCGGACACCTCCACGAGCGAACTTATTGCCGAAATGACGCGCGAAATGCTGGAGGCGGCGGATAATCTCGAGTTCGAACGCGCCGCCTATTTGCGCGACCAAATTAAGACTTTGAAAAAGAAAAGTACAGCCAATGAAACAAGTCATCCTACAAAAGGGACGCGAAAAAAGTGTCCTTCGTCGGCATCCGTGGATATTCTCGGGGGCAATCGCGCAGGCGGAGCCAAGCGCCGCGCCCGGTGAGATTGTCGCGATAAAGAGTGCGAAAGGAGACGCGTTGGGCGTGGGTGCCTATTCGCCCGCGTCGCAAATTCGCGTACGAATGCTCAGTTTTGGCGCGGGGGAGAAAGACTTCTCGCTTGCAGAGCGTTTAAGCGCGGCTCTTGTGCGGCGTACTATTCAGCCTAAAGAGGCAACGCGCCTCGTGAATGCTGAAAATGATGGCTTGCCAGGAATGGTCGTCGATTATTATGATGGGCATATCGTTTGCCAGTTAACATCCGCGTGGGCTGAAGCCCAAAAACAGAATCTCGCCGCGGCACTTTGTGAGCTGATTCCAAATGTTAAGAGTGTCTCTGTTCGCAACGACCTAGATGTCCGTCGCAAGGAAGGTCTCCCAACCGAGCCACGCTTTGAGGTTGTGCGGGACGAAGAGCCTCCCGCCCTCATTGAGATTGCGGAGAATGGACTCAAGTATCTCGTGGATGTTAGAAACGGACACAAGACGGGCTTTTATCTCGACCAACGCGAAGCGCGGCGCATGGTTGCCGCGTGCGCCAAGGGTTGCACGGTTCTAAATTGCTTTTCTTATACGGGTGGCTTCGGGCATGCCGCCGCCAAGGCGGCCGCGAGAAAGGTCACGCAAGTCGATGTCTCTAAGGAGGCACTCGCCCTCGGTGCACAGATTGCCGCGCTCAATGGGCTTTCCGCACAGGAAGCGTTCGTTGAGGCGGATGTCTTTCAGCATCTGCGCAGTTGCCGTGATGCGGGGCGCACTTTTGACTTGATTGTGCTAGATCCGCCAAAGTTTGCTGAGACGAAGGCGCAAGCCTTGAAAGCCGCGCGCGGCTATAAGGATATCAATCTTCTCGCGATGAAGCTCCTCGCGCCGCGCGGCACTTTGGCGACGTTCTCCTGCTCAGGCGCGATGACACCCGAGTTCTTTGATACGATCTTGCGCGAAGCGGCGACGGATGCCCAACGCGACTTTCAAATCGTGGCACGCACGCGTCAGGCGGCTGATCACCCTGTCTCGCTTACATTCCCTGAGGGACTCTACTTGAAGGGTGTTATCTTGAGGGCACTCACATGAATAGACTACTCGTAGACACCGCGGCACTTCAGACGGCAACGCCACAATTGCCCAAAGAAGCCCTTAACCATATGAAGGTGTGGCGGCTAAAAGACGGCGAGGAAGTCGAGCTTTTTGACGGACGCGGCGCAACGCGCCTTTACCGCTATTGCGCGGCAGATAAACAACTTGTCGCGTCGCGCGAAAGTCACTATTTCCCCGCACCGCAACAAGAGCTGGTGCTTATCGCGTGCGTCACCAAGGGTTCGCGTTGGGATTGGACAATTGAGAAGGCGACGGAGCTCGGAGTCTCGCGCATTATCCCTGTTATCTCGCAACGGACAATTGTCCGCATTGCACCAGCAGAACGCACGGCAAAACGGATGCGCTGGCAACGCGTGGCGGAGGATGCCGCGCGGCAGAGTTGCGCCGTGTGGCTACCGCAGATAGAAGAGCCGTGCACCTTTGATGAGATAGTGCCGCGCTTAGCCGCGTTTAATTGCTTCGTGGGGGCGTTGACGGACGCAGTTCCCGTTGAGCCTCTTTTAACTGCCGCTCAAAAGAAGTTGAGAGAAGAAGGGGCTTCGGCGCGTCCAATCGCGCTCTTCGTGGGGCCCGAGGGCGACTTCACGCCCGAGGAGTTGGAATCCCTTTTGCGTTGCGCCATCCCGACTTCCTTTGGGGCAACTATCTTGCGTGCGGAAACTGCCGCGCTCTATGGGCTTACTGTTCTCGCCGCGGTTATCTACGCAGACGCGTGAGGGCGTAGGCGGCGACGAGAGCTTCCGTAATCGGAATTGCCCACCAAAGTGCCGCGCCGCCGAAGCAGTAGGGCAAGATCAGGATGAGCGCACCCGAGACGACGAGTCCGCGTGCGAGCGATACGATGAAGGAGACGCGCGGCTTTAGTGTCGCCTGAAAGTAGTAGGTTGAGAAGACATTGAACGGCAGGAATATGAATGCGAGCGAATAGACACGGATAATCCGTGGCGCAACAGCGAGAACGGAGTCCGTTGGACGCATGAAGAGTTTCACGAATGCTTCAGGCACGGCGAAGAGAAGTGAGAGCCAGAAGATACTGATGAAGATAGCCGTCCATATTGAATAGCGCAAGGTTTGGGCGACGCGGTCATACGCGCCTGCGCCATAGTTCTGCGAGAGGATGGGCTGCGCACCCTGTCCGACACCATAGCCGCAGCACTGCACGAAGGTGCCGACCATGACGATCACGCCATAGACGGCGAGCTCGTCCGTGCCGAGGTACTTCAGGATTTGACGATTGAAGAGTACAGTCAGCACGCCCATGGCAATGTCAATGAGAAAGACCGAGAAACCAACTTCCACAATCTTGCGCGAGAAGAGGATGGGCGCGAGCGGAAGCTCGAGGCGCAGGGTATTGTGGGGACGCACGAAGTGCGAGAGCATGACGAGGACGGTGATCGTCTCGCCAATCACGGTTGCGAGACCCGCACCAAAGATGCCTGTGTCGCAGGTGAAAACGAAGAAGTAGTCGCCGAAGATATTGAAAATGCCGCCCGCGAGCACGCCAAGTGTCGCGAGTTTGGGGTTGCCGTCATTGCGCAAGAACGCCATGAGGATGTTGGCGAAGACGAAAAGCGGCACGCCCCATTTCACAGGCTTCATATAGCGCCGCGCTAAATCAAGTAGTTCACCTTCGCCGCCAAAGAGTTGCAAAAGAGGGACTTCAAAGAAGGTGAGCGCGAGTGTCGCCACGAGTGAAAGTGCCGCGCCCAGTAGGAGTGCGGTAGTGAAGTAGCGGTTCGCGGGCGCCGTCTTGGCGCGTGCACCGCGACGGACGGCGTAGAGCACCGAGCCACCAATGCCCGCGAGAAGTCCGAGCGAGAAAAGGATGTTCCAGATCGGGGCAATAATCGCCATTGCCGCGACACCCAACGGACCGTGGTATTGCCCAACAACTGCCGCGTCCACGAGCGAATAAATGCTCGACATGAGAGCCGAACCAAAGGCGGCTATCAAGAACTTTCGGTAAACACCGAGTATGTTATCTTTCAGCACATTCATAGTTTCTTTCTTTCTGCAAGATTATGAATGCGGCATATTATAACATATAAGAACCCTATGTCAAGCATAAATGTGAAAGTCCACAAAGAAAAAGAAAAAGTCCACAGGGAAATGGGGAAAAGTCCACAGGCAAACGATCAAAAGTCTACAGGGAAAATACTGAAAGTCCACAAGCAAATAATCACAAGTCCACAGGGATTTCTTGTCTTGTTGTGCGGCATGGGAAAAGGTAGGTATAATGTAGAACAGATTCTCCTTTCACACTCGGGGAGGGGCTCGTTCTTTGACAATTGGTTAGACAGACTCCGACTTGCAAACATATCGAC
>CAVCAF010000023.1:0-18204 GCA_963600185.1 Azospirillum sp. 51_20 | reverse complement strand
AAGACGGACACGCCATCACCGCGGCGAATTGGGAGTACTTCCTCGGCGTATTCTATTCGCACGCGACGGAAACCGAACTCGCCGCGGCAAAAGCCCAGTCGGAAAAGAGCGCCTCCCCCGAAGTCCTCGCCTGGCTCTACGCGAAATAATCCGTGTGAATCCGTGAAAATCCGTGGATAAACTGAAAAGAAAGGCTAAAAGAAATGCAAGAACTAACTGAATGGGAAGAGATGCAGATTCGCTCGGCGATTCTGACATGGTGGGCGCTCGTGGATAAGCGCGTCATGGCGCTCAAAGGCTTCGCCGCGAAGCCAAACGGACCCAGTGAGCGCGAGGCGGAGTCCCTCGCCCTTGAATGTGCCGCGTATGCAGAGTCCGCCCTCGGGTTTCTGCGCACGCTGAGTGGCGACGAACAGTTCCGTGACTTGGTCATTGCCGCGAAGGTGGATTCATTCCTCGCGAAGTGGCGTGCGGCGGGTAAAGAAGTCTCGCTCGGCTATTGGGATGAACACGACCGCTGGGTCGGGAAAACGACCGCTGGCTTCTTACGCGACCTCAAGACCGCCTATAGCCAACGCGCGGCACTCTATGCCCGCCGCGCGGCGCGGTAGATTCAATGGTTCGCTCCTGCGGTAGTGATTCCTCTACACGCGGGGCGCAAGATATGGTATAATATAAGATAAAGTTTCGCCAATGAAAGGTCGAGAAAAGAGATATGAAGAAGATTGTGAAAAAGTCTGAGCCGTTGAATGTCGCGCGTAAGATTCTTGCGCGGCACTTGGTAGAGGGCGATCCGACAACGGATGCCGAGTTAGGCATTCGTATAGACCAGACTTTGACTCAAGACGCGACAGGGACGATGGCTTATTTGCAGTTTGAGTCCATGGGTGTTCCGCACGTAAAGAACGACCTCGCCGTTTCGTATGTGGACCATAACACGGTGCAGATTGGCTATGAGAATGCGGACGACCACGACTTCCTCGCGTCCATTGCTAAGAAATATGGCGTTATCTACTCGAAGGCAGGTAATGGCATTTGTCACCAGCTTCACTTGGAGCGTTATGGTAAGCCAGGCACGACGCTACTGGGGTCCGACTCACATACGCCGACGGGTGGCGGTATTGGGCAAATCGCGATTGGCGCGGGTGGTATTGATATTGCCGTCGCGATGGCGGGCGGTGCGTTTCATATCCCTACGCCCAAGGTGCGTGCCATTGTGCTCACGGGCAAATTGCGCCGCGGCGTTAGCGCGAAGGATGTCATCCTCAAGGTCTTGGAGAAGTTCGGCACGAAGGGCAATGTTGGCTGGATCTTTGAGTATACAGGCTCTGGCGTACGGACTCTTGATGTGCCTTCCCGCGCGACAATTACGAATATGGGCGCGGAGCTTGGCGTGACGACGAGCGTCTTTCCGAGTGATGAAGTGACGGAGAAGTTCCTTGTTGCCCAAGGGCGTGGCGGCGACTATGAGAAGATTGTTGCCGATAAGGGTTGCGTCTATGACGACACCTACACGATTGACCTCTCGAAGATTGAGCCTCTTATGGCAGCCCCCCATTCGCCTGGCAACATTATTACGGTGAAGTCCATGAAGGGCACTAAGGTCAACCAAATCTTGATTGGCTCGTGCACGAATAGCTCCTACCGCGACATTCGCACCGTCGCCCGCATTCTCAAGGGCAAACATGTGGCGGACGATGTCGAAGTCGGTATCGCGTGTGGTTCGCGGCAGGTTATCCGTATGTTGGCGGAAGATGGGTCGCTCGCGATTTTGCATGCCGCGGGGTGTCGGATGCTGGAGAATGCGTGCGGATTTTGCATTGGCGCGCATATGTCGCCGCGGACGAATGCGGTGAGCCTGCGCACTAACAACCGCAACTTTGAAGGGCGCTCAGGTACAAAGTCCGCTAAGGTCTATCTCGTCTCGCCTGAAACTGCCGCGGTCTCTGCGCTGACGGGCAAGGTGGAGAACCCGCTTGCCGCGGAAGTGCCGAGCGTGGCGTATCCGAAGAAGTTCCCGATTGACGACACGATGTTCCTCTATCGCAAGACGGCGGGCAAGGGCGTTAAGGGGACGGAAATCATTCGTGGCCCCAACATTGCGCGTGTTCCAGCGGGTGAGCCTTTGCCAGAAGCTTTAAAGGCGGTTGTCGCGATTAAGGTGGGCGACAAGATTACGACCGACCACATTATGCCCGCGGGGGCGCGGCTAAAGTTCCGCTCGAACATCCCCGAATACGCGAAGTATGTGTTTGAGCCGTGCGACCCGAGCTTCCACGATAAGTGCCTTAAGAATAAAGCCGCAGGCAAGGCGAATGTGATTGTCGCGGGTGAGAGTTATGGTCAAGGCTCCAGTCGTGAGCACGCGGCACTTTGCCCGATGTATTTAGGCGTTAAGGCGATTATCGCGAAGTCCATTGAGCGCATTCACCGTGCGAATCTCATCAACTTCGGCATTGTGCCGTTTGTTTTCGTGAACCCGAAGGACTACGATAAGATCGCGGCGGGTGCCGCGGTAGAACTTAAGGGCTTGCGTGAGGCAGTCGCGGGTGACGGCACTTTAACGGCGACAATTGATGGCAAGCGCGTGGAGATTAAGACGACGCTCTCGCCGCGTGAGAAGAGCCTAATTCTCGCGGGCGGACTCCTCGCTTCGCTCGCCGCGAAGAAGAAATAATCTAGTTTTTATGGTGTTTGGAGGTTAAGTTATGGCTAAAGATATTATGCTGAGCGTAGAGAATCTGAAGAAGGACTTTGGTTCGTTCACGGCGGTGAAAGGCGTTTCTTTCACAGTCGCGAAGGGCGAAGTGCTGGGTTTCTTGGGACCGAATGGCGCGGGTAAGTCAACGACGATGCGGATGATTGCGGGCTTTCTAACTCCGACGGCAGGACGCGCCGTTATTTGTGGACACGATATAACGACCGATCCCGTCGCGGCAAAATCGTGTCTCGGGTACTTGCCAGAGTCTGCCCCCAGCTATCGCGCAATGACGGTGCGCGACTTCCTCGGTTTCATTGCCGCGGTGCGTGGCTTCTCGGGGCATGAGGCGAAGGTGCGCGTTGAGGCGACAATTGAGAAGGCGCATCTAGAACCCGTTGCTAATCAGACGATTGAGACGCTTTCAAAAGGCTATCGCCAGCGCACCTGTTTTGCGCAGGCTATCTTGCACGATCCCGCCGTGCTAATCATGGATGAGCCGACGGATGGACTCGACCCCAACCAGAAGTACACCGTCCGTCAGATGATTAAAGAAATGGCGGCAGAGAAAGCAATCATCATTTCCACGCATATCTTGGAAGAAGTAGACGCGGTTTGTACACGCGCCATTGTCATCGCGGACGGCGAGATTAAAGCGGATGGCACCCCGAACGAGCTACGCGCGAAAGATCCCTCAGGCAAGCTTGATGTCGTGTTCCGCGAATTGACGATGAAGAAGGAGGCGTAAGATGAAAAAGATGAAGAATATTAAAGCTGTTTTTGCGCGCGAGTTTAAGTCCTACTTTGATTCGCCTGTTGCGTATGTCTTTCTTGTGGCGTTTCTCGTATTGACGGGCTTTCTGACATTTGGTGTCGCCTTTTTCTATGAGCGCCGTCAAGCGGACTTAGGACCTTTCTTCTTCTGGCATCCGTGGGTCTATCTCTTATTAGTGCCCGCGGCAACTATGGGACTTTGGGCAGATGAACGCCGCGGCGGCACGGCGGAATTGCTCTTAACGCTCCCCGTGACAATACGCGAAGTGCTTATTGGTAAGTTCTTGGCGGCGTGGAGCTTTTTGGGTCTTGCCCTCGTACTAACCTTCCCCGTCGCGGCAACGGCGGGCTGGCTCGGCTCGCCCGATTGGGGTGCTGTCGCGTGTGGTTATGTTGGGAGCTTCCTCCTCGCGGGGGCTGCCGCGGCAATTGGACTTTTCGCGTCCACCCTTTCGCGCAGTTCAGTCGTTTCGTTCGTCATCTCGCTCGCGGTAATCTTCGCTCTCCTCCTCATTGGTTTTCAGCCCGTCGTGAAGGCGCTGAGTGATTGGGGACTCCCCGCGGTTCTCGTGAATGGTGCGGCGGCATGTTCGCTTCTCTCTCATTTTGAGGCACTTGAGCGCGGCGTTCTAGACTTCGCGGATGTTGGATACTATCTTGGCGTGACCATCTTCGCACTCGCCGCGGCAGAGTTTTCGCTCACCGCGCGGCGTAAGGGCGGGGTAGTTGCGCTCGTCGCTTTAGCGGCTATTGTCATCGCGGCGGATGTCATTCTCGCGAACTTGCCCCTGCGCGTTGATTTGACGGCGGATAGACTCTACTCGCTCTCGGCGGGTTCACGCGCTGTTCTCGCGAAACTTGATACGGAAGTGACGATTAAGTGCTATGTCAGCACTTCCGCCGCCGACATGCCGCAGAACTTGAAGACTTATGCCGCGCGTGTAGAGAACTTACTGGGCGAATATGCACGCGCTTCTAAGGGTAAGGTCGCGCTTGAAGTTTATGACCCTAAGCCCGATTCGGAAGCCGAGGAGTGGGCGCAACGCTATGGCATTGAGCCGCAAAGCGTGAATCCTTTTGGTAGCCCTGTTTATTGCGGACTCGTCGCCGTCGCGGGCGATAATGAGAATGTAATGCCGGTTCTTTCGCCGCGCGGGGAAGCCACGCTCGAGTATGATTTGACGCGGCTGGTGACGCGTGTAGCGTGGCCTGAGCGTCCTGTTGTCGGGGTTATGTCGTCCCTGCCCGATGTGCTCGGTGGCGAGATGAACCCGATGATGATGCAGGCGGGTCAGCGTCCGAATCCTGGTTGGGCAGTCTTCGCGGAACTTAAGAAGGACTACGAGGTGCGATCCGTCCCCACAACAGCCGAGGCGATTGACGCGGAAGTTAAGGCGCTCGTCGTTGTCCATCCAAAAGACTTGAGCGACAAGACGCTTTATGCGCTCGACCAATTTGTCCTGCGCGGTGGGCGGCTCATTGTCTGTGTAGACCCGATGAACATCGCCGATATGATTGCCTCGCGGCGGAATCAGAACCCGATGATGATGCAAATGGGCGGCGGGGATGGTCCTTCCACGCTCGGCAAGCTCTTTGACGCGTGGGGAGTCGCCTTCACGACGGATAAGGTTGTCGCCGATTATGCCGCGTCCACAAAGTTGAACGCGGGGAACAATACGGTAGAGGATAATCCTTCCTTCTTGACGCTGAGCGAGAAGAATATGGCGGCGGACGACCTCTTGCTCGCGCGTGTGGCGGATGTCATGTTGCCGTTCGCGGGTGCGTTTAGCTTCACGAGTGACGCGAAGAGCCTCACTTTCACGCCGATTATGACTTCCTCAAAGGATAATTCCTGCCTCATCGACCGCGCCGCCGCTCAGTTCGGTATGGGCTCAATGAAGCGTGAATTAAAGCCCGATGGCACGGCGCGTATTCTCGCCGCGCGTTTGGAAGGCTCGTTCAAGACGGCATATCCGAAAGGACCTGATGGGACGAACGATGTTTCGCAGGCACTTTCCGAAGGCAAGGGTACGGTCGTCCTCTTCGGTGACGCGGACTTCCTTGCTGATCAATTTAGCGTGCAAGTTATGAATACGCCGTTTGGGATGATGGTTCAGCCGATGAACGACAACCTCGCGCTCTTCTCAAATGTCATTGAGCAGTTCGCGGGACGCGAAGAGTTGATCGGTCTTCGCTCACGCGGCAGAGCCGACCGTCCTTTTGTGAAGGTGCGTGACCTTGAAACGAAGGCTCTGGCGAAGTGGCAGGCGAAAGAGCAAGAACTTGAAACAGCCTTGCAAGATACGCGTACGCGCCTTGAGGCTCTCCAGCGCGGCAAAGGCGGCAATGAACGCACGCTCCTCTCGCGTGACCAGCAAGAGGAAGTCGCGCGCTTCCGCAAAGTGCTCGCCGATACTAATCGGCAACTTAAAAATGTCCGTCGCGAGTTGACAGCTGAGATAGATGCGCTTGGTACGCGACTTAAATGCCTTAATATTCTCGGTATTCCGCTTTTGGTTGTGCTCGTCGGTATTGTGCGCGGCATTATCCGCCGTCGCCGCTCAGGTGCACAGCGTTAAGGAGTTGATTTATGCAAAAGAATAAGATGAATATCGTGTTGCTCGTCGGTGTAGCGGTTCTGCTCGCCGCCGCGGCACTCTTTTTGCGCCGCGCGGCACATCCCACCGCGCCCGCATTAACGGGTAAGGAACTCGCACCTGCTTTCGCGGTGGCGGATGTCGCGCGGGTTGAGATTGGCGATAAGGTCATCCTCGCCGCGAGCGATAAGGGCTGGGTAATCGCCTCCCTCTACGGCTACCCCGCCGATCGTGAGAAATTAGTTGAGAACCTCCTCAAGCTGCGTGAATTGCGCGTCGGGCAGGTAATTCGCGGACGCAAGATTGCCGACCCTATGGAAGTCACGCTAAAGGATAGCGCGGGTAAAGTGCTCGCGACTTTCGTCTTGGGCGAACAACGCTTCCATAAGCCTACCGCGGCGCAAACACAGGCGGGGCTACTTGGTGGGGTGTATCCCGACGGACGCTACCTCGCCTTTCGCGGCGAAACGGTGCTCGTGAAAGATACCTTGGACGCCTTCAACGGCAAGCCACAAGCGTGGTGCTCAACGCGAATTGCCGCGGTGCCTTCGGCGGAAGTCGAGAAGGTCTCGTTTGCACAGGGTGCGGATGTTTTCTCTCTCACGAAAGGAACAAATGGCGTGTGGCAGGCGGAAGGGCTTAAGCCTGACGAAGAACTCGATGACTCTAAGACTTGGTCGCTTGATTCAGCTTTAGGTTATTTGGACTTTGCTTCCGTCGCCAATCCCGAGACGCCCATTGAAGAGCTGGGTTTCGCGACAGGTCATGTTTATACCGTCACGCTTAAGAACGGCACGAATTATGTCGGACGCGTCGGCAATGTCGTGAAGGGCACAACCGACCGCTACTTTAAGTTAGACGATAAACCGTGGGTTTACACGATTTCTTCCTACGCGGCGGAGTCCCTCATGAAAACGCGCAAGGATCTCGTGAAAGCTAAAGAAAAGCCAGCCGAAGAGGCGAAGAAAATAGAAGAGCCGAAGGCGGCTGAGCCCGCTAAAGCAAAGGAGAATTGATTAGATGGATAAGATAAAGATATTTGATACGACTTTGCGGGACGGTGAGCAAGCCCCAGGGTACTCAATGAACATTGAGGAAAAAGTCCGCATGGCGCGGCAATTGCAGGCGCTCGGCGTGGACATTCTCGAGGCAGGGTTCGCGATTGCTTCGCCAGGCGACTTTGCGTCCGTTAAGGCGATTGCGGAGTCCGTAGACGACATTACAGTTGCTTCACTTTCGCGTGCGCTACTCAAGGATATTGACGCGGCGTATGAGGCGGTTAAAGGCGCGAAAAGACCGCGCATTCATACCTTCCTCGCGACGAGTGATTTGCACTTAGAGTATAAACTCAAAATGACGCGCGAGCAAGCGTTGCAACGCGCGGTTGACGCGGTGAAATACGCGCGCAACTATTGTGAGGATGTTGAGTTCTCGCTTGAGGACGCGACACGCACCGATAAGGACTATATGTGCCGCGTCGTGGAAGCGGTCATTAAGGCGGGCGCGACAACGGTGAACTTGCCCGATACGGTAGGCTACGCGACACCGAAGGAAGTTAGCGAAATGGTGACGAATGTCATCACGCGCGTACCTAATATTGACAAGGCGATTATCTCAATGCACTGCCACGACGACTTGGGTCTCGCCGTCGCCAATTCGCTCGCGGGTGTCGCGGCGGGTGCGCGGCAGGTCGAAGGGTGCATTTGCGGCATCGGTGAGCGCGCGGGCAATGCCGCGATTGAGGAAGTCGTTATGAACCTTCGCACGCGCCACGATGTCTACGATATCGGCTACAATATCCGTACGGAAGAGATTGCGAAGACCGCCCAGCTTTTGCAGACGATTACGGGCGTTAAGATTGCGCCGAATAAGGCAATTGTTGGCGCGAACGCCTTCGCACACGAAAGCGGCATTCACCAGCATGGTGTCATGGCGAACGCGAAGACTTACGAGATTATGACGCCTGAGAGCGTGGGGCTCAAGAAGACGGCACTCGTACTCGGCAAACATTCGGGACAGCACGCGTTCGCCCAGCGGCTCGTGGAACTCGGGTATACGCTCGAGAAGTCCGTTGAAGACAAGCTCTTCGGCGACTTTAAGGTTCTCGCCGACCGCAAGAAAACGATTGAAGATCGTGACATTATCGCGCTTGTTGAAGCGGCGGTTGGCCATCTCCATCGCGAGAACGATTGGCAACTCGTTAACTATGTGGTTTCGAGTGGCAACCGCATGTACTCAACGGCGTGTGTTACGCTTGAGCGCGGCGGCGAGAAGGTTACTGAGACGGCGTATGGTACGGGCCCCGTCTTCGCGTCCGTCCGCGCCATTGAGAAGATTGTGCGTCATCCGTTTAAGCTTCTTGATTATCGTATCGCGGCAGTTACCGAATATCGTGACGCGCTCGGCGAGGTTAATGTGAAGATCTCCGATGAAGCGGGCGCGTATCGTGGCAAGGGTGTCTCGACGGATGTTATTGAAGGGTCGATTCTCTCCACGCTGGACGCGGTTAATCGTATGCTCGCGGGGCAATCGGAGCGGCTTGGCGCGGGTGCGGCGGCTATTGCGCAACAGACTTACGAAGAGGACATGCTCTCGGGCGGTCACACAGATAAGTAATAAATGAGGTTCCTATGGCAATGACAATGACACAAAAAATCTTCGCGGCACATGCCGGGAGAGATGAAGTCCATGCGGGCGAACTCGTTATGGCAAAGTTAGACTTGGTTTTGGGTAATGATATTACTACGCCAGTCGCCATTGGGGTTTTCCCGAGCTTCGGTAAGGAGAAAGTCTTTGATAACGCGAAGATTGCGCTTGTTCCAGACCACTTTACGCCGAACAAGGATATTAAAGCCGCGGCACAGTGTGCCTGTATGCGCACTTTCGCTAAAGAGCAAGGCATTGTAAACTATTTCGAAGTCGGACACGATTGCGGCATTGAACACGCGCTCTTGCCTGAGAAGGGCCTCGTTACGGCGGGCGACCTCGTAATTGGCGCGGATAGTCACACCTGCACCTATGGGGCACTCGGCGCATTCTCCACGGGCGTTGGCTCGACGGATATGGCGGCGGGCATGAGCGCGGGCGAGACTTGGTTCCGCGTCCCCTCGGCAATTAAAGTCGTCTTGAAGGGCGCTCCGCGTAAGTGGGTGAGTGGCAAGGATGTCATTTTGCACTTAATTGGTCTCATCGGTGTAGATGGTGCGCGTTATCAGTCGCTCGAGTTCGTCGGCGAAGGTGTCGCGGCGCTTTCTATGGACGACCGCTTCTCTATCGCGAATATGGCGATTGAGGCGGGGGCGAAGAATGGCATCTTCCCTGTCGACGATAAGACGCTCGCTTATTTAAAAGAGCATGGCGCAAAAGAGCCGCGTATTTACGCGCCCGATCCCGATGCTGCTTATGCGCGTGAAGTTGAGATTGATCTCGCGGCACTTGAGCCGACGGTAGCCTTCCCGCATTTGCCTGAGAATACGAAGAAGATTTCTGAAGTGGGCAACATTGCCATTGACCAAGTCGTCATTGGCTCGTGCACGAACGGACGCATTAGCGACTTGCGCACGGCGGCGGAAATCTTGAAGGGTCACACAGTCGCCCCCAACATTCGCTGTATCGTCATTCCCGCCACCCAGCGCATCTATTTACAGGCGATGGAAGAAGGTCTTCTTAAGATCTTCGTTGAGGCAGGGTGCGCTGTTTCAACGCCGACATGCGGGCCGTGCCTCGGCGGGCACATGGGCATTCTCGCTAAGGGTGAGCGCTGTGTCGCGACGACGAACCGCAACTTCGTTGGGCGCATGGGTCATGTTGAAAGTGAAGTCTATCTCGCCAGCCCTGCTGTTGCCGCGGCGAGTGCAATTGCGGGGCGTATCGCGTCCCCAGAAGGAGTGTGCTAATTATGAATGCTAAAGGTAAAGTCCATAAATACGGCGACAATGTCGATACCGATGTTATTATTCCCGCGCGTTATCTGAATACGCCCGACGCGAAAGAGCTCGCGACGCATTGTATGGAAGATATTGACGCGACCTTCGCGAAGAATGTGAAGGCGGGCGACATCCTCGTCGCGGGGCGCAACTTTGGTTGCGGCTCGTCGCGTGAACATGCGCCGCTCGCGATTAAGACCTGCGGTGTAAGTTGCGTAATTGCCGCGAGTTTCGCGCGCATCTTTTATCGCAACGCGCTTAATATCGCGCTCCCAATTTTGGAGTGCCCCGAGGCCGCGGCGGCTATCCAAAACGGCGACGCAGTCTCAATCGACTTTGATACAGGCACGATAGTGGACGAGACGACAGGCGCACATTTCGCGGCAGAACCGTTCCCGCCTTTTATGCGTGAATTGATTAAGGCGGGCGGGCTCGCGGCATATTTGAAGGGACGCAAATGAAAAAGACAATTGCAGTTATTCCTGGGGACGGAGTAGGTCCCGAGATTGTGGGCGAGGCGGTGAAAGTCCTCGCGGCGACCGCTAAGAAGTTCGGTCAAGACTTTGAGATGACGACTTACCCCGTCGGGGGCGCGGCCTATGATCTTTGTGGCGATTGCTTGCCCGCCGCGACGCTCGCGGCGTGTAAGGCGGCGGATGCCGTGTTGCTAGGCGCGGTGGGCGGTCCGAAGTGGGATGCCTTGCCAGGTCCCCAGCGTCCCGAGAAGCGGGCTCTCTTGACCCTCCGTAAGGAACTTGGGCTCTTCGGCAACCTGCGCCCCGCGAAAGTGTGGGAAGCGCTCAAAGGCGCGAGCCCCCTGAAGCCTGAGATTGTCTCGGCGGGCATTGATGTCCTCGTCGTGCGCGAACTTATTGGCGGCATTTACTTTGGTGCACACGAGACCGCGGCGGACGGACAAAGTGCGCTTGATAAGATGCCGTATTCTGTCCCTGAGATTACACGCATTGCGCGACTCGCCTTTGAAGCGGCGCGTAAGCGTAAGGGGCGCGTGACGAGTGTTGATAAGGCGAATGTGCTCGCGACTTCCCGCCTGTGGCGCGAAACGGTGACGCGACTAGGCGCGGCGGAATATCCTGATATTGCGCTAGACCATATGTATGTTGATAATGCCGCGATGCAACTCGTGCGCGACCCTGCCCACTTTGATGTCCTTTTGACGGAAAATATGTTCGGCGACATCCTCTCGGACGAAGCCTCGCAGATTACAGGTTCGATTGGCATGTTGCCTTCCGCCTCATTAGGTGAAGGTGGACACGGACTCTACGAGCCTATCCATGGCTCGGCACCCGATATCGCGGGAAAGAACATTGCGAACCCAATCGCGACAATTCTCTCGGTGTCTCTCATGTTGCGCCATTCCTTTGGCTTGAAAGCTGAGGCGGACGCGATAGAGCAGGCAGTCGGCGCGGTGCTCGCGAAGGGCATTCGTACGGTTGACATTGCCGCGGGCGGCGTGGCAGTTTCGACTGCCGAAATGGGTGCGGCGATTGTGGAGGCTTTATGACTAAGTTAGAAGAAGCCCGCGAAAAAATCAACGCGATTGATGAGAAGTTGATTCAGCTCTTTATCGATCGCCTCAAAGTCTCGCGCGATGTTGCGGCGGCAAAGCGTGAAATGGGTGTCGCTATTACGGACCCCGCTCGCGAGCGTGCCATTTTGTCGCATGTCGCTGAGGAGGTCGGCCCTGACTATGAGAATGACGCGCGGCTCTTCTTTTCCACTCTCTTTAATATTTCTAAAGCGCGGCAACGCGTATTATTGAAAGGCGATTCACCCCTTACACGCACCATTCGTGAAGCACGCGTGGCAACGGCGGCGAAGTTCCCGACACGCGCGACGGTGGCTGTGCCGGGCGTGGAAGGCGCGTACGCGCAACAGGCGGCTTCGCGCTTCTTTAACTTCCCCACAATCAAGTTCGTGGACGGCTTTGAGCGCGTCTTTGAGGCGGTCGAGAAGGGTGACTGTCCGTATGGTGTGTTGCCCGTTGAGAACTCTGCCGCGGGGACGGTTACCGCCGTTTATGACCTTATGTGCAAGCACCGCTTTCATATTGTCCGTGCCCTGCGCCTAAAGGTTAACCATGTCTTATTGGCCGTGCCAGGCGCACGCTTAGAGGATATCCGCTCGGTCTCGAGTCATCCCCACGCCATTGCGCAATGCACGAACTTTCTTAAGAGCTATCCCGCGATAAAAGTTGTGCCGGGAACAAATACGGCGCGTGCAGCGAAGGAACTTGCCGCGAGTGGGCGGCGCGATGCCGCGGTAATCGCCTCGCGTTCGTGTGCTGAACTCTACGGACTTTCAGTAATTGCCGAGGATATCAGCGACGCGGCGTTTAACTATACGCGGTTCATTTGTATCTCAAAGAATCTTGAGATATACCCCGACGCCAATAAACTAAGCCTTATGCTGAGCGTCCCTCATCGTCCAGGCGCACTAAACGCGATAATCTCGAAGTTCGCTTCAATTGATGTCAACCTCTCAAAGCTTGAGTCGCGTCCTATTCCAGGCAGGGACTTCGAGTTTCGCTTTACATTCGACTTTGACGCGAATCCAAATGACCCGCGCGTCCTTTGCCTTCTGTCGGAACTCTCGCTTGACCCCGAAATTGAACATTTCGTGTTCTTGGGCGCTTATGCCGAGAACTAAGATCGCCGCGCTTAGGGTATGAGGACACTAGAAGAGTATGATTTGCATGCTCATGGTGCGCGTGTGGATGAAGCCCTCGCGAGGCTAGAACGGATAATTTCCGCCGCACGTGGTAGCGGACCAAAACTTTTTGCCGTTGTAGTTGGCTATGGTTCTAGCGGCGGCACTTCACGCATTAAAGAAGGCGTGCTTGCCGCGTGCCGCAAGTATCTTCGTCAGAATCATATTCGCGGGTATTTAGACGGAGAATATGCGGGGGACATCTTCTCAGCGCAGGCACTCGCGTTCCCTGCCTATTATGATGTGCCGCTTACTTATAAGCGATCGCCCAATCCTGGTATCATCCTCATTTGCGTCTAAACGCGGCGGAAGCCGATTTTATCCACGGATTCACACGGATATTGAGGAAGATTATCTTCCTGCGCTGTTTTTGAAAGGATTTACAAGATTAACAGGATTGTGTTTTTCTATGTTTAAATCTCGCGCAGAGGCGCAGAGACCGCAGAGGGTGTTTAGCCGTGTAGAGTTGTAGAATTATAGAAAAATCTACAGCTCTACAATTTTAAGAATCTCTGCGAGCTCTGCGGCTCTGCGTGAGCAAAACAAGAGCCCATATTCTGTAAATCTTGTTAATCCTGTCTAAAAACAGTATAGAGCTTAACCCTTCCTCTCTTCAACTTAGCACTTCAACTAGCGTAAAGCCTCTGCGTTCTTTGCGTTCCCTTTGCTGTCTTTGCGTTAAGATAAAATCCGTGGAAATCTGTGTAAATCCGTGGATAAAGTGTCGCGGAAGTCCAGTTTGTCAATTGAAAAGTCCGTCCTCTAGATAATTGGGTGGTTTTTGATTTGCCAAATACTGTCCGCTCTCTAGCCTTTCATTTCGACGGGATATTGTGGGGCTGGGGCTGTTGCAATTCTTCTATAACCTCCTTGAGCTGTCTTTTTGTCGTATCGGGGTCGAATCCCAGCGGAATTCTTCTATAAAAAGCAGTTGCAATTTGTCCGTTAGGCGTGGTATAATAGTAGGTATGAAACTGAAGAAACCGATTGTTGCTCCTATGCCTAGTGTCACAACGACGAGTGGCGTGACGATTGCTGATCGTTTTAAGCTCGATGCCGAGGAACCGAAGAAGTCCCGCTCGGGCACGAATAAGGTTGCCGCGACGATTGCGCTTATTGCCGCGGTCGTGGCGCTTGCGCTCGCGGGTGGACTCGTCTATGTCCTTTACGGACATCTCGAGTTTCTGTCGCAAATCTAAATTAGACTTGGGGGCTAGGGATGAAGGATGTCATGCGTTCAACGCGTGCGCGTGCCGCGGTGCGGCTTGCGCTAGACGAGGATTTGGCGGACGCGCTAGAAACGCGCACGGCGAAGTGGTGCGACGCGACGAGCGAGGCACTTGTTGACCCGAAGGTCATCGCGACAGGCGAGATTTATGCGAAAGGGACGGGGTGCGTTGTCGCGGGCGCGACGGTAGCGAAGGCTGTTTTGCGTGCGGTTGACCCGACTATTCGTGTGAAGATACTTAAGCCTGACGGCTCAGTTGTTAAAGAGAAAGAGCCTATCCTTATTTTCCGTGGCAAGGCGCGTTCTATTCTCGCGGCGGAGCGTACGGCACTTAACTTCATGCAAAGAATGTGCGCGACGGCGACTTTGACGCGCAAGTTTGTAGACGCGACAAAGAAGCGCGGCACTTTGATACTTGATACACGCAAGACGACGCCGGGACTGCGCGTCTTTGAGAAGTATGCGGTTCTCTGCGGCGGCGGCACAAATCATCGTATGGGCATGTACGATCGCGTCCTTATGAAAGACAATCATCGTCGCCTTTGGAAGGGTGGCGACCCAGACGAGCTCGACCAAGCCGTGATTGCCGCGCGCAAGGCGTTCCCGAAGTTGGCTGTTGAAGTTGAGGTAGAGTCCGTTCGCGAATGTGCGAGTGCACTTAAGGCGAAGCCTGAATGGATCATGCTTGACAACATGAGCACAGCCGACATGAAGAAGTGCGTGAAACTTTGCCGCGGCATTTCGAAGACGGAAGCCTCGGGCGGCATAACGCTTGACCGCGCGAAAGAAGTTGCCGCGACGGGTGTTACGGCTATTTCGCTTGGCTGTTTGACGCATAGCGCGGGCTCAATTGATCTCTCCCTCGAATGGCGTGCAGTCTAAAGATACTCGTCGTCGATGTCGGCAACACCTCAACTGCCCTCGGTGAATATGAGGGCGGCGCGATAAAGTGTGCCGCGCATTGTGACGGATCTTTTGAAGAAGCGGCGGAGAAAGTCCGCGCTTGGCAGGCACGCGCACAATTTGCCGCGCTCGCTTACATCTCAGTCGTCCCCGCGAAGGACAACGCGTGGCGCGAATTAGCGCGGCAACTAAAGCTCCCATTCTATGCGATTAACCTCGCACTCTTTAAAGAGGCGTTCCCTGAAGTCGCCTTTGATTATCCTGAGCCTCAGACGATTGGCAACGACCGCCTCGCGGACGCGGCGGGTGCGTTGACGCGCTTTGGTGCGCCTGTCATTGTGATGGACTTTGGCACTGCCTTCACCGCGGCAGTTATTACGGCGGACAAGGTCTGGCGCGGTGGTGTAATCGCGCCAGGCTTCCCCCTCATGCGGGACTATCTCGCCGAACGCACGGCACAACTGCCGCGCCTTGATCTTGGCTTTGAGAAAGTCCCTAAGATTGGTCACTCCACGGTCGAGGCGATGCAACTCGGGATGGCGGTAGGCTATCGGGGGATGGTGCGCGAAATTATCGGCGAGCTGAAAGCGTCCTTCTCGGGCGACTTCACGCTCGTCGCGACGGGTGGCTTTTCTCAAAAGGCGCTTGAGGGACTCCACCTGCCGATAGAGAGTGCCCCAAACTTAACCTTATTAGGAGCGGCTGAAATATGCGTAAGAAGTTGTGGCTTATAATGGCAAGTGCCGCGATCGCGGCACTTTCGGGGTGCGGACCCTTCTGGCAGAATCCGTATATCACGGTGCAGGAGAGCCAGCTAAACTGGGTGGATATCCACTACTACAACATGAACCGCGACCCGATTCACCGTACGGCTGTTTATATCAATGGACTCGGACTCGTTGAACTTCGTAAGGGCACGAGCGATCGCGTCTCGAATGACTTCGCGAAGACCTTTAAGTCCGACACGTGGCGCGACATCCGCACGCAGCGTATGCATGTTGACCCGAAGCATGTGAATGACATCTTCCAGAACCTCGTGAATCACGGCTTGCTGGATAAGGAAAAGAACTTCAAGCGCTCTAAGAAGGAGAAGTTTGAGCGCTTCATTGCCGTGAAGGCGAATATCAACAACAACACTTATTCGGAAGCGGAAAACATATTCGAAGTCGACCCCGACCTTGCCGAGCAGTTGCTGGATGTCATCCGTGAGTTTGACAACCCGACTCTACGCTAATTTTGTTAACTAACTACTAACCACACAAGAGGAGAAAAAGTAATGAAGAAACCAATGCTACTTGCCGCGTTCGCGGCAGCACTCGCCTTCGCGGGTTGCACGACTCAGGCGAAGTATGATTCGCTTACGGGAGGCAAGCCGTCAGGGACAACATTCGTGAAAGATGCGATTATGCCGTATGTTGAGAAGGGGGCACTCCCGGGCGCAATCGCGATTCTTTATAAAGACGGCTACGAAGAAGTGACTTGTGTTGGTTATGCGGATGTCGCGACGAAGCGTCCGCTTACGGTAGATGATATTTACATGCAGTGCTCGCAGACGAAAGGCTTCTGCGGTGTGACGATTGCCAAGCTCGTTGAGGAAGGTAAGATTACGCTGGACGACCCCGTCTCGAAGTACCTGCCCGAGTTTAAGACCCTGTGGGTGCTCGATAGCGAGACGAATGGCGTGAAGACCTTGCACCAAGCGAAGAATGTCCTCACGATTCGCATGGTGCTCAACCACACGGGCGGCTTCCCCTTCGAGATTTGCGCGAAGCAGGAAAAGTTGCGCCATGGCGGTTGGTCGGGCGGTGCGCCCTTGCGCCAGACGGCGGCAATTGCCGCGGCGTGTCCGCTTATGTTTGAGCCTGGTACGAAGCAACAATATTCGAACACGGGTATCGACATTGGCGCGGCAGTCGTCGAAGCCGTGACGGGTATGCGCTGGGAAGATTACCTCCAGAAGACCGTCCTTGACCCCTTGGGTATGACGAGCTCGGGCTTCTGGCCGACAGAGGAGCAGCAGGCGCACCTCTTCGAGAGCTACATTGCCCATGGCGAAGAGCCCGCGACTTATATGCGTGAGCACGCTTGGCAGCAGCGTCCCTACAACGACCGTAGCCGCGTCTTCGCTTCGGCGGGTGCGGGGCTCTGGACAACGGCGCGCGACCAAGTTAAGTTCTACAAGATGCTTATGAATCTCGGCCTGGGCGAAAACGGCGTGCGCATTCTTAAGGAAGAGACCGTTAAGAACATCCTCGCCGTCTCGACGCGTCCTGAAGGACTCGGCGGCTACTCGCTCGGACTCTCCGCGCCAGTTAAGGATACGGAAGATAGCTGGTTCGGGCACGGCGGCGCGTGGGGCACGAATTGCTCGGTCAACTGGCACAAGAAGCAACTCAAGCTCTGGGCGGTTCAGCTCGAGGGCGGACCGCGTCCGTGGGACGCGAAGGGCAATGAGGCTATGAACGCCTTTTTCAATGCGAAGATCGACAACTCGGGCGTTGACGCTTATACGGGACGCATGAAGTAAGCTCGATGGTGAACTTACAAGACATTCGTCACGAATTAGAGGAGGGGAACCGCGTTCTCCTCCTCGTTCGTCATGGCGAGCGCACCCAAATCGACCACGAAGACCCAACCTTCGGCGCGGCAGTTTCGCTAACGGGGGCGGGCATGGAGATGAGTCGCGCATTTGGCGCGGCACTTAAAGGCGCGGCGGATAATGTTCAATTCAGGGCAAGTCCGCTTTTGCGCACCGTCCAGACCGCGGCACTTATTGCCGAAGGCATGGGGCTAAACGGCGCGGAAATACCGACGGACCCCGTCGTCGGCAATTCGTGCGCATTCATCGCCGATGAGCATGAGGTCTGGGAAGTCTTTCGGGACGGCTCCTTCTTCGCGCGTATGCTTGAGTATATGGCGACGGGACAGCAGCGCGGGTTTATGCCGCTTCGCACCGCGGCACTTAAATATGAAGACGAACAGTTCGCACGCTTTACCGGCACGCTCGGCATCTTCACGACCCACGATATTTATATTGCCGCGTATTTGTACGCGAAAGGCGTTAAGACGGACTTCTCGCGCACCGAGTGGCCACGCTTTCTAGACGCGGCGGCAATTATTCTAGAGAAGACGGGCAAGCGCCGCGTCGAATATGTCCGCTCAGGCTTCTCATCCGGCATCTGTGGCGTCACTTCAACAAACCAGTAAATTTGTTATAATTTCCAACCTACATTAAAGGAACTCTTCTATGAAAAGTCATTCACTTCTAACTGCGGCACTCTTTATCGCCGCGACAAGTGCCGCGTTCGCGGCAGATGACTTCAAAGCGCCCGTACCCCCAATCACGAC
>CAVCAF010000022.1:0-18242 GCA_963600185.1 Azospirillum sp. 51_20 | reverse complement strand
AGATGGCGAGCGGAAAATTTTTGCTCGCCATCTCAGATCGCTCGGCAGGCGAAGGAAAAAAAAAGACCCGAAAATCGACTAAAAACGAGTTCAGTATGTGCCGCGTCTTAAGGTGAGAGGTCCCAAAGCAAGCGCAAGGTTTTTCTTGCATTTACTTCTGGACATCTCAAGGACAGGGTGAATTTAACCTTTAACGGTTGCATTCTGAGGCGGATTGTGCTAAAATAATAGTATTATGAAAAGTGCATTTGCTAAACTGAATCTCGTTATTGCCCTTTGTGGTGTTTTGTTTCTAACTGTTTCGGCGGCTGAAAGCGTCCCTAAGTATGTTTTCCTCTTTATTGGGGACGGCATGTCCATTCCGCAACGGATGATTGCCGAGGAGTTCTCGCGCAAGGATGGGCGCGGGAAGCTTGCGATGAACAACTTGCCTATACAGGGTACTACGCGCACCTGTTCGGCGAACTCTCTCGTGACGGACTCTGCCGCGGCGGCAACATCTATTGCGTGTGGGGTAAAGACGCGCAATGGATCTGTTGGTGTGGACGCGAGTGGCAAGACGGTTTATTCGTGTGCGACCGCGGCAAAAGAGGCTGGACGCAAGGTTGGTATTTTGACGACGGTCACGCTAACGCACGCGACCCCCGCGGGATTTTATGCTCATCGTGCCACGCGCGGCGATATGGACGGCATTGCGAAAGACCTTGCGGACTCGGGCTTTGACTTCTTCGCGGGAGGTGGGCTCTCGGTTTCTTCAGAGGCTCCCTATAATTATGCCGCGCAGAAGGGCTACACCATAATCTCGAATCGGACGGACTTCCTCGCGCTGAAGCCGGGGTGCGGTAAGATACTGACGCGCTTTCGGAATGATGCCTTGCGGTATTCAATTGACCGCAATGAGCCATGCAATGAGCCGACGCTCGCGGAGCTTACCCAGAAGGCGATTGATGTCCTAACGGGTGAGGCGGGTTTCTTTATGATGATTGAGGGCGGACGCATTGATTGGGCAGGTCACGCCAATGACGCGGCGACGAACCTGCGGGATGTCCTCGCGTTAGATGACGCGGTTAAAGTCGCGCTCAAGTTTCGTGACGCACACCCGGGTGAAACGCTCGTAGTTGTCACGGGCGACCATGAGACGGGCGGACTTTCTATGGGTTTCGCCGACACGGGCTACGCGCTTTACATGGAGCGTCTCGCGGGGCAGACCATGAGCACCGACACCTTTGATTCGCGTGTGCGTAAGTTCTTTAAGTCGAATACCGCGGCGGACTTCGCGTCCATTCAGCCGCTTATAACGAGTGCTTATGGACTCCAATTCGAGACAGCTACCAATTCCGTCCCTTCGCCACTCTTGTTGACGGTGAAAGAGAAGGGGGAACTCGAGAAAGCGTTTAAGCATGACAAGGATCTTTACGCCTTTCATGTGAACGAGAACGCGAAGTATGATGGTCCTAAGCGTTATTTGCTTGGGGGAGCCTGCCGCCTTATTCTTTCGCATAAGTCAGGCATTGGCTGGAGTTCGGGTGCGCATACGGCTATGCCAGTTCTAACGACGGCTATGGGCGTGGGCGCGGAGAAGTTCGCGGGCTTTTACGAGAATACGCAAATCGCGCATGTCCTCAAGAGCTTTTATGCGCCTAACAAGTAGGTTCCGTAGTGCCGCGGCGACACTTGTTTTTGCCGCGGTGACAATTGCGCTTTGGTTTTTGCCGAGCCTGAATACCTATGTGGATGATACTCGCCGCGCGAAAGTCGCGCGTGTCATTGCCGTAGACAATTCGGAACTTGTCCAACACGGACTCCTTGAATATGGCACGCAACACTTAACCGTGAATCTAGAAGGTGTAGAGTACCGCGCGGAAAATGAGATCCGTTCCCAAATGGAATTAGATAAGAAGTTTGCCGCGGGGGATAAGGCGCTTGTGATTTTGCCAGCGAACGCGACACCTGAGACAGTACTTGTCGCGCGTGACCATTGGCGACTTGGTTGGGGGCTCGTGTTCCTTATTGCGTTCGCTGCATTTCTTTGCGTCTTCGGGGGAGCCGTTGGCGCGAAGGCACTCTTCAGTTTCGTCTTTAGTTGTCTTGTTCTTTGGAAGATTCTCGTGCCGCTCGTTTTGCAAGGTTGGCACGCTTCCACGCTCGTTTTCATTGTGACGGGGCTTCTTACCGCTGTTATTATGTACCTTGTGGCGGGCTGGACGCGGAAGGGACTCGCGGCATTTCTTGGGGCTATGCTCGGAGTCGCCGCGTCACTTATTCTCGCGCATATCTTCGCGCGGCTTATGCATGTAGATGGCGCGACGATGCCTTACGCGGGGCAACTCATCTACTCGGGGTATCCGACCCTCAATTTGCAGGATATCTTTATTGGTGCAATCGTGCTCGCCTCTTCGGGGGCAGTGATGGATCTTGCGATGGATATTGCCGCGGGGGTTTGCGAGGTGAAGCACCATAATGCCGCGCTCGGGTTTGGGACGCTTCTAAAGTCGGGCTTCCGCATAGGGCGTAGCGTCGTCGGCACGATGACTACGACTTTGCTCCTCGCCTATTCGGGAGGCTACCTCACGCTTTTGATGGTTTTCGCCGCGCAGGGGACGCATCCGTTGGACTTTCTGAACGCGACACTCGTCTCGGCGGAGCTCGTTAAGACGCTCGTCGGCAGTTTTGGACTCGTCCTCGTCGCACCATTTACCGCACTCGTCTCCGCCCTCCTTTTCGGCGGGAAAGTGAAAAGTTGAAGTTTGTGCTTGCGTTTGGGCGACCAATTTGGTATCATATTAGGCTGTTAGCGAGGTCGGGAAAGAATCGGCTCGCGTGGCTGGGGCATGGGGCTCTGGTCAAAGACCGCGGACAAAGCCCCGGATAAAGGGTACAAAGCCGCAAAGAAGGAAAAGTAAAGATGCAAAAGAGCTATCATGCTCCGAATCCAGGCGACAAGCGCGCTTGGTATGTAATTGACGCGAAGGGCGTCGCCTTAGGGCGACTGGCCGTAGTCGTCGCGAATAAACTGCGGGCGAAAGATCTGCCCACATACGATCCCTCGGTTGACGCGGGTGCTTTCGTTGTCGTGATTAACGCGGCGGAAGTTAAGCTCACGGGCAACAAGGAAGAGCAGAAAGAGTATCAGCGTTATAGCGGCTATCGGGGTGGACTTAAGTCCTTCACCGCGGCTGAAATGCGCGCGAAACATCCTGACCGCATGATTAAGGAAGCGGTCTGGGGCATGCTCCCGAAGAACAACATTGCGCGTAAGATGATGACGCGTCTGAAAGTCTTCGCGGGTGCCGAACATGAACACGCCGCCCAAAAGCCGGTCGAGATTAAGCTCTAAGATGTAGAAGGAGATATTTCAAATGGCCACAAAGAAAGTCATTTCCGCTGGTACGGGTCGTCGTAAAACCGCTACTGCGCGTGTAAGTCTCGTCGAAGGTAAGGGCGAGTGGAGTGTTAACCGTGAGGCTCTTGAGAAGTACATTCCTTCTGAAGCGCTTCGTGATTATTTGAAGCAACCCGTCGCGATTTCGGGCTATGACCTCACCAAGGTCGATGTCGTCGTGTTCGTCAAGGGCGGCGGTGTCGCGGGTCAGGCGGGGGCTATCCGCCATGGTCTCGCGCGTGCAATTGCCGCGGCGGACGAGTCGACGCGTGCGGCTCTTAAGAAGGCTGGGTGCATGACGCGCGATAGCCGTATGAAAGAGCGTAAGAAACCTGGTCAACCCGGTGCCCGTAAGCGCTTCCAGTTCTCGAAGCGTTAAGGCGTACAAGAGCGCGGCGGCGGCGGACGTTGCCGCGCTTCTTGCTTTAGGTTTAGTTATTCGTTTAGTTGCTGTTTAGTGGCAGGAAGAATGTTAAATTATGGCATTTGGTTTATTTAAGAAGATAGCACAAGTATTCACGGGTAAGAAGTCCGTCCCCGCGAAGCCTGGCAAGAGCGGTGGTAAGAGCCAAAATTCGCCGCGCCGCAAAGATAAGAATGGTAAGAACCGCAAGGGTGGGAACGCGCCGCGTGCGGGGTCTTCGCGCACAGATCGCCGCGACCAAGGTGGACGCAAGGAGCGTGCGGGCGCGGGGACTAATGTATTTCAACAACCTAACAACCGTAAGGATAAGTCGCGTCGTGAAATGGGTAAAGCGCCGCGGCGGGGCAATGATAAGCCGCGTCGGG
This sequence comes from Azospirillum sp. 51_20, assembly GCA_963600185.1. Lineage (GTDB taxonomy): Bacteria > Verrucomicrobiota > Kiritimatiellia > RFP12 > UBA1067 > UBA1067. The sequence goes on along the minus strand of CAVCAF010000022.1, from coordinate 14,071 downwards.
GTGGACGCTTCAATACTGCCGCGGGTGAAATGCGCCCAGGCGGCGTAGTTAGCGAAAAAGAGCGTGCGGCACGCGCCGCGGCACATGCCGCGTGGGATCCCGCTTCCTTCATCGTGGAGCCGATGGAAGGCAAGAAGCGTTTTCAGGACTTCAATTTGCCGACGGAAGTCTTACACGGTATCGCCGAATTAGGCTTTAAGTATTGTACCGACATCCAAGCCCTGAGCCTCGAGCAGGCTCTTGAGGGACGCAATATCGCGGGCAAGGCGCAGACAGGTTCGGGCAAGACCGCGGCATTCCTCGTCGCGATTTTAACGCGCTATTTGCGCACGCCTGAGAATCGTGCGACGAAGAGCGGTATGCCGCGTGCACTCGTTATCGCCCCCACGCGGGAACTCGTTATCCAGATTTGCAAGGACGCGGACGCGATTGGTAAGTACTGCGATCTTCGGTCGCTCGCCGTTTATGGGGGCATGGACTATGACCGCCAGAAGCATGAATTGCGTGATGCGCCTGTCGATTTACTCGTGGCGACACCAGGACGGCTTTTGGACTTCGTTAAGACCCATGTACTGGATCTCTCGTGCGTTGATACCCTCGTCATTGATGAGGCGGATCGTATGCTTGATATGGGCTTTATTCCTGATGTGCGGCGCATTATGAGCTACTTGCCGCCGAAGGATAAGCGTACGACGATGCTTTATTCGGCGACTTTGAATGATACGGTTATGAAACTCGCGCTGAATTGGATGAATGAGCCGTATAAGGCGGAAGTCGCGAGCGAGACGAATGCGACGGATACCGTCCGTCAAGTCGTGTATTGCATCCGTGCGAAGGATAAGTTCACTGTCCTCTTTAACCATATAGCACTCCATCCCGAGGCACGGACGATTGTGTTTTGCAACCGCCGCGCGACGACTGAAGATGTGTACGCGTCCTTAAGGGTGCGCGGCATTTCGGTTGAAATGCTCTCGGGCGATGTGAACCAGAATAAGCGCCTAAAGGTGCTGGATGCGTTCCGTGAAGGCGAGATTAAGGTCGTTGTCGCGACGGATGTCGCCGGGCGCGGCATTGATATTAAGGGACTTGAGTATGTGATTAACTTCGACTTCCCCTATGAGGCCGAGGACTATGTGCACCGTATCGGACGCACGGGGCGTGCGGGCTCAACGGGAATTGCCATTAGTTTCGCCGATGAAGACGAGTCCTTCGCGATTCCTGAAATTGAGGAATATATCAAGGAGCCTTTAAAGTGCACGATGATACAGGAGGGCGATCCGCTTCTGAAGCCGTTGCCCCCGCGACATTCGCGACTTGGGGAGATAGATGATTCGGCGCGCGCGGCAGTTGATGCGCGAGAGGCGGTTACCGAGGAGGAACTCGCCGCGGCCGCGGCACTTACGGGCGTTGCTAATGGTAATGCGCGCACGGCGAGCGGTGCGGCGGCAATCCTTAAAGAGGATGCCCCCCAGCGCGTTTTGCCGAAGTTTGAAAATGCGCTAGAGCCTAAGGCTGAGCCTCGTGATGAGCGCGAAATCTATTCAAACCCCATCGAACAAAAGGCGAAAACCGAAGAGTGGCAGGTTTAAACACGAAATAACAAGAGGCGAGAAAATGCCGCAAAAGTAAAAAAGTCGTGCAATTTCGCCTCAATTTATGATATAATAAGGATATGAAAAGTCTACTAATTGCCGTCGCCGCTACATGCGCTACCCTAACGGGGGCACTTGCGGCACCGTCCGACACAGTCACCCAGGCTGATTTGCAAGCGCTTATTCAGCGTTTGAACAAACTCGAAGCCGAGAATAAAGCGCAGGCTGAGCGCATTGCCCAATTAGAGGGTGCTCAGGCGAAGCCCGCGCAGGGGGCTACCAAGACCGAAGTTGCCGCGAACGCGGCGCGTCCCCATGATGAGGGTACGACGGTTAGCGAATCGGGTAAGGTTTATACGACTGCCTCGGGTTCTTCTTATTATCTAGCGGACGCTACGGCGGGCATTTTTGAGCCGCTGAGCTCGAATGGTATTAAGGTTACCCCTTACGGAACACTCGAACTTGACGCGGTTTACAATTCGCGCGGCACGGTGGGCGACTTCTCAACGGACTGGGTTGCGAACAAGGCGACGGCTAAGCGTCAGGGGCACAATACCTCGCTCGCGATGCAGAACTCCATTTTCGGTGTGAAACTTGAGACACCCGAGACATGGAACGGCTGGGCTGTGAAGGGCAAGGTCGAGTTTGATATCTTCGGTAGCAATGTTAACGAGAACGACTACGGCTTCCACTGGCGTCACGCGTACTTAGAGGCAATTAATGAGGAGAAAGGCTGGTCTATCCTCGCGGGTCAGACATGGCACCTCTGGAAGATTGTCACCCCGAGCGAAATCGATGGCGCGTGGCTCGAGCATACGGGTCATCCCTATCGGCGCAGTCCGCAGTTCCGTGTGACGAAGAACTTCAAGGGCGAGAAGGATAACCTCGAAGTCCGCGTCGGTATTGTTAAGGGCGGTCCTGGCATGGGCGGCGACCGCGACTATGATGGACAGGAGAATAATTCGTCCTCTGGCTGGGCACTTATCGAAGGCGCGGTTGTCTATTCGCATGAGGCGGCTTGGGCGAAGGGTCATGACTGGCTCGTCGGTATCGGCGGTATGTATGGTCGCGACCGTAGCCACCGCTGGACGGGCGGCAACACTTTTGACGGCGAGTACGATGAGTACGATTCGAAGATGCTCCTCGTTGGCGCGTCACTCCCTATTGTGGCAGGCGTTCTTAACGATTCCGAGAGCGATTCGGATGCGCTCGTCCTTACGGGTCAGTTCTTCGCGGGCGATAACTTGAACGGTATTCAGGCGGGCGCGGGTAACTCCGTTGCTTACCATACCGCGAATGCACGCGGCAAGACAGTTCAGACTATGGGCGGCTTCCTCGACCTCAATTACAAGTTTAACTATAACTGGGCGTTCGCGATTGGTTATGGCTTTGATAATCCCGATGATGACGATGTCGGCAGCGATAAGGCGGGTGGTTGCACGGGCATTACCTACAACGACCGCGCGTATTTGACGGCTTTCTATCAAGTTAATGATAATTTGCACTTCGCGCTTGAGTATGCTCGCCTTACGTCGGACTACTACAACCAGGGCACTTCGCCTGACCAGCGCGTGCAGTTCACAACTTACTTTGACTTCTAAGATAGTTTAACCAATTTCAGATCTCATGGCGCGCCGCAAGGCGCGTCTTTTATAAAGAAAAAGCGTTATGTCATTTGATTGGATAGTACTCGGAACTTTCGTCGCCTACCTCGTCCTTATGTTGGCGATTGGCTTTTACTTCACGAACTGCCAAGAGTCGCTCGGCGACTACTATTTGGGCGGACGCAAGATGAACAAGTGGGTCGTCGCGCTTTCTGCCCAAGCCTCGGATATGTCGGGGTGGCTCTTGATGGGTCTCCCGGGCGCGATTTACCTCGGCGGCTTTTCGGAAGCATGGATCGGCATTGGACTTCTCGTGGGCACCTACCTAAACTGGAAGATTGTCGCCCACCGTTTGCGCGTCTACTCCCATAAGTGCCGCGATTCGATTACTATCCCTGACTTTATTGCGAACCGTTTTCGTGATCCAACGGGCATTTCGCGCATAATTGCCGCGGTCATTATCCTCGTTTTCTTTACCTTCTATACGGCATCGGGGTTTGTGAGTTGCGCGAAACTCTTTACCTCGACATTCGGAATCCCTGAGACAATTTCCTGCGGGGCGTTTTCAATCTCGGGCTACCAATTCTGCCTTTGGGTGGGTGCGCTCGTCGTTGTCGGCTACACCTTCCTCGGCGGATACCTCGCGGTTTGCTGGACGGACTTTGTGCAGGGCACGCTCATGTTCCTCGCGATTGTCCTCGTCCCCGCGGTAGTCGTTTGCCAAGCGGGGGGATTCGCCGCGACGGTGAACCAACTCAACGAGATTAACCCCTATTTGCAGTCCCTCTTCACGAGTGCGACGACGATGAAGGCGACGGGCTTTATTGGGCTCGCTTCCTGTTTCGCGTGGGGACTCGGGTATTTCGGTATGCCCCACATCCTCGTGCGGTTCATGTCCATTGACAACCCCGCGGAAGTGAAGGGTTCGCGGCGCATTGCGATGACCTGGGTGACGATTTCGCTCGGCGCGGCAATTGTGATTGGGCTCGTCTTTCACCTCTATCTTAAGATGCGTGGGCTTACGCTCGCGGATGTCGGGGGCGACCCTGAGCGGATGTTCATGATTATGATTAACGGTATCTTCGCGAATGGCTTTTGGGCACGCGTCCTCGCGGGCATCCTGCTTTCCGCCATTATGGCGGCGATTATGTCCACGGCCGACAGCCAACTCCTCGTCTCGGCATCTTCCTTCTCAAACGACCTTTATAAGGTGATTTTGCGCAAGAACGCGTCCAATCGCGAACTTATCTTCGTTTCGCGCCTCGCCGTCGCGGCAGTTGCGATCGCGGCGATTATTATGGCGATGAATACGGATAGTGCCTTCTTTAAAGTCGTTATGAAGATGGTGTCGTTCGCGTGGGCAGGCTTTGGCGCGGCGTTTGGGCCCTTGATTCTACTCGCACTCTTCTGGCGGCGCACGAATCTCATCGGCGCGATTTCGGGTATGATCGTCGGCGCGGTGACCTGCTTCGTTTGGAAGTTTGGTGTTTCGGCGGACTATCTCGCGGTGAATCCGGACTCCATTCTGCACCTCTACGAACTCGTGCCTGGCTTCATCCTCGCCTTTATCGCCATTGTCGTCGTTTCGCTTTTGACGGGCAAGCCGAAGGTGGAAATCCTTGAGGAATATGACGCGGTCAAGCGTGAGATTGACGCGCATACGGCGGACTAATCACGGCGCGGCAGAGAGAAAGTATGAGCATAAAAGAACCGAACGAGAAGAAAATCGCCGCGCTCATTAAGTCCCTTCTAGTTGAGCTCGGGGAAGATCCCGCGCGGGAGGGACTCCTTAAGACCCCCCAGCGCGTCGCGAAGTCCCTTACTTATCTGACGCGCGGCTATCGGCAGAGCCTTAAGAAAGTAGTCAATGGGGCTAAGTTCACGAGCGGGACTAACCACATGGTTATTCTCAAAGATATTGAGCTTTATTCCCTCTGCGAACATCATCTCTTGCCGTTCTATGGAACTTGCGCGATAGGTTATATCTCTAAGGGCAAGGTTCTCGGGGTCTCGAAGCTCGCGCGCATAGTGGATATGTTCGCGCGGCGCTTACAGATTCAAGAGCGGATGACTGAACAAATCGCCCACGCGATAATGGACGAGGTGGATGCTGAAGGTGTCGGGGTAGTCATCCATGCGAAGCACTTGTGCATGATGATGCGCGGCGTAGAGAAGCAAAATAGCGAGATGACGACTTCCGCCGTGCTGGGAAGCTTCCGTACGGACGAGAAGGTTCGCGCCGAGTTCCTCTCGCTTATACGCTAAAAGTAACTACCAAAAGATAAAGTAAGACGGGGAGTGGCATTACGCCACACCCTTAATTGTTTTATTCTTCTTCCTCGCCTTACGCTTTTTGTGGGGTATTTGTGAGTGCGAAGTTAGTAGTTTGCACTTGCATTGCACGGCATAAAAAGGTATAATACACAATAGGAAAAATAATGTAGAAAGTTTTTATGCTTGCAACAAATCTTACAGTTCGCATAGACCCTGAACTAAAGGCGAATGCCGAGACGCTGTTTGGCGAATTAGGCATGTCGTTGTCCACGGCATTTAATGTCTTTTTGCGCCAAGCTATACGGACGCAAGGGATTCCGTTCGCCATAACATGTTCTAAGTCGCCGAATGCCGCGACTCTTGCGGCAATGAGTGAGGCAGAACGGATTGCTCACGACGTGAAATCCCCAATTTTCTCAGCGCGCAAGAACCTTAAGCAAAGCCTTGAAGCATGAAATATCGTGTAAAATATACTGCCGCCTTCAAGAAAGACTACAAACGCTTGAAGAAGCGCGGCAAGAATATGGATAAGCTCTTAGATGTTATTGACCTACTTTGTTCGGATGAGGCTCTGCCTGAAAAATATAAAGACCATCCACTTTCGGGCGACTATAAAGGGCACCGTGATTGCCATATGGAACCTGATTGGATATTGATATATTATAAGACGACGGATTGTTTAGTATTAACTTTAACGCGCACAGGTTCGCATAGCGACTTGTTTTAGGCACCGTTTCTATTCATAATCATAGCATGACCGCCTCTTTTTTGATATGTCGCGGAACAGGATTAGGACTCTTTAGAGGCGCAAAGAACGCAGAGAGAGTTTGCCGTGTAGAGTTGTAGAAAGGTAGAAGGATCTACATCTCTACATTTCTACACGGCTATTAAAAAGCCTTTGCGTCCCTTTGCGTAAAATCCTTTGCGTTCTTTGCGTCAAAAATAAAATCCGTGGATGAAAACAGCGCAGAGAGATCCCTGACTTTGATGACCGCGTGCTTGGAAGTGGTCGCACGGCTTCGGGTTGTGTTTGGGTTGAGGGCGATAGAAGTCCGTGATTTTTGGGCGTATCTTGAAGCAGGTAGAAGTGCGTTTTGCCCTTATAAACAAGGGGCGCGGGGCGGGTTGGGAGGTAAAAAATGTACTTGTTTTTGGGGCAACCTGTATATACAGGTTTTTATTTTATTTTTGTTTGTGCTATAGACTTCGCGGCGGAAATATGATAAAATATGAAATGTAAACTATGAATGGAGCTATGAAAAATAGGCTTTCAAATTCTAAGGTAAGGAGTAATACAATGAGAATTGTAAATATCCGTGCGTTTTGCGCAATTATCAGGGGGGGGGGGGGGGTATCATACCCTAACTGCCGCCCTTAGTTTAGTGTTTGCGGTGGCGGTTGTGCCGTCCGTCTTTGCACGCGTTGAGTACAGGTGGGCATCTACCGCGGGCGGCGATTTAGCGGAGAGCACCAATTGGGAGAGTGGTGCGGCACCAGGTAGTAGTACGGAATATGAGCAGATTTATATTGAGAAGGATCAATCCAAGCCGATTACGCTTTCCAAAGATATCTCGGTAAAGAGCGATACAAGTAACGCGAATTATGCGAGCCGTCTCAGCTTTAATGGGGAAATGAAGTTTGATACGGCGGAGACGACGCTCACGCTTAATAGAAGTTACTGGCGCGGCAATAATAAGGTGTTCTCCTTTACGCGCGGCATTCTTGAATTAAGCGACATGTATTTCGAGAATGGTAATAATTCTATCGCGAACAACAAATGGACGATTGACGGACCCGAGGCGACATTGAAGGGTAGTCTTTGTATAAGTGTGACCTCGCCGAACAACCTCGTCGTCGTTACGAATGGTGCGGCGGCATACTTGACATGGTTGACAGTTGGGCGCAATGCTGGCACCTATAACAATGGGCTTGCCGCGACGAACAACATTTTCCGCGTCGCAGGGGTGGGCTCAAAGTTGACTGCTAGTAGCGGCATTAGTACGGGTGTGCGTGAAAACAACCGCATTGAAATTTTGGATGGCGCAACGGCTGTCGTTGATCGTGATATCAAGCTGGGCGAGTATATGCACGATATTGATGTTGCAAACCCGAACCTTTTTGACCACGCGAGTACGGTTCTCGTCTCGGGCAAAGGTTCGAAATTGACGGTGAATCCGACGGATGGCTTTATTAGAAATAAAAGTCGAATTATACTTGGTTTTAGCTCTAGTTCAAATACGCTTGAAGTCGCTAATGGCGCAGAACTCGTTTGCTATTCTAATAAGATACATATTGCATATAACTTAGCAACTACTGAAGGGAACTCGAAGTATCTGCCGTCCGTGATTATCAAGAATGTGCCAGACTATCGCTTCAGGGGCAATCGTTTGCGCGTTACCGGCGAGGGGTCAAAGATGTCTTTCATCAGCACAAGTGGCGGCGACATTATGGTCGCGTATGATAATGTGTACACTGAAGATAACCGCATTGAGATTCTTGACGGCGGCTCATTTGAGAGTGTTGGGTGTGGTTTCGGAATTGGAGTAGGACTTAATAACGGCGTTTATGTAGGCGAGCGGGCGACCTTTAAGCATGACGGTAATGCAATTTATGTTGGCAGTGGCGAGGTTTCCACAAATTGCTTTTTCACGGTTGAGGGCGGCACTTGCATAACAAAGAATGGCTTTATTATTGGTAATCTCGCGTGGGGTGCGCACCTTGACGCTTTGGCGGGTGCTAAGGTAACGATTGGTGATGATACAAATGACACGGTTCTCTTGGGCGGTAAGACGGATGAGGATGCCTGCCTAAATGCCGCGTTCAATATTGCGGGCGCGGGAACCGTCGTTACGGTCAGTGGCACTTTGAATGTTAATAAAGACTCCACGCTTTCATTTGATGTGCCGCAGGAAGGTTTTACGGCGACACCGCTTACGGTGAATCATATAGTTTTCGGTACGAAGTGCGCGACCCCACCAACCTTACGTGTGACGCAGGCTGAGCGGAACAAGGTGCGGTATGTGACGCTCGTAGAGTCCGCGAATGCTATAACGGTGCCCGATACATTGACGCTCGACTTGCCCGCGGAGGCAAAACTTCTGAAGGCAGGCGACGCGAAATATGATGCGAAGAAGTTAATCGTCCGCCTGAAAACGGAGGCGGGCTTCGCCGTTATTATTCGGTAATAATCTAAAGAAAGGTAAATGTTTATGAAGTCATGTATTAAGTTAATTCTCCTACTTGGGTTGAGTTTGGTTATGGGGAGCCTTTGGGCTGAGCCAAAGACCTTGCTGACATTCCCTGTACAGAATGGTTCAATCTACCATGTTAAGGTTGGGGTTACGGGCAAGGGCGGAACTTTGCGCCTCGGCTTTCTTGACGCGGATGGCACCGATGTTTCGGCTACCGAGAGGGCGCTTGGTTACGCAGTTTCAGCGCGCACCGCGGCGATTGAGGGTGATGGCGAAGTCGTCATTGAGGCGCGTGCTTGTGGTAAAACGGGTGTAACCGCGGCAAAAGCGGTGCTGACACTCTCGGAAGGCGCGACGGCGAAGGTGGTTAGCGCGAAGTGGTTCGCGGGTGAGGCTAAGAAGGTTGCAGGCGTGACAGGTCCGTCAGGTATTGATGAGACTATGCACGGCGAGGGCAACTTCGCGAAGAATTTGCTCGCGAACCCATCCTTTGAGGAAGTCGTGGACGGCATGCCGACGCATTGGCGGTTTTCTGGTAAGGGCGAGGCTAAGCTTATTTCGGACTCATACGCGGGGAATTGGGCGATTAAGATGTCCCCGAGCGACAATCAGGCACGCTGGGTGAGCGATGACTTCCCTGTTGCGCCAGGGGGACGTATTGAGATGCAGTTCGCAATTCGCTATTCACGCAATGCGGAGCCAGGCGAGCATGTTTGCCCCGTCGTTCTAGAGTTTCGTGATGCGAAAGGGCGGGTTCTTCCCTACCCAAGGCGGAGTGCTTTCGCGTTTGCTTACTATGAATCGCCGCGCATGGCGAACTGGGGCATGATGAGCGTTAGCCCTCATATTGTGCCCGAGGGGGCTGTGAAGGCGCGAGTCGCGATTCGACATCAGAATCGTGAGGGCATTCATGTTATTAGCTGGGATGACATTAGCGTTGATAATATCGCCGTTTGGCAGACGGATGAGAAAGTCGAGGTTCCGTTCGCTATTCAAGGGTTGATGGGCGCGGGGCAGCTTCTTGCCAAAGTGAAGCCGCCGCAAATGCCCGTTGGTAAGCACCGTGCGTCTTCCGTCTGGACTGTCCAGCCTGTGACGGAGGACTTTGGTTTCTACTTTGCGAAAGAGGGTAAGCCGTCTTTGGAGATTGCGCTTGGTAACTTTATTGGCTACGATCGCTCGCTTATTTTGCGCGGCAAGTTGAAAGGTACTGAGGGTGAAGAACTAGGTGATGTTGAAATGCCTATTACGCTTAAACCGTTCGAACTTAAGCGGTGTGCTATACCGCTTGCTAAGGTTTCGAAATACGGTGTCTATTCGCTTGAATATGAACTTTATGAAGACAATGGACAGCATGTTGGTGGCGGAAACGCCTCTTTCGCATGGATTGACCACCGTACTAATGTTTCCGTCGCGGAGCGTCAGAGTCTAGATTATCCGTTTCATGTGCACCCGACGGGATTAAACTTTTTACCATATCCGCATTGGTCGGATGAGGAGATTGAGGCGAATGTACGGCAAGCCGCATTGATTGGTGCGGGCGGATTCCGTCTGCAGATGCGACAACCCAATATGTCGAATGATCCCAAGGAAAGTGCCGCGCAGGCGCGGGCAGATATTGCGAATTGGCGTACGCGGCTTTTGCCTCTTTTAAAGAAGTATGGTATGAGCGGCTGGCCAACTTTTATGGAACAAAATCCGCGGCGGTATTTCCCGAAGAGCGAAGAAGATTCCGCCGCGTGGAAGGCGTACTGGCGCGAATTCGCCGCGGGGGTTTCTAACGATGTGGAGTGCTTGATTTTCGGTAATGAGGGCATCGGTTGCAGCGCGATTGGCTTTGGTCCCGATGATGACCTCACGAAGCATACGGAGTTCCATGGTACGATTCGCCAATGGGTAAACGCTTATCGTTGGTTTAGGGAGGCGGCGAAGGAAGGTAACCCGAAACTAGATGTCGGCTTTTCTATGGCATCTGACCTTGACGGCAGATTCACGCGCTGGCTCTACGACTTCGCGCCTGATCTGCAGCGTGAGGTCTGGGGTATAAATGGTTATGTCCGCCCATGGGAGCAATCCGCGAGCGTTCTCGCGGCAATGGGTCCTGAGCGAGCCAAGGCGTATTGTGTAATGCCTGAGCTTGGCGCGGAGGATTATTCAGGGCCTCCTAGGGAACGGCGTCGGCATACGGCACAGGATCAGACGCTCAATTATCTTAGGATTAAGGCGGTGCACCCGCAAATGCGTCGCATGGCGTGGTTTATCATGCGCGCAACCGATAACGGACGCTTTGGGATGTTCTCTCAGCCCTCTTATATGCCTCACCCCGCGGCGGCTTCGTACGCGGTGATGACCGATACACTTGGAGCGGGACGCGTTGTACGCGAAATTAACTTACCCGATGGCGGTAGCTTCCATATTTGGGAACGCATTAATGGTAAGCGCATTGGCTTTGGCTTTTCGCCAAAGGGGATGAGTGTTATCGCTACGGCAAAGGGCAACATCCATCGGATGGATGTCTATGGTAATCCCGAGGGCGATATGCCCGCGGGGGAGGAAGTCGCGCTTAAATTGAAAGCGAGACCTTCGTATTTCCTCGCGGAGGGATTAGATGTCCCCGATCGGTTCTCGATTGCTAGCAAGACGCAGGCTATTGCCGCGGATCGCGCGGCGATTCGCGTCAGTGTGGCGAACAAGACGAAACATCCTCTTGCGCTGACGATTACGGCAGAATGGGCGGCGGCGATCGCTATTGATAAGCCCACCCAAGAATTGACCTTGGCGGCAGGCGAGACGCGAGAGGTTCCGTTTGTCGCGCGGTTCGTGGGGACGGATGGCGCACGCGTTTACGCCCAGCACTTTGTCGTGCGTGACGCGGATGGTTTCGCGCAAGGACTTGTGGCTGAATTGCATTTCGCGAATCGCGTCGCGACGAACTTACTTATAAATGGCAATTTCAGCAAGGACGACGGTAAAGGCGGGGTTGCGAATTGGAAGCCCGACATCCGTTATAGCCCAGGGCGTACAATCTCGCCAATGGTTGTCTCTTGTAAGCCAGGTGCAGGACCAAAGGGTGGGCCTTGTGTTTCAATTCGCTTAGGACCGCCCCCGACGCGCATGGCGGAGATTCGCCTCTCGCAACGCGTCTCGCTAACGCCTAATACGCGCTATTACTGGTCAATGAAGACACGCTCTGAGGCGGGTTCGGCTTGGTGGGCACACACTGAGGCAACCCTCCGCAATGCGAAGGGACAAGTTATCGCGCGTCCAGACTTTTTGGCTGTTGAAACGGGGGAGGTCGACGGATGGCAACCGTTCGAAGGCGGCTTTGTTTCGCCTAATGAGCCTACGGTAATTGAGCTGGGTGTGCTGATGACGGGTTGTAAGCGTGGCGAGGCACTGTATGCGGACGCGAATCTCATTGAAGTGCCTGAGGAGAAATGATATAATCATTCCCCATGCAGGCGTTTAGAGTAACTAGAGCGAATGAATGCCGCCATTTCGGTGGCATTCGTTTGTATGCGAAGGCAAGAAAGGTAAATTGAGCGATGAAGCAGATAACACGAGGACTCTTAATAGGCGTTATGTTGGTGGCGATGGTGGGATTTGCCGCGCAAACGCCTCCGCGGATTATCTTTGACACCGATATGTACACCGACTATGATGATGTCGGGGCGCTCGCTTTATTACATACTTTCGCGGATAGAGGCGAATGCGAAATTGCCGCGGTCGTTTGCAATACTTACGGCGATGGTAACAAGTCCGTCGCGGCATGTGAGGTAATCAATGCCTATTATGGACGCGGCGATTTGCCGATTGGGTGTGCGCGCTCGGGCGGTGTCGAAGGCGCGGGTGGTCGCGGCTTTCTCTTGCCTGAGCACTATGCGCAATATGTCCGTCACGCGACTTCTACGAATGCGCCCGCGGCACTTGAAGTTATGCGCCGTGCGTTGCTCGACTCTCCCGACAAAAGCGTTATTCTTTGTTCGCTCGGGTTTCTCAATAATGTCGCGGACTTAGTGCGTTCGCCTGCCGATCGCGAACTAGTCGCGCGTAAGGTGAGGGAGTGGGTGTGCATGGCGTTCGTGTATCCGAAAGGCAAGGAGCATAATTCTATGCTCGACCCTGCTTCAAGTGCGGCGGCACTCGCAAATTGGCCACGCGAAGTGCCCGTCACATTCATTGACTTTAATGCGGGGCGGCATGTTTATTCGGGACGCGCAGTCGCGAACCTACCTGCGGGAGAGCCGAACCCCGTCCGTGAAGTTTTCGCGCGGCGCTTGCCGCCTTGCGAGAAGATTATTCCTGGCAAATCGTGGGATCAAATGGCGGGACACCCAAGTTGGGATGAACTCGCGGTGCTCGTCGCTGTGAAAGGATGGGAACCCTACTTTAATTTGCAGCGCGGCACTTTCCGCATGGTGGGCAATGACGGTGCTAATGATTGGGTGGATGACTCCGCGTCTAACTGCGGACGCGTCACAGGTAAACTTTCTAATGAGGAACTAGGATGTATTTTAGATGAGCTTATGTGCACGCCGCCTGCGCGTCCGTTTGGCGTCCGTGGCATTCTTGGCGAGACGGCGGATATGCATTTCACGAATGGCACGATTGGCACTTATCAGGACGCGCTAACGCGTGCACATTGTGGACAGGGTAGCGAGTTAGTAGACTTTGGACGGGACGCGTTCGGATGGCTAGAAGTGCGCGGCAAGGGCGTGGGTGAGATTTGTCTCGGGGAGAAACGCGCCGCGAATGGACGCATTGACCGCAAGCCAGGCGGCTCAATCCGCGCGGCAGTTGTCACGAACTTTACCTTCGGTGCTGAATGGCAACGCGTCCCTCTCATTCCCGACGCACGCAATACGGCGAGCAAGAATGGTGTCGCGATTGCCGTCCCCTTGCCCAAAGAAATGGGTGTCACTATGCCGTTTAGGTATGTGGAAGTGCCCGACGGCGTAGAAGTACGCCGCGTCGTTGTTGCCTGGCCTATGAAACAGAAGGTGAAGTGGAGTGCCGCGGGGTTGGGGTTGGACCCCGAAACGACACAGAAACTCAATGAACTCTTTGACTTCTGCGCGTATTCTATCCGTGCTACGACTTATGCGGGCGTTTATGTGGACGGCGACCGCGAGAGGATTGCCTATGAGGGCGACGCGTATATCAACATGCTCGGTCAGCTCTATGGCGTGGACGGCGATCCAGAATTAGCGCGGCGGACGATTCGCCATTTATTGAAGCACCCGACTTGGCCTGCTGAATGGCAAATGCATATGGTGCTTTGCGCATGGGAAGATTGGCACTTTACAGGCGAGACGAACTTCGTCGCTGAGATTTACGGTGCATTGCGCAAGAAGACGCTCATTGACTATGTCCAGCCAGGCGATGTGCTTATAAAGTCCGCGAAAGGCAC
>CAVCAF010000021.1:0-18999 GCA_963600185.1 Azospirillum sp. 51_20 | reverse complement strand
TCACAGAGAGCCGCAATATATCCTTCAACCGTATTAGCATTCGTCTTCTTGCCTGTTGCCTCTAATGATGCGGCTATGTTTCTAAAACTCGTAAGGTTGCCAATATTATCAAAGAGGAATCGCGCTAATCGATCAACAAGACCAACATCCGAGAGCTTCTTTCGTTGCATAACATCCTTCACGAGCACCGTATTATAAATACCATCAAGGTATTCGCTCGTCATAGAAAGGTCGCCTTTAAGAGCAAGTGAATAAGGGAAAGAACTGCGCCGCAAATAATTAAGGTAATGGCGTGCAAAATCACCAGTCGCACCAACTGCCGCGATATATTCACAAAATGAAAGCGGTTGCACCTGAATCTCAATATAGCGCCCAGATAGATAAGTGGCTAATTCACCAGAAAGCAAATATGCATTAGAGCCTGTCATATAGACATCCACATTCTTCTTCATACAAAGTCCATCAACAAGCTTCTCAAACTCGGGCACACGCTGAACTTCATCCAGAAAAACATAAGTCATCTGATCAGGGCAAAGCCGCGGCTTAATATCCACCCAAACAGCTTTCCAACTCGTATATTCAGGCGTATCAGGATCCTCAAAGTTCAGAATAACAAATTGCTTTGGTGACACGCCATGCTTCTGAAGTTCTGTCCGAAACATTTCCAAAAGGACGGATTTCCCACAGCGACGCACACCCGTCACAACTTTGACGAGAGCTTTTTCGCGCCACTTAAAGAGTTTCGCAAGATAAAGCGGACGATTAACAAATCTAGATTCTAACGATAATTGTTCCATAGTGAATAATATTAAACCAAAAACTGGCCGTTTTGTCAACACAAATGCTAAACAAAATTAGCAATGTCTCGGGTTTGGGGCGCTTTGCTAATCTTGTTTAGCGAAACCCTGGCATTGTTCGCTTTCTACCGCGGCGTTTTATCCACGGATTTTCACGGATAGAGCTTTATATCTCGCGCAGAGCCGCAGAGTCCGCAGAGATTATCTACTAGCTAATGCACCAATTATTACGAGCGCTCTAGCACTCATTTATCAAATCACACTTAATGCGTTGCCTCTTCATTAGCAATATAACGAGGGTCGCCCTCAGCCCAATCGACCTTGCGCCCTTCTATTTGCCGCGCTGGATCCCCACAAATAATCGCGTGTGGTTGCGTAAAACGCCCAGAAACAACGCTTCCCCATCCGACTATACAACCATCGGGAATTATTGCATTCTTCAGTATTGTGACATCCTTCCCCACCCAAACATGATTACCTATTTGCATTGTACGCGGGATGTTGCATATCTTATTCGTACCAAACTCATAAATCGGATGCCCATCCGTCTGATAAAGCGTAATTCCAAAAGAGAACATGCAATTAGCACCAATCGCAACCTCCGTATGCGAATTAAATGTAATAATCGTTGCACTTTCTATACTCGTTTCGTTTCCAATACACACCTTACTGCCAATCACCTTGCCAAAATTAGGATGATCCTGTCCAATTACAACCCCAAGCTGTTGCGAAACACAGAACCCATCCCCTATTTCAACCCTGCAATTTTCACCAAAAATATCTATTGAGATTTTACCTGTGCCAGGAGCCAACTTCCCAATGCGAATATAATTGCCGCGCCCCCTCACAGTAAACTTTATACGCCTAATATCGTCAGCCGCAATAATTATTTCGTTGCCCTGTTCGCGAATGCGCGCAATTCGTTTAAGGAGCCGCCGCCGCCCATGCCACGCGTGCGCGGCATTTACCAATGCTTTATACCACTTTATCCGACGACGGGGGGGGGGGGGGTAAAGCCCGCAGAACCGCCGCGCACGGAGTCCGCGATTATATCCTGCTTTGTAGCACCCATATTGTCCGTTCTACTAGTCATTCAGTAAGTGGTAACCATTATAACATAACTTGCGCCAACAGTAAAGGCGTAGAAGCCTTTGCGTCCCTTTGCGTAAAACCCTTTGCGTTCTTTGCGTTAACCTCTGCGGTCTCTGCGCCTCTGCGTGAGAATAACTCCGTGAGAATCCGTGAAAATCCGTGGATAAAAATAAAGCGTTTTTCATTTTAAGTTTTCAAACGGCAATTTTTGGACGACTTGAAAATATTTTTCCGCGGCACTTTCGCGGCATTTTCGCGGCTATTTTGCCCTCCAAAAATTAGCGCGCCTATTAAGGTATATATAGGCGGTGCTCCTAAAGGGGTGACTTTTAGGGTCAAAACGAGGCTCAAACTAGTCGCCTAACGACCCCCAAAAGCGTCCCTTCTCGGACGACCAAAAAACGCCCAAAAACGGATGCCCTCAGAACGCCCCGAAATTTGCCCTAAAATCGCTCCGTCGCGAGAGGGGTATCATCCCACGCGGAAACTCTTCCGAGCGCAAAATGAGCCTCCTAGCCCCCAATCCTGCCATTTTTTGAAATCACCTTCGCCGACGGACGACTTTTGGCGCCAAATTTATCCCTTTCACCCCTCCTAAGACCCCCTAATTGCACCAACTGAACCAACTTTCAAAAATCCCAACTGTCCCAACTGCCCTACTGTCCAACTGTCCTACTCTGTCCCCAAGCACCCAACTGTAGCCAACTTTCAAACATCCCAACTGCTCCAACTGACCAACTCTCAACTGTTCAACTGCCCATTGGTACAGTTGGACAGTTGGTGTAGAGCCTATCACAGTTGAACAGTTGGACAGTAGGACAGTTGGTTACAGTTGGGTTATTTATTATTTTTACAGTTGGACAGTTGGTCAGTTGGACAGTAGGACAGTTGGATCAGTTGGGTTATTTATATTTTTTACAGTTGGATACAGTTGGTGTGTGTGTGTTCCAACTGTCCAACTGTACCAACTGTCCTACTGTCCAACTGAACACCTTATTACCACGCGCGCCACGCGCGTAAGGCGCGCCGACACCGGCACCGACACAACCCTCCGCCCCTTCACCCCCAACAGTCTCTCCTTTGCCACCCAAACCGCCGCGCCAAAAGAAAACCCTCCTCGGCATAAAAAAGTTTTTAAAAAACTTGACAAGGTTTTTGAAAATACGCCAAGACACCCAATCTTGACCTACCCGTCTCAATAAACGCAACTTCCTCTTTACCCTGATTTTGACGCAAAAACTCAAATCCGTGAGAATCCGTGGATAAAGATTAACCCTAAGGATGTTTGGGTATGAGATTCTGGACGCGGACGAGTAGGGTTTTGGGCGCTATGTGAAAGATAATGCCTTTTATGCCTTCTTTTATGCGAATTTTCAACGGAGGCAGTCCGCGGCGGTTAAAGTCGTAGTCGATTCCGTTTGCCTTAAGGAGTTCCACTCCGAACTTCTCCCAATAGCCCTTATGGATAACATCCAGAAACGGAAACTCCTTCGTGAATGTGCCCAAGATTGGGCGCGTCTCATCCCCGACTTCGAAGCTTCCGCGGCGTTCAAACTCCCAAATGCTCGTTTTGCCGCGGGCTAAACCCTTAAGGAACTCCCGATTCCAGATTCCCGCTTGGGTTGCGACACAATAAGCCGTGTTCTTCTTGTATTCGCCTAAGTCCTCGGCAAAGGGGAGTTGCGGACGCGGTGAGGGGATCATCCGTAAGTTCGCCGCGTTAAAGTGCCGCGCTTCATCTAGTCGCTTCAGGATTTGGGCTGTATCAACCTTACTCGCCAAGAAGTAGTCGTCACAAAGCAGGATAACATAGGTTGTTTTAATCTGGTCTAGTGCGGAAATTAAGCGCTCGCACCAATCGCCGCGCTTTCCGCAAGCAATGACGCGGTCAGCATACCCCCCCCCAGCAGGGGTGGTTTCCGTCACGAGAACCGTCTCAAAGGGACAGTCCGCCCAATATTTGCGCCACAAGATACCAAACGGACGCAAGAGATCCGCGTATTTATCGCAGGAGGCGACAAGAACTGTGCAATCAAGATTCGTAGGCATACTATTCCTTTTAGAATGTTCTGCAAAACACCATTATTATACCAAAAAAGAGCGCGCGGCGAAAGTGCCGCGCGTCCCTTTTCATTCTAGACTTGAGCCTTAGGCGACTGTGCCGCCGACTTTCTCAATCTTAGCCTTCGCCGCCGCGGAGCAAGGAACTTTCACCGTGAACTTCTTGGTGAGTTCGCCCTTAGCGAGAATCTTGATCTTGGGCTGCTTATTGTCAGTATAACCCTTCGCCGCCAAGGTCGCGATCGTAATCTCAGAGCCTGCCTCGAAGTTCTTTTCGAGATCGGCGAGATTTACTGCGAGCGCCTTCGCGTTGAACGCCGCGTTATTGAAGCCACGCTTGGGCAAACGGCGCACGAGCGGCATCTGACCGCCTTCAAAGCCGAGCTTACCCTTGTGACCCTTACGGGAGTTCTGACCCTTCTGTCCGCGGCACGAGGTCTTACCCATGCCCGAACCGCAACCACGACCAACGCGTTTACGACGCTTGCGTGCGCCAACGGTATTCGTAAGAGAATGCAATTCCATTTTCGAATTCCTTTCTTTCTTAGGCGCGAACAGCCTTAATCTCGTCCTCCGAGCGCAACTTCTTGAGTGCGTTCAAGGTCGCCTTAACCACATTGAGACGGTTCTTGGAGCCGAGACTCTTACCAACCGCGTCACGAATGCCGACCGCTTCGAGGACGGGGCGCATGCCGCCGCCGACGATAAGACCCGTGCCATCAGGCGCTGGCTTAAGGATTACGCGACCACCATCGCAGACGCCCTCAACATCGTGAGGAATCGTCTTGCCACGAAGCGTAATCTTACGCATATCCTTGCGCGCCGCCTCGCCACCCTTACGGATAGCTTCAGAGACTTCGTTCGCCTTACCGAGACCGACGCCGACCTTGCCCTCTTTATCACCAACGACGATGACAGCCGAGAAGCTCATACGACGACCACCCTTGACGGTCTTCGCACAACGGTTAATGAACACGGTATGCTCATCAAGCTCGTCTTGCGCGTCACGGTCATTGCGCTTATCGCGATTCATAGCCATAATTACTTAGCCTCCTCTTTCTTAGCGCTAATGGAGAGCCCCGCTTCAACGGCGGACTCAACAATCGCCGCCACGCGACCCGTGTACTTAAAGCCACCACGGTCAACGACGACCGTCGTAATGCCCGCCGCCTTCGCGGCAGCCGCCGCGGCTTGACCGAGCGACTTAGCAACTTCAAGATTAGCCTTCTTCTCTTTGAGCGTGCTCGCCGAGGCGAGCGTCTTACCCGCGTCGTCATCGATGAATTGGACGTACATATTCTTGTTCGTCACGCAAATCGACATACGCGGTTTCGCCGCCGAGCCAACAACATATTGGCGCAGGCGCATATGCCGCTTCTGACGCTGAACTTTACGATTGAAACTCATTTCAGTTTCTCCTTAGTGCCGCGCGTTAGGCGACCTTCTTGCCCTGTTTACGGCGAATGTGCTCGCCAACGTACTTAATACCCTTGCCCTTGTAGGGTTCAGCCGGGTAGAACGAACGGATGCGGGCGGCGGCTTCGCCGACCTTATCCTTATCACACCCGAAAACGGTGACCTGAAGACCATCGTTTTCAACCGTGACCTTAATTCCAGCAGGCACGACAAAGATCTTGGGCGAGGCGAAGCCGAGCGAAAGCGCGAGTTCCGCACCCTTCAAAACAGCCTTAAAACCTGTACCTTCAATCGAAAGTTGTTTCGTGTAGCCTGTGGACACGCCGACAACCATATTATGGATCAGCGCGCGGGCGAGACCATGAAAGTTCCCGAGCTTCGCGTCATCCGCGCACGCTACGAGAATCTCATTATTTTCAATCTTCGCCGTGATGCCGTCATGCATCGTGTAGGCGAGCTCACCGAGCTTGCCCTTAACCGTCACCTTCTGACCCGCGATCGTGGCTGTTACGCCCTCCGCGAGCTTGACGGGTTCTTTACCGATTCGAGACATTGTCTTCTGGCTCCTTAATTAGGCAACGGTGCAAAGCAACTCGCCGCCGAGTTTGGCCTTCTTGGCCGCGGCGCCACTCATGACGCCCTTAGAAGTAGAAAGTATCGCGAGACCCATGCCGTCAAGAACGGACGGGATTTCGCTAACCGAGACGAACTTGCGCAAGCCAGGCTTGGAAATGCGCTTAAGTTCCGTAATAGCAGGAACCGCGCGGTCGTTATACTTCAGCGTGATAATGAGCGACTTCGGGAAGTCCGTCGTCGTCACCGCGTCAGTAATGTAGCCCTCTTCCTTGAGGACACGCGCAATTTCGCCCTTAAGATTGCTCGCTGGCGACTTTACGGAGTGAAGGCGCGCCTTCTGTCCGTTACGAATCGTCGTAAGCAGTTCGGAAATGGGATCAAGTGTCATAGTAGGATTCCTTTCCTCTTAAATTACCACGAAGCCTTCGTGACGCCGGGGATCTGACCCGCGAGCGCGAGCTCACGGAAGCAGAGACGGCACACGCCAAACTTACGGATGTACGCGTGACGACGCCCGCAACGTTGGCAACGGTTGTACGCGCGAACTTTGAACTTAGGCGTCTTCTTCTGCTTTTCAATCAAGCACTGCTTAGCCATGATTAATTCCTCCCTGCGAACGGCATGCCCATGGAAATTAGGAGTTCCTTAGCCGCCTTATTGTCAGTTGAGCTGGTCACGAATGTGATATCCATGCCGCTATGCGCGGACCCTTCCACGACGAGTTCGGGGAAGATCGTGTGCTCTTTAATACCGAGTGTGTAATTGCCGCGTCCGTCAAAGCCACGGTTAGAAACGCCGCGGAAGTCGCGAATACGCGGGAGCGCCGCCGAGATGAGACGGTCAGCGAATTCCCACATACGATCGCCGCGCAAGGTAACCTTCGCGCCAATAACCATGCCCTCGCGCAATTTGAAGTTCGAAATGGACTTCTT
This sequence comes from Azospirillum sp. 51_20, assembly GCA_963600185.1. GTDB lineage: Bacteria > Verrucomicrobiota > Kiritimatiellia > RFP12 > UBA1067 > UBA1067. Next base: position 12,125 of record CAVCAF010000021.1, on the reverse strand, counting down.
CGCGCGGCAGAGCTGGGGCTTCTGCCCCGTAATCGCCGCCAAATCGTCCACAAGCTGCTTCTGCTCGTCTTTCGAGACAATGCCGAAGCCCATGTTGATTACGATCTTCTGGAGGCGCGGAACGAGCATCTTGTTGGTCGTGCCGAACTTCTTTTCAAGTTCGGGAACCATCCGGCTCGTATATTCGTCTTTAAGTCTTGCCATTTGATCAATTCCTTGCTTAGAGAGCCTTGCCGCTCTTTACAGCGACGCGAGCCTTCTTGCCATCCTTTTCACCCGCCTTGACGCGCGTTGCGGACTTCTTTTCCGCATCGTAAGGCATAAGCTTGCAGAGGCGAATCGGGAGTTCCTTCTCGATAATGCCGCCCGCTTGCTTTTCACTACGACGAACCGCCTTCTTGTGGACGTTCACGCCGCCGACGACTGCGACAGACTTCTTAGGGTCTACGCTGAGTACAGTACCCGTCTTACCAGCAGAAGTGCCAGAAATCACGATGACTGTGTCGTTCTTCTTAATTCTAGAAAGTGCCATATAACCTACTCCTTCGCCTTAGACCACTTCGGGTGCCATGGAGAGAATCTTCATGTAGTTCTTGTCGCGAAGTTCACGCGCCACAGGTCCAAACACACGCGTACCAATGGGGTTTAACTTCGAGTCGACGAGAACACACGCGTTCTGATCGAAATGCACCGTCGAACCGTCCTCGCGGCGGATCGGGTTGCCCGTGCGAATAATAACGGCTGTCGCGACCGAGCCCTTCTTAATCGAGCTCGTAGGCGTAGCCTCCTTAATAGCAACGCGGATAACATCGCCGAGGTGGGCGTATTCCTTACGCTGCTTGAGAATGCGGAAGCACATCGCGCGCTTGGCGCCCGTATTATCCGCAACAACGAGATTAGAGAGTTCTTGTAACATCGCTAGTCCCCTTACTTAACAATGCGCCAGCGCTTAGTAGCCGAGAGCGGACGCGTTTCCATAATAGTGACAGTGTCACCGACCTTGGCGGTATCGGCCTCATCGTGCACGTGATATTTCTTCACGCGCTCGACGACCTTACCATAAACAGGGTGGCGTTCACGATAGCCGACAGTGACGACCACGCTCTTCGCACCCATCTTGGAAGCGACAACGCCCTTGCGAATCTTGCGAGTGCCGCGATTTGTATTTTCCGTGCTCATCAGATCTTTACTCCTGCGCGGGTGATAAACTTAGTGTGAATACCGATCTTGGTAGCCGCGAGACGGAGGCACTCCTTCGCGGTTTCCTCGTTAACGCCGCCCACTTCGAAGAGCACCTTACCGGGGAGAATAACGGCCGCCCAAAACTCAGGGTTACCCTTTCCTCCGCCCATACGCACTTCGATAGGCTTACGCGTGACGGGCTTATCGGGGAACACGCGGATCCACAACTTACCCTTACGCTTCATCTCGCGGTTAATCGCTACGCGGCACGCCTCAATCTGAGTGGCCGTGAGCAAACCACGCGTGAGCGCCTTAAGACCAAACTCACCATAGGCGAGTTCTGTTCCGCTCGTGGCGTAGCCCGAGCGGTTGCCCTTTGAAACCTTGCGGTACTTAACTCTCTTAGGCATGAGCGGCATGGCGCTTACCTCCTTCACGGTCACCACGACGATCGCCGCGCTGAGGGCGAGCCTGGAAACCTTCCTTCTTACAAATCCAAACCTTAAGACCAATCTTACCCGCGGTCGTATTCGCCTCAGCGAAACCGTAGTCAATATTGGCTCTGAGCGTATGAAGCGGTACCTTGCCTTCGCGCGACCACTCAACACGCGCGATTTCCGCGCCATTGATACGGCCACCCGCACGAACCTTGATACCGTCCACGCCCATATCCATCGCGACCTTCATCGCGCGTTTCATGGCGCGCTTGAGGGCGATACGACGCTCGAGCTGCTGGGCGATCGATTCCGCGACGAGTTGCGCGTCAGCGTCCGCACCTTGAACTTCCTTAATCTCGATGTAGACTTCTTTCTTGGTCATCTTCTCGAGTTCGCCGCGGATAGCGTCCACTTCGCCGCCCTTACGCCCGAGGATGACTCCAGGGCGCGCAGAGAGCAATGTGACGCGCACGCGATTAGCGAAACGCTCGATGAGAATCTTCGAAAGGCCCGCTTCAACGAGTTTCTTCTTAAGGAATTCGCGAATCTTCTGATCTTCGACGAGAAACGCGCCGAAAGTCTTCTTGTTCGCGTACCAACGGCTTGCCCAGGCGTGATTGACGCCGATGCGAAAACCGACGGGATTAACTTTCTGTCCCATTATTTCGACTCCTTCTTAGCATCGGTCAAAACGACCTTGCAATGGCAAAGGCGACGCGCAATTGGGTGCGCCGAGCCACGGGCGGTTGGCCAGTAGCGACGCATGCGAATCGACTCATCAAAAACGCAGAGCTTAACCGTGAGGTTCGCCGCGTCTTCAATACCATTATTGTTCTTCGCGTTAGCAATTGCCGACAGTAGCGTCTTACGGAGAATTTCCGCGGCTTTCTTCGGCGAGAATTCAACGACCTTTAAAGCATCGGCCGCCTTGAGTCCCTGGCAGGCACGCGCAATCGGACGACCTTTAGCAGCCGACATGCGCGCGTTGCGGGTTAGAGCGATAACTTCCATTAGTCTTAAGCTCCTTACTTCTTCTCGACCTTAGCCGCCGAGTTGCCGTGCGCCTTAAATGTGCGCGTAGGGGCGAACTCACCCAGCCTGTGGCCGACCATATTTTCCGTAATGAAAATCGGCATGTGTTGCCGTCCGTTATGGATGGCGAATGTCAAGCCGACAAACTCAGGTAGAACCATCGAGCGACGGCTCCACGTCTTAATAGGCTGCTTCTTGTTACCAGCCTGGGCCTTCTCGACCTTGCGGAGGAGACTCTCCTCGACATAAGGTCCCTTCTTGAGAGAACGTGCCATGGATTACTTCCTCCTCTTAACAATGACTTTATTGGACGCTTTACGGCGCGAGCGGGTCTTACCACCCTTCGCGAGCTGACCCCACGGGGAGCGCGGGTCACTACCACCAGAGGTACGACCTTCACCACCGCCCATCGGGTGATCGACAGGGTTCATCGCCACACCACGAACCGTCGGGCGAATGCCGAGGTAGCGCTTACGACCAGCCTTACCGAGGTGAATCGAGCCCCAGTCCTTATTGCCGACCGAGCCGACGCACGCGAGGCAGCGTCCGTTGAAAATACGAACTTCGCCCGAGGGCATCTTGAGCGTAACCGTACCGCCGTCACGCGCCATAATCTGGCACGCGTTACCAGCCGAGCGACCAATCTTAGCGCCCTGACCCGGCACGAGCTCAATGGCGTGAACCATAAGCCCAAGCGGAATCTGCGAGAGCGGCAGGCAGTTACCAACCGTCGCCTCAGCCTTGGGGCCATTCATGACCGTCATACCGACCTTGAGACCTTCGGGCGCGAGAATGTAGCTCTTGACGCCGTCCGCGTACTCAATGAGCGCGAGGTTCGCGCTGCGGGTAGGATCGTACTCAATCTCCTTGACCGTCGCGACAACATCAAATTTGACGCGCTTAAAGTCGACGAGCCTCAGACGCTGCTTAACGCCGCCACCATGGTGACGCGTTGTGATGCGCCCTTGGTTGTTGCGACCCGCCGTCTTACGGACGGCTTTCGTCAAGCTCTTCACGGGCTTCTTAGCCGTGATTTCATCGCGCGTACTGGCTACGCGAAAACGCATGCCGCACGAACGAGCTTTAAATGTTTTAAGTCCCATTGAAATACTCCTTAGACTTGTTCGATGCGTTCGCCCGCCTTAACGGTGACATACGCCTTCTTAACCGTTGGTTCCGTCACCACGCGGCGGGTACCACGCACATAGCGCCTACCGCCCTTGGTGTTGACCGTACGAACCGCGAGCACATGCACGCCGAACTTCGCCTCGACCGCCGAAGCGATCTGGGGTTTACGGGCGCTAGCCGCGACTTCCAAAACATAGCGATTCTCAACTGAGAGGCGCGAGCCTTTTTCAGTAATCAGAACCTTCTTAATGACTTCTTCGTTCGTCATGACTGCTCCTTACTTAGCAATACGCTCGACGAGCGCGTCGAAAGCGGCCTTATCACAAACAACCTTACGGGCAACCATAAGCGAGTATACATCAAGTGCCGCGGCAGTCGAATAATCAATGCGCGGCAGATTGCTCGTCACCAGAAGCGTCGTCTCATCGACTTCCTTCTGCACGATAATCGCCGTACGATCGACACCAAGCTCCTTAAGGAACTTCGCCATGAGTTTCGTCTTGGGCGCCTCGAACGAGAACGCGTCCACGACAATAACATCGCCCGCCTTGAACTTATCAGAAAACGCACGCGCAAACGCGAGTTTCATGACCTTCTTATTAACCTTCTGGTCGTAGCAACGCGGCTTAGGACCGTGCGCAACGCCACCGCCGCGCCAAACTGGCGATTGACGGAAGCCTGCACGCGCATTGCCCGTGCCTTTCTGCTTCCACGGCTTCTTGTTCGAGCCAGCGACTTCGCCCTTGCCCTTCGTCGAGGCAGTACCCGCGCGCATCCAATTGCGGATCGCGGTAATCGCGTCCTTGACCGCCTGGGCACCCTTATCGAGCGTCAACTTCGACTCTTCGATTGTGACATCAATCTTCTTCATGATTACTTAGCCCCCTTCTTCGCTTTCGCCGCGAGTACATTGTTCTTGAGGGACTTGCGCACGATAACGATGCCGTTACGCGCACCCGGAATGGAACCCTTAACGAGAAGTGCGTTATCTTCAGGACGAATCGCGACAACTTCAAGGTTCATCGCCTTGCGGTTAACGTCGCCCATGTGACCAGGCATCTTCTTGCCTTTTTCAATCCAACCAGGTAAATCACGTGCCGCGAGGCCGCCCGTACGGCGCTTGGAGTGTCCGCCGTGGGTCATGTTACCGCCCGCGAAGTTGTAACGCTTAAGAACGCCCGCGAAGCCTTTACCCTTCGTCACGCCCGTCACGTCAACATACTTAACGCCCTCGAAGTTAGCGACCGTAATCTTATCGCCAACCTTAACTTCTTCGCCCGCGTCAAGCGCGAATTCGCGAAGAACCTTCTGGGTTTCAACGCCCGCCTTCTCGAAGTGCTTCTGCTGAGCCTTCGCCAGGCGCTGCGCCTTCTGAGCCCCGAAACCAACCTGCGCGGCACTGTAGCCGTCGTTCTCAGGTGTCTTGAGCTGCACGACTGGGCAGGGACCGACTTCAACGACCGTCACGCATGTACGAACGCCGTTCTCGTCGTAGACCTGAGTCATGCCAATCTTCTTACCAATCAAACCTTCCATCGTAGACCTCCTCAGACCTTGATCGTGATGTCTACGCCCGCAGGGAGATTGAGCTTCTTGAGCTCATCAATCGTCTGCGCCGTTGGGTTGACGATGTCGAGGAGGCGCTTATGGGTGCGCATCTCGAACTGATCCATGGACTTCTTATCGACGTTCGGCGAACGATTCACCGTATAACGCTCGATACGCGTCGGCAGTGGGATAGGCCCCACGACCTGCGCACCCGTACCCCGAGCCGTATCGATGATGCCACCGACGGCTTGGTCCAGCACACGATGATCGTATGCTTGGAGGCGGATGCGAACTCTTTGCTGTTGCATTTTACCTTTATTCCTTAGTACTTACTTTCAGTTGACCTGCCTCTTGACGACCGTGCTATCGGCGGACACCTTTTTTGTGTTGCCGCCGGGAACCCCTTAAGGAGCAGTCCCGCGCGCGGTTGGGTCTCAACGCAGTAACCCCCGTAAAAAGAAGAACTCGCGGCGTTTCATGACCGCGAGCGAACTCAACGGTCACGACGCGACGGGATATACTCGCCCGTATCGCGACCCTCCTCTTGCGAAGATTGTGTAAAATTATACCAAATTTTCCGCCGCTCTGCAAGGGGGTTTTTTACAATTCTGATTCTGCCGCGCTGGGGCGCCTTTTTGCCCCTACTGGGAGAGGGTGGCTGAGACGGCGCGAGCGCCACCCCCTCTTACGCGACAGGGGGTGCCGTTTCTACTGTCTCGGGGTGCCCGAGACAGTGTCTCTCCGCCGCGGGTCTACCCTATGTTCAAAACGCACCGCTTTTCGCGTTTTTTCGCTAATTAGGCTCAAGGCGCTTATTTCAGCAACCGGACGGGTCCGAGCAGTCCCGAGGGGGTCAGCGGAGAGTCTTTTGTGAAGTAATCCCACGTGACGAAGCACTCCCTACCAGAAGACGGACGCGCCGCGCCCTTCACGAACCAATCAGGGAACCGCGCTAAGTAGCCCCCAACGGGATAGGGAGCTTTCTCAAAGACACAGTCCGCAGGCTCTTGTTCGTCTCCAATAAGGCGGTTTGCCCAGACATTCGTGAACTCTATCGTGAGGGTATTCTCCCCAACACGCAGCGCCCCCTTCGGCAACACTACCTCATAAGGCGGACACCATGCCGTACCGCAATCAACCCCATTAACGAGCACCCGCGCAACTTGTCCGTTGCAGTCCCCAAGCGAAAGGACTTCAGGAACTGCCGCGTTCGCGGCAATTTTGAAGTAGGTGTCGTAAGTAGCCGTCCCACTAAAGTAGCGTATTGGGGAATCTGAGAAAGATGTCCAGTCCTTTAGGTTACGCACGATCATCGTAGTGGTGGGGTGTCCATTTCTGCCTGGGAAAGTCAATTGCCACGGGCTAATAATCGCGGCAACTTCCTTGCGGGGGGCAAATGGGGACTCCGCGGCAGATTTTGCCGCCTTTTCGCCGCGCTGGACGACAAAACCACTCCCACAAGCGGGCAAAGTAATTGGAAGGCACCCTTTTTTCGCCTCAAGTGCCGCGGTGCGCCCGGTCACAGGGTCAAACCACTCAACGCCGCGCGCGGCATTGGGTAATTCTAACTCAAAAGAGACCTCCTTCGCCGCATGATTCACGACGAAAACGACCCAATTCGCGTCCGCCCGCCGTACGAGGGTGGAGACATTCGCGTCCTTCGGGGTTATTGCAAGAGTTTCCGCCGCGGGTTCTCCCCATTGGAGTAAGGCTTGGCAACGATTCAGGTAGGCGAAGTAGTCCTTACCCGATTCTGCCCAAGTCTGGGTGCGCCCGAAATGCGTGCCCCAGCGTCCCATGGAGATACCCGGGCGCACCTCGTCGCCCCAAGGCTGGAGCGGAGAAGAGTGGAGGATGAAGCGATTTATGCCGCGGACGAATTGCTGGTCGCCGCACGCTTTAAGTTGTAGGGGCGTCTCCGTCCACATGCAGTTCTCGGGCATGCCGGTAAACGCTTCCGCCTCTACTATATTATGGCGGTGTCCCTCAGGTCCCAGCCAATACTCCCAGCCAAGGCGGGTGGGTTTCGTGCGCTCCAACTTCGGGTCAAACCAAAACTCCGTCATTAAGCGGTCAACATACGCGGCACATTCGTGGGTGTCGAAGGGCCCCGTATAAGGTTCGCACGCGAAGTCTAGCCCAATCGCCTGCAACTTCTCGCGCATAATCTTAAAGAGGACATCCCGATAGAGGTCTTTAACCGTGCGCTCCCAGTCCTTCTTGAATTGTGCTTCCTTTTCGGCGGACGCTACCGAGTAGCCACCAAGGACGGGCAAAAACGGCAAGGGATCATATCCGCGGCGCACCTGAAACTCCTCGCGCATCCGCGGCGTCCAAGTGGGCGTGCCCGCCTCATAGCTATCAAGGAGGATGAACTTAAGTCCGCGTCCAATTTGGTCACCCAAATACTGCTTCATTTCGCCTATGACATGGTCTAAATGAAACGCAACCGCCTCGGGGTTCATCTTGTCGCACTCAAGCCCAAACATCTCGGGCTGGTTCGGCTGGGTAAACGAGCCCATGGGGATATGGGCAATACGGATGCCCTTCACCACGCCAATTTCCTGCAAATCTGTCCGCCGCGCGGGGATATCGGGTTTCACAACGCGCCCCGTCTTTGGGTCATGGATAGGGAAGTTCGCGTTTGCCGCGAGACTAATCTGCTGCGCGGCATTTGTCACATTAAAGACGAGCTCTCGCATAGCCAGCCGCGGCGGAATCCATGGTCCCCCCGTCGAGGTATAGCCAGGACAATTGTGAAGCCCAAGTTCAATGCCGCGCTTCTCGGCTTCCTCACACGCGAACCGCACTAGCCGCCACCAATCAGGCGTAAAGGCAATAAGCCCCGCCATGGGGCTGTTCGGGATGGACTTCGCCCACGGCGTGCAAATATCCGCCATGCCAAAGATGGTCGCCGAGCCTATCCCGACGCGTTTAAACCAATCTAGATCGCGCACAATCCCTTCGCGCGTCACATTCGAGCCCATCCAATGCCACCAAACCCCTACTTTGGCGGTCTGTGGCGGCGCGTCAAAAACGACTTTCGGGTCGGGTGCACACCCTCCCGCCGCGGGCACACTCGCCCCCATGAGAGCACTTGCCACCCCCATCGCTACAACAAAAATAGCCTTCTTCATCTCCAAGTAAGTTCCTTTAGCATTCTTTCTTAGGTCTAAATTATACCAAAAAGCCGCCCTCGTTGCATTTACTTTCTGAATGCAGGAGCGGGGGAATTATGGTATAATAATTGCCACATATGAAACGGACTTTCTTTGAACGCTTCTGTCTTTTCGTCGCCACGGGCTTTGGGCTCGGGCTAATCGCGCCTTTCGCCCCCGGTACTTTCGGGAGTGCGGCGGGGGTTGCTCTCGCCTACGCGACAACGGCACTGCCTGTTTGGCTTCAGATTCCCGTCTGCCTCGGGCTCACCCTTCTCGCGATCCCCTTCTGCGATGTAGCCGAAAAGATGCTCGGCATAAAGGATGACGGACGCATCACTGCCGACGAATGGCTACTCTACCCTATCGCGCTTATCGGCATTCCCCTCGCCACGCTCCCATGGTGGTCAATGATTATCTTCTTTATTGTCGTACGGGCAATTGACATTATAAAGCCAGCCCCCGCGCGGCAGTTGCAGGCTATCCCGGGCGGACGCGGCATTGTGATTGACGACTTTGTTGCCAATCTCTATTCCCTCGCGATAAACTGGGCACTATATTGGTTTCTCTTTAAATGATTGACCCCATACTTAAGGTAACCGACCCCTGCAAGGCTCTCGATATAGACTTGGGGCGTCCGTTAGAAATTGAGGTTGGGTGCGGCAAGGGCAAGTTCCTAACCGCACGCGCCGCGGCAAATCCAGACTGTGACTTTCTCGGCATTGAACGGATGCTTGAGCGGGTACGGCTTTTCGCGGGCAAGTGCCGCCGCGGCAATATCCCCAACGCGAAAGTTCTGCGACTGGAGGCACTCTATACCTTCCATTACCTCTTGCCCGCGCACCATGCGCGGCGGGTTTATGTGTTCTTCCCCGATCCTTGGCCCAAGAAGAAGCACCATTCCCACCGCCTATTCGGTCCGCTCTTCTTAAATGCCCTTTGGAAGCGCCTCGAGATTGGCGGTAAACTTGAGTTCGCCACCGACCACGCCGAATATTTCGCCGCCGTTGAGGCATGTTTTGCCGCGGACCCGCGCTTTCGGCGCGTAGAGCCTATGGCACGTCCGCCCGAGGTCTGGACTGAGTTTGAAACAATGTTTCGTAAACAGGGACTCGCCGTTTATTCTGCCGCGTGGGAAGCGCTCCCCGCGGCGGACGCACCCCTCGAACCCCTACGCATTCCCCCCGAGGCTGAACCACGGGAAGGAGTTATAAGACTAAGATGACAACCCAAATACTCTCACGCATGGTAAGCGAAATCGGCGTACTCGCGCCGCAAATTGCCGCCGTGGAAAAACTCTTGGCGGACGGCTGCACCGTCCCTTTCATTGCCCGCTACCGCAAGGAGGCGCACGGCAACCTGGACGAGGTGCAGATTGGTAAGATACAAGAACGCCTCACCTACTATACAGATCTTGAAGCACGCAAGGAGACGATTCTAAAGTCCATTGACGAACAAGGTAAGCTCACCGAAGAACTCCGCGGCAAAATCGTGAACTGCTACCAGAAGACAGCTCTCGAAGACCTCTACCAGCCCTATAAACCCAAACGCCGCACCCGCGCCCAAGTCGCGAAAGAGAAAGGCTTTGAACCGCTCGCGGATGCCATTTGGAACGGCGACACCTTTTCAGGTTCGGGCGAAGACCTCCAGTATGCCCGCGACATTATCGCTGAGAAGATTGCTGATAATGCCGAGATTCGCGGACTCGTCCGCCGCGCCTTCGAGACAAAGAGCATTGTAAAGAGCGAGGCTGCGGGCGACAAGGCGAAGGAGCCGACTAAGTTTGAACAGTACTACGACTTCTCGGAGGCTCTGGCGACAATCCCTTCCCACCGCTATCTCGCTATCCGCCGCGGACAAAAGGAAGGTGTCCTTTGGGTGCACCTCGAACTCGACAAAGAACCTGTTATAGAAGATATAATAGATCTTGCGGCGAAGGAAGCACCGCGGGCGTGGCCCGAAGCGAACCGCGCCCAAATTGCCCTCGCGGCGGAAGATGCCTACAAGCGCCTCCTCGCGCCGAGTTGCGAAATTGATGTCACCGTTGAGAAGAAAATGCAAGCCGACCGCGCGGCAGTTGATGTCTTCGCGGAAAATCTGCGCCACCTCTTGCTCGCCTCGCCCCTCGGCGAAAAAGCCGTCCTCGCCATTGACCCAGGTATCCGCACTGGCTGCAAGGTCGCGATGATGGATAAAACTGGCAAGTACCTCGGCAAAACCGTCATCTTCCCCCAACAAAAAGCGGACGAAGCCGCGCGCACTCTCGCGCTTATCGTGAATAAGTATCGACCCGAGGCAATTGCTGTCGGCAATGGCACGGCGGGACGTGAGACGGAAACCTTCTGCCGCGCGACGCTCAAGAAACTCCACGACCAACATCCTGAGATCCCGACTCCCATCGTGGTGAGCGTCTCTGAAGCGGGGGCAAGTGTCTATTCCGCGAGCGAAATTGCCCGCAAGGAGTTCCCCGATCTCGACTTAACCGTGCGCGGCGCAATCTCAATTGGTAGGCGACTCCAAGATCCGCTCGCCGAACTCGTGAAGATTGACCCCAAGGCAATTGGTGTCGGACAGTACCAGCACGATGTCCATCAGCCGCTCCTCTCCGCCAAACTCGATGAGGTTGTCGTCAGTTGCGTTAATGGCGTTGGCGTTGAGCTTAACACGGCGAGCGCACCCCTCCTCGAGCGCGTCTCAGGTGTCGGCGCGGCACTCGCTAAGGCAATTGTGGACTGGCGCGATGAGCACGGGGTCTTCAAAAGCCGCGAGGAACTAAAAGAAGTAAAGGGACTCGGCGCGAAAGCCTACGAACAGTGCGCCGGGTTCTTACGCATTCGTGGCGCGGCAAATCCGCTGGACGCTTCCGCCGTGCACCCCGAACGCTATGCGCTCGTCGCCCAAATGGCGGCGGATATCGGCGTAAGCCTCGGCGATCTCGTGGGCAACGCTACTGCGGCGAAGAAGATTGATGTGCGGCGCTATATCACCAATGAAGTCGGTGAACCAACCCTAAGAGATATCATAAGCGAACTTTCTAAGCCTGGACGCGACCCGCGCGCCGTCTTTGAGCCGCCCAAGTTCCGTGAGGATGTGACGAAGATAGAGGATGTCAAAGAAGGCATGAAGCTTGAGGGTGTCGTCACGAATGTCACCGCCTTTGGTGCGTTCGTCGATATTGGCGTCCATCAAGATGGGCTTGTCCATCTCTCAGAACTCAGCGACAACTATCTAACGGATGCCTCCAGCGTCGTAAAGGCGGGCGACCGCCTTAAGGTCACCGTCATTGGTGTAGATAAGGCACGCGGCAGAATCTCGCTTTCGGCGAAGACGAATCCCATTATCGGCGGCGCGACAATGGGGCACGGCGCGAGCGGCAACACCCGCGGCACTTCCCCGCGGCGCACCTCTTTCGCGCCCAAAGGCAGTTCGGGATTCTCCTGTAACCCCTTCGCAAATCTCTAAAAGCGTCATTTTAATGTCTTTTTAAGCAGAAAAGCGCGCGAGAGTGAAAATAGTGGTTGCATTCTGAGCCTGAAAATGGTACAATCTTAGAAGTTTTGTGTGGACCCGTAGCTCAGTCGGTCAGAGCGGGGGACTCATAATCCCTTGGTCCTGGGTTCAAGTCCCGGCGGGTCCACCA
>CAVCAF010000020.1:0-19171 GCA_963600185.1 Azospirillum sp. 51_20 | reverse complement strand
GGTTGCGAAGCGGAAACGCTTCGCCCGCGCCACTTTGATCTTTGACAATTGAATTATTTAGGCTTTGCGCAGAAGTTAGCAAGATTTTCTGCGTAAATGAGACGAAGAGTGCTTGCTCGTCTGCCGCGAATTATGCTATAATACTCGCATGCAGTTGGGCAATAGGGTGTTGTCCACGGTGCAGTACAGGAAATTAGGAACAAGAAAGTAGCAGAATGAGAACGAAAGAGTTGACTCGGAAGGGCACGATCCTTGGCTTCGTCGTGGCGGCGACGGTATTCGCGAGTAGCGCGGCGGAAAATGACGGCACGCAGGTTTTGCAGACGGCGAAGCCCACCAAGGGCAAGGTCTATCAGCAGATTAGCGACTTGCCGGTTGCCTGTCGCGCGGTAGATGTCGTCTCAGGCGAAGAGCCTTCGCTTTTACCTAACGGACGCAACTTCAAACTCGTTTGGCACGATGAGTTCCGTGGCACAATGCTCGACGAGACCAAGTGGGGCTATCGCACGAACTTCTGGGGGCAGTCCGCACATTGGTTCGCGACGCCTGCGGATAATGCAGTTGAGGTGAAAGATGGGCTTCTTTATCTCAAGCTCATTAAGCGTCCTGACGGACAATTTGTGTCGCCGCAATTGCAGACGGGTGAGCTGATGTGGGATGTCCCTCACGATCCAAACGCGAAGGGGTTTTGGCCGCTCGTGAAGCGTGAGAAGCCGAAGTTTGTGAAGAAGTATGGCTACTTTGAGTGCCGCGCACGGCTTCAGCAATTGCCTGGCTGGTGGTCGGCGTTTTGGATGCAGACTGAGTCGCAGGGCGTGACGCTAGACCCGGGTCTCTCAGGCATTGAGCATGACATTATGGAATCGTTTGATCCTGATGAAGTGTTGCCCGCCTGCTTTCACTACAACGGCTATGGCGCAGACTATAAGGGCTTTCGCATTCCCGATGTTAAGCAGAATAACGGCGCAATGTTGAAGATTGATCGCACGCAATTCCACACCTTCGGCATGCTCTGGACGGCAGAAGGCTATGAGATTTATGTGGACGGACGCCTGCGCGGCAAAAGCGCGAAAGCGGTTTCGCATGTGCCCGAGTTTGTGCTTTTGACGACGGAAGCGAAATGGTATCGTAATGAGCGCATGACGGGGAAGGGAGTCCCAGAACTCGAAGCGACAGCAAAGGCTGGCGACGCGTTTATTGTGGATTATGTGCGCGTCTACGATATTGTGGACTGAGTAGCCTAGCTTAAGCGCGTGGTCTTCTCCGCGGCAAGTCGCCGAAGTGTGCATTATAAACCTTGCGGAACGCGGACTCGGAAGCATAGCCGCACATCTGAGCAACGACTTTGACGGGGCGCGTATTGTCGCTTAAGAGCAATTCTTTAGCACGCGCTAGGCGAACCATAATAATCTCGTCCAAAATGGAGTGCCCGACCGCTTCTCTAAAGCGCATCTCAGCCGTCCGCCGTGCACCTTTTAGGGTGGCTAGAACATCTCGCGCGTGAAGTCCCTCACACGCCTTCTCACGGATGAGTTCCAAGGCTTTCGCCACATAATCGTTTGTGGCGCGATAAGGGCGTGTAGATTCGCGGCGAACGACCATGAGCGGTGGGACGGTGCAACGCTTAGCGTTTAGGCGCGTCTTACGGAGTTGTGTGGCGAGCAATTGCGCGGCAAGATACCCCATCTGTTCATTATCCGCGAGCACACTCGAGAGTTTGGGGAGGGCGGTCTCACAGATTGATTCGTCATTATCTACGCCTATAAGAGCAATGTCACGCGGTATTTTCCATTGCTTCGTTCTGCAAATGCCGCGAATGTGGTTAGCGACTTCGTCATTTGCGGCGAAGAGTCCGCAAGGTTTCGGTAAGCCCTCGAGCCATTTCTGCAAGCGGTTGAGCCAACTTTGGGTATCCGTCGCGTTACCCGACTTGAATTCGTGCGTGGTGTAACCGTGCATCTTAATTATTTCGCTAAAGTGCCGCGCACGATCTTTCGACCAAACATGGCTATGCGGATAGTGTACAAAGGCGAAATGCGTATAGTTAAGTTGCAAGAGTTCTTTCGCGGCGAGTTTCGCCACGGCAGAAGAGTCGTCATTTATGGTGTAGGCTTTCGCGGCACTTTTCGGGGGGCGACACGAAATCCATACCGTCGGTAAGTGCTCGAACTTGCGCAGGTTCGGGGGCGTAATGAGTCCGCCACAATCGCAGACGAGGGCATCCGCCTCCCAAAACTTGATGAGGTCAATGAGTTTCGCGGCATTGACTTCCTTTAGTGTCGCGGACTGAACTTGCCAGCCAGAAGCACGCGCTCCGCGAAGAAAGCCCTTGTTCTTGAGTGTTGCCGGCGGACGGTCACTGCTTTTAACATAGAGAACCATTTTCATGGGATGGATTATAGCATATCCGACGCGCTTACGCAATAGTTGCTAATAGATTCTGCGCAAAAGAGAACGAGTGAGAGCCGCATTATGGTATAATAATAGTGATTTTTGATTGAAAGGTTTGTAAATGAAGAGATTTGAAGGTAAAACCGTGCTTGTGACGGGTGGCAACCGTAATACGGGGCTTTGGCTCGTCAAGAAGTTCGCGGAAGAAGGTGCGCATGTCTTTATGTGCGGCTCATCCGTCGCGTCTACCGAGGCGGGACTCACCGCGCTACAGGAAATGGGCGTCTCGAGCGTTCGTGCTCAGGCGTGTGATGTTGGCAATAAGGTGCAGGTTGACGCGCTAATGGATCTAATTGAGAAGGAATCTGGTACGCTCGACATCCTTATCAACAACGCGGCAGATCAGGGGCTTGGGCTGGGCGGTCCGCTTGAAATGAACCCTGAAGCCATTTTGAAGGTAATGAACACGAATGTGAAGGGTGGCTTTCAAGTGACGCAGGCGGCGTGCAATCGCTTCTTCATGAAAAAGCCTTATACGGTGGGCGACCCCTACCGCGGCACAGTCGTTTTCTTGTCGTCCAATACCGCTATGCGGGCAATTCGTAATCGGACGGCATATTGTGCTTCCAAGGGCGCTATCAATTCGCTGGTGAGGTCACTTGCGCTTGACCTCTCGCCGCTCGGGATTCGCGTCAATTGCTGTGCGCCTGGCTACATTCATACGGCGCGTTGGGATGTGCTACCCGCGGAAAAAGCGGCGCGCCGTCGCCTAAATTGTCCCTTGCGCATGGAAGCGACGGGGACGGATATCGCTAATGTCGTCGCGTTCCTCGCCTCGAGCGACTCGGGTAATATGGCGGGCGAGATTGTTACTTGTGATGCGGGCTGTTCATGCCAGCATATGCCTGAAGATGTGGATGTCTGAGGATGTTTACGCGTCACTATAAGTGGGTTTTAATTGCCCTCCTCTCGGGTGCGTTCTTCTTTCATCAAGCAGACCGCGCCCTCTTCGGGCTCCTCACCGTCCCTATTCAGGCTGACTTAGGGCTTACGGATCTCCAGATTGGCTGGATAAATACGACGCTTAGCTGGACGCTCGCGCTCATGACAGTCGTAGCGGGTTTCGCGGGCGATCGCCTCTCGCGTAAGTGGCTTATTACAATTTCGCTTATTGCCTGGTCGTTGATGACGGTCGGGATGGGCTTTATTGGCGGCTTTCTCGGGGCGCTATTCTTTCGTTCGCTCGCGACGGGCGTCGGGGAGAGCTTTTATGCACCAAGCGCGTATGCGCTAATTGCCGCGCACCATAAAAAAACGCGCTCCCTCGCACTATCTATCCATCAAGCGGCACTTTACTTTGGGCTTATGGTCTCGGGCGTATTGACGGCGTGGGCGCTTGGGCTACTCGGGGGCTGGCGGCATGTTTTTATTGCGTTTGGTCTCGCGGGTGCCTTGCTAGGCGTTATTTTCATCTTTGCGCTTAAGGATGAGCCGTCCGTAGCGCGGGTAGTTGCCCCACAAGTGCCGCGCGCGGCACTTAAGGAGTCTCTCAAAGCCTACTTTTGCAATCCTTCCGCGCTCTGTGCGACAGCGGGATTTGTCGCCATTGTCTTCGTGAATAACGCGTATCTCTTTTGGGCACCGAAGTTCGCCGCCGTGAAGTATTCGCTTGATGTGGGCGAAGCGGGTAAAGGCGTTATGCTTGGGCATCACCTCTTCGCGTTCGGTGCAATCTTGCTCGGGGGGATTGTGACGGATCGCTTTGTGCGTCACATGCCGCGCTTTCGGCTCGGCTTTCAGATTGTGGCGCTTCTAGGCGGCGTGCCCGCCTTGCTTGCGCTCGGTTTCGCGCCGTCATTTACAGGCATGCTTATCGCCGCGGCAGTTTATGGTGTATTTCGGGGCTTCTTTGAGGTGAATACTCACGCGTCACTCTTCGATGTCGTCCCACCTCAATATCGCTCAACGGCGGTTGGGCTCCTCAATATGATCGCGTTCTTCTTCGGTGGGCTCTCGGGTATCGCTATGGGAGCACTCTCTCACCGCTGGGGTGTGCGTGGCTTTGAGGTTGGCTTCGCGATTATGGCGGCGACTTATGCGATCGCGGCAGTTCTTATGGCAATTTCTTTCTTCTTCACTTTCAAAAAGAATAGGGTAATCGAATCATGAAAATTACGGATATCAAGACATTCGTCGTGGACGCCTTCCGCACCAACTGGGTGTTCGTGAAGGTTATGACCGACGAGGGCATTAGCGGACTTGGCGAAGGGACGCTTGAGTATAAGGAGAATGCGCTCGTCGGGTCGATTGAGGACTTGCGCCACGCGCTTATCGGCAAAGACCCCTTTGATACGGAATGGATTCTGCACCAAAACTATCGCGACGCGTATTGGCGCGGTGGGGCAGTTCTCATGAGCGCACTCTCGGCGATTGATATGGCGTGCTGGGATATTAAAGGCAAGGCACTCGGCCAGCCCGTTTGGCGACTCATCGGTGGGAAGTGCCGCGAAAGTGTGCCGTGTTACGCGAATTGCTGGTTCGCTGGCGCAAAAGAGCCCGAAGAGTTCGCCGCGAAAGCAACTGTCGCGATTGAGCGTGGTTTTAAAGGACTTAAGTGGGATCCGTTTGGCAAGAACTATCGCCAATTGCCCCCCGCGGACTTTAAGAAGGCAATGAAATGCGTCGCGGCAGTCAAGGCGGCGACGGAAGGTAAGGCGGAAATCCTTATTGAGTGTCACGGACGCTTCGATGTGCCGACCGCTTTAAGAATTTGTGAGGCGCTCGAGGAGTTCTCGCCGTATTGGGTGGAAGAGCCTGTAATCCCCGATACCCTGCGCGCCTTGGCGGATGTCCGCTCACGCGTTCGTGTGCCGATTGCTTGCGGCGAGCGACTTTATACGACCCAGCAGATATTGGACGCGATAGAATTACGGTGCTGTGATTATTTGCAACCCGATTCGTCTCATGCGGGTGGCATAACGGCGATGAAGGGCATCGCGGCACTTTGCGACGCGCACCATATTCCGTTTTGCGCACATAATCCGTCCGGACCTGTCGCGAACGCGGTGACGCTCGCCCTCGGGGTCTCTACGCCCAGTTATTGCATCCATGAGACACTCTTTGATGATGTCCCTTGGCGGAAAGATGTCATAGACGAGGATGTTAAGTTTGTGGAAGGGATGATGTACCCGTCATCGCGTCCAGGGCTCGGCATAACCCTTAACGAGGAAGCCGCCGCGGCACATCCCAAACAAGACCATTGGCTTCGGCATTACGAAGGGACGCTCACAGATGTGCGCCCCCCAACCGCGTGCGCCTACTATCACGGATAGAATCCGTAAATTAAGGGTGTTATTTTCTTCACCCACATAGGGGCGAATTATGGTATAATATGCAATGAAAATTGAGGTATATGGTCGAAACTATGCGAGTAGCCGTCTTCTCGGACGGCAAGTTGAGCTATCTAGCTCAAAAAGGACACGGACGCGAGGCTGTGCTCGCGCTACCGCTGTCGCGTTTACTCGTGAAGTTGGTGCGCCTGCCCATAGATAAAGAAGCCGAGTTAATATCCCTCGCGACTGAGGAACTTAAGAAGATCTCGCCATTCCCTGATGACACCCTAACACCCTCATGCGAGACAATTGCGGAGACGGCGAGCGAGAAGCTTGTTCTCGCCGCGGCACTCCCTGAAAGCGCCGCGGAAGATATTGGCGAAGCCCTCGACAGCGAAAAGCTCGAAGTGACGCGCATTGACGCGTGGGTTCTTGGACAATTGCGGGAACTCTGGGGCGAACTTGAGGCAACCGCTACGGGGAGAGTCCGTCGGCTCGTACTTATTAAGGAAGCGGAAGGACTTGCGCTCTTTGTCCTTGATGGTGACACGCCGAGCGCGGTTCGTTCCTTAACGGACACGACGAATCTTAAGCGTGAGGCACTTTTGTCCCTCTTGGAAGCAGAAGACTTTGGCGGGGCTCTGCCGCTTAAGGAAATTGTGCTCGTGGGTGTTGAGCCAGACGCGGGAACTGCCGCGCTCGCCGACTTAGGGACAATAAGGACTCTCGCCTTGCCTGCGGATTCAGGTTTAGAAGGTCTCGTGGAGCGTGCGACAGAAGCGGATACGCTGAATGCCTTGCCTGAATCTTGGGCGCAGGTATTGAATGAAACGCGACTTAAGCGTAAGCTCCTAAAGTTTGTTGCCGTAGCGGGCGGCATATGGGCGCTCGTGATGGCGGTCTTGATAGGGACGCCCCTCGTTTATGACCAACTCACCAGCCGCCAGCGTGCGGCGTGCCGTAGCCATGCGCGGTCGTATGAACAGGTGCGGGATAAGAAGGGACAAGTTGAGGCGGTGCGGAATGTCTCCAATCACGACCTAGGCGCGCTTGAGACTTTGCGGCTTGTGAGTAGCGTGTTGCCGCAGGGCGTGGAACTCGCGAAATGGAACTTTAAGCGCGGCGATGTACTGAGCCTTGATGGTGTTGCCGATACGCGTGAGGGTGTTTACAAGTTTAAGGAAGCGCTTGCGGGGTTGACGCTTGACCAAGCGAGTGACAATGAGGACGATAGCGAAACGCCGTTCTTTAAGAATGTGGAGTACCGCGGCGATTTGCGCCAACGCAATCAGAAGTTCTCGTTTGCGCTAGATTGTTCATTTAAAGACGCGGAGGAGGAATAATGCTCGACTTTTCTAATCTTTCGCTGAAAGAGCGCATTCTTCTGACAGTCATTGGTGTCGTCATTCTTTATGCCTTCGCGGTTGGGTTCTGGTTTTTGTATGCCCAGCAGGCGTGGAAGGGCGCGGAGCGACGGTATAAATCGGCGAGTGCTACTTATCAACGCGAGGCGAAACTCATTGCCGAGCGCGGCAAATGGAATGCCCTTTACGAAGAAGAGGCAATGAATATCCCCGTTATTGAAGGGACGCTCGCTTCGGACTCCGTTTGGTTGCCGCGGATGGACGCGATTGCCGCCTCTAATCATATTTATCTTAGCTCGACTAAACTCCAAAAAGAGGAGGAGACGGGCGAGATGATGCAAATTAAGATAGAGTCCAAGTGGGAAGCGGGCTTAGAGCCGCTCGTCAAGTTCCTTCATAAACTCGAGACGACCACGCAGGGCAGTTTTGATGTGGAAAGCTTGAATTTCGCGCCGAGCCGCAAGCCCGGCTATCTCTCGGGCACATTCACGCTCGTTTGTATCTACTATCGTAAGTCGGAGGCGAAGTAACCTTATGAAAGCCGAAATAAAGTTGATTTTAGTTGCCGCGCTTTTGGGTGCGGGCATGGCGGGTGCGCAAGGTCTCTCAGGGCGCCGCTCTACCGAGTCATCAAAGCGCGTACCCAGTGCCGCGGCGGGGGGCACGGCTACCTCGTCCGCCATCGCTTCTGCCGCGGAAGCAAAGCTAGAAAGCGACCTCAACTTTCAGGATGCACCCCTCGAGATGGTGTTTAAGATTTATGGTCAGCTTGTTGACCGCACGGTGCTGAAAGACCCCGCCGTACCCGCCAATACGACAATAACGATTCAGTCGCGCCCCGGCCAGCGCCTCACGAAAGAAGAGCAAATCGAGGCAATTGAGGTCGTTTTGGAGATGAACGGCGTCCATATGGAGCCGTACGGAGAAAAGTTTACGCGCGCTTTGCCGCGTGAAAAAGCGCGGCAGGAAGGTATTCCTCTTATCTTAGACACTGAAGCCGAACTCACGGACTCTGGGCGCGTCGTTTCAATGATGTTTAACTTTAAGAACATCCCCATTGATGAAGCAAAAACGATGCTTGAGGGACTTAAGTCTCAAAAGGGACTTCTGCTCGTCTATGAGCGTATTGGGTCCATTCTCGTCACCGATACCCAACTCAACATTAACCGCATGAGGGAAATTGCGCGGGCGATTGATGTGGCGACCCCTGTTAATGAAAATGTGTTCGTACGGCAGATAAAGAATGCGAGCGCGACGGATATTAAGACGGCACTCGAGCAAATTGTGCAGGAATCGCAAAAGGAACTAGAAAAAGCGGGGCAGTCCGCCAAGACGGCACAGGAAAATACTGCGCGGGCAACAACGCCGCGCTCGGGACTCTTACGGCGGAGCAAGGAAGCTGAGAAAGAGCCGACACCGCAGAATATTGAGTCACTCGTGACATCTGTAAGCGATGCCGACCGCGGCATGATCCGCGGCAAGGTGCTCATTCTCGCCGATGAGCGGTCAAATAAGCTTATTATCGTCACCGCGAAGACGAATATGGACTTCTTTGATAAGGTTATTGAGCAACTCGACATTGAGACAACACCCGATGTGCAAGTTAAGGTCTATCGCCTCAAGTATGCGGATGCTGAAGATGTGTCGAGCATGATCAATGAACTTATCGGCAACGCCTCCAATTCGAAGTCGTCCTCATCTTCAAAGCAGAACCAGAATCAGAACGCGAAGTCGGGCGCGAACGCGAATATGACGCGCAATACAACCCAGAAGAAAACGACGAGCACAACATCGGCAAAGTCTGGCGAATCAAAGGCGGGCGAACTCTCAAAGGATAATGTAACTGTGCTCGCCGATAAGCGTATTAATGGACTCGTCGTCATGGCGCGCAAGGAAGATATCCCCGTCCTCGAAAGCATTATCGAGTCCATGGATATCAAACTCAGCCAGGTGCTTATTGAGACGGTTATCATTGAAGTTCAATTGGGCGACGGTATTTCTACTGGTGTAGACTGGGTGCATGGTATGCAGGCCAAAGATGGGACATATCGTCAGGCTATTGGAGGTGGTGGCGGTGATAATAATGTCTTAAGTGCCGCGAGTGGCGCAACAAATGCCGTTCAGAAGATGCTTATCAATGGCATGGGTAAGGCACTTCCTGCGCTCTTTACACCTGGAGGTACGCCTGTTGGGGCAGGATTAACTTATGGGGTCTATTCTGAAAAGCTTGATCTTGGAGCTGTTATTAAGGCTTCTAAAGATGACACGCGCACTAAATATATCGCCTCTCCTGTGATTATGACCGTTGATAATAAAAAAGCTACAATTGATGCAACACAAAAAAGACAGTTTTTGACGGGCTACCAGGTTGCCAGTTCTGCGCTTTCAACTGGTAGCTCCACCGCCCCACAGTACAGTTCTGAAGAATTAGGTATTACAATTGAGGTTACACCTAAAATTAACCCGAATGGAACGGTTATGCTGAATGTTTCAGAAGAATATTCACAATTGGGTGCGCAACAAACGATACTTGACCCTCAAAGTAGGAATGTTCAGATAGACACATCTATAAAGCGTAAGATGACTGCGGATGTACTTCTTGAAAATAGTCAAACTGTGGTTTTAGGCGGTTTAACTGAAACTCGTGTAGAGGAAAGTGAAAATGGGATTCCAATCTTGAAGGATATACCTTGGATTGGTAAATATCTCTTCGGCTCAACCTCATCTGAAGAGACACGAAATGAATTACTCGTATTCATGACACCATACGTGCTTATTGAGGGAAGAGATGCGCAGATTGAAGCACAGCGGCGTAAGAATGCTCTGAGCGACGCAAGACCGTGGGAAGATCATGGCTGGTCGAAATCTGAATTGGCAGACCCTGTCTCCACAAAGGAGCAACTCAAGCGTCAGCACCGTGAATGGAAGCGTGAAGATGAGGAATATGAATCGCGTAAGGCATTGGATGCCGAGAAAGAAGAACGCGTGAAGCAGCTTATAGAGCGCGCAGAAAAGGATGCAAAAGCGCGTGAGAAGTCCGCGAAGTCTAAGGAAAGCGCGAAGTGAGTAAGAAGTATTTAGTCTGGTGCTTAGGCTTAGGCGCAATAATAATTTGTGCGCTCGCGATCATAGTCGTTTCTAATAATCGGGCGACGGTGGCGCGGGAAGAGCGTGCAAAAGCTGAGGCGCGGGCGGATGCTGAGGCTTCCGCCGCGAAGAAAGCGCGTGCCGAGGAGCAATCCGCCGCGAGTCAGGCGGAAGCCGAGAAAGCGAAAGAGTCCGCCGCGCGTGAAACCCATAACGCGGCAAAGGCGAATCAAAAAGCGGAGGCGGATGCCCTTAAGCGTGCTCAAATAGAATTAGACACCCAAGAAAAGCGCCGTGCTGCAGCCGAGGCTGAAGCGCTTATTGCCGCGCGTAAGGAGTCCGTCGCCAAGGCTCAAGCGGAACAGGCGCGTCTTACGAATGAAACAGCTTTAGCGGTTCTCCATACGGCGGAAGCGAAACAGAACGCGGCGTTTCTTGAGGCTGAGAAAGTGCGCCTTCTTGCCGAAAAAGCGGCGAATGAAGCGAAAACTCTTGAACTTCGCAAGGCTGATTTAGAAGCGTATGAGCAGTCCCTTCTTGAGGTTGCGCGTGATTTGGCAGAACGCGAAGAAGCCCTTAGACCCGAGAAAACTGTTGCCGACCTTGTTTGGCTACCAGATGCCGATAATGAAGTTGACGAGAATGGACGGTTGCGTCCCCGCGTAAAAGAACCTTATCTTGCCGAGAATGATAAGCGCCTCCCGAAAGGGACGCGGGAACTCGCGCGGCAGAATCGCCTGCGTGAGGAGGCACTCACGGCTGATTCTCAGGCACGGCGCGATACACTAATTGCCGCGCTTAAAAAGTTACGCCAAGAAGCCGAGGCTGCCGATCGTCCCCTCGCGGCGGGTTATTATCGCAAGGTGCTTGAAAGTCTTTATCCTGACTGGACGGCGAGTCCAGATAAGAAAGAAGAAAAAGTAGAAGAATCTAACGAATCTAAGAAAGAAGTGTCCGAATGAGTCTTGCAGTAGGTATTGTTGGCTTGCCCAATGTGGGCAAATCCACGCTTTTTAATGCGCTTACTAAGAAACAGCAAGCGGCGGCGGAGAATTATCCGTTTTGCACGATTGAGCCTAATACAGCGGTTGTGGAAGTAAACGATCCGCGGCTAGAGACGCTCGCGAAGATGGTCTCGCCCCAGCAGATTATCCGTGCCACCGTTGACTTTACGGATATCGCGGGTCTCGTGAAGGGTGCTTCTAAGGGTGAGGGTCTCGGGAACAAGTTTCTCGCCAACATTCGCGAATGTGACGCGATTTTGCATGTCGTGCGGTGCTTTGAGAATGACGACATTGTCCATGTACGCGAAGGCGGCAACAAGTCCGCGCCCATTGATCCAATTGGCGATGTGGAAGTTATTGAGACGGAACTTATTCTCGCGGATATGGAGCAACTTCAGAAGCGTTATGAGCGCGTTAAGAAAGAGTCCCAAGCGAAACCCGCATTGCGTCCAGAGGCGGAAGCTTGCGCGGCACTTCTGAAGCACCTTGAGGCGGGTAATCCCGTGCGCAGTTTCCCGCGTGCGGAAGGTGACGCGGTTTTGGAGGTTCTGAAGGAACTTCATTTCTTGACCGAAAAGCCTGTTATTTATTGCGCGAATGTCGCCGATGATGATGTGACGGGCGACGCGAATCCCCATGTCGCGGCACTGCGTAAGTACGCGGCGGAAAAAGGGAGCGAATGCGTCACGATTTGTGCGCAGATGGAAGCCGACCTCGCGGGACTTTCTGAGGCGGACGCGAAGGAGTTCCTCGCGAGTTATGGCTTAAGCGAGAGTGCCCTTGACCGCACAATTAAACTTGCCTACCATACCCTCGGGCTCGCGAGTTATTTAACGGCAGGACCTAAAGAAGTGCGTGCGTGGACTTTCCGCCGCGGATGGAAAGCCCCCAAGTGTGCGGGCGTTATTCATACGGACTTTGAGAAGGGCTTTATCCGTGCACAAGTCATTTCGTACGAGGACTATGTTAAGTACGGCGGTGAGAAGGGTGCACGTGAAGCGGGCGTATTGCGTCCCGAGGGGCGCGACTATGAAATGCAAGATGGCGATGTCGTCGAGTTCCTCTTTAATAACTAAGTAGCGATTTTCTAAGAAAGATTGATTTATGAAGATTACTAACGAACAACTTAAACTCTCGGCGGATACTTGTCGGTGTCTTTGTTCCGACATGATTGATAAGGCGAAGTCGGGGCACCCGGGTGCACCGCTTGGCATGGCTGATTTAGCTGTCTCACTTTGGCTCAAGTTTCTGAATGTCGCGCCAGAAGACCCGAAGTGGCCTGGACGCGATAGGCTCGTTTTCTCGGGTGGCCACGCCAGTTCCCTCGTCTATGCCCTCTTTCACCTTTCGGGCATGGGCGGCGTTTCAATGGAAGAGCTCCAAAACTTCCGTCAACTCGGTAGCCGTTGCGCGGGACACCCCGAGCGCGGACTTATCGCGGGCATTGATGTGACGACGGGACCCTTAGGCCAGGGTATTGCTATGGGCGCGGGACTCGCCCTCGCGGCGAAGAAGGCGGCGACAGGTAATCGCACCTGGGTATTCTGTGGCGATGGCGATATGGAAGAAGGCATTTCGCACGAGGCTTGCAGTTGGGCAGGCGCGATGAAGCTTGATGACCTTATTCTAATCTACGACTCCAACGCGATTACGATTGAAGGTTCAACCTCGCTCGCAATGGCGGATGATGTTAAAAAGCGCTTTGAGAGCTATGGCTGGAGGGTGCTCGAATGTGACGGACACGACTTTGACGCGATTGACCGCACTTACCGCCGCGCTATGCATGTAAAGGGGCAACCCGTTCTTATCGTGGCGACGACCCACATTGGTTTCGGCGCGCCGACTAAACATGATAGTGCCGATTCCCATGGTGCACCGCTTGGGGCGGAAGAAACACGCGGACTTAAAGTCGCCCTCGGCTTCGACCCCGATAAGTCATTCTTTGTCTCGGACGAAGTTTACACGCTCTTTAGAGATCGCGCGACAATGCTTAATCGGCAGGCGAAGCGGTGGCGGCGTAAAAATCCTACGGTCAAGGATGCCTATGTGGTACCTGACTATATGAAACTCATTGCCGCGTTACCGAAATATGAGGTGGGTAAATCTATCGCGACGCGCGCGGCAAGTGGTGAGGTTATGAATGCGCTCGCGCCAATTGTGCCTGAGTTAGTGGGGGGCTCGGCTGACCTTGGCCCCAGCAACAAGACTTACTTGAAGGGTTGTGGCGATGTTGGTCCCGCGGTATTTGAGGGGCGCAACATCCACTACGGAATCCGTGAACTCGCTATGACGGCGATTGCCAATGGCATTACGGCGTTCGGCTCTTATCGGGGGTATGGCGCGACATTCTTCGTGTTTAGTGATTATTGTAAGCCCGCGTTGCGGCTTGCCGCGCTCATGAAGGTTCCGTCCATTTTCGTATTCTCCCATGATAGCTTCTATGTGGGTGAGGATGGTCCAACACATGAGCCCGTGGAGCACCTCGCCTCAATGCGCGTTATTCCTGATTTGACGACTTATCGTCCAGCGGACGCGAATGAAACGGCGTTTGCGTGGGCGGAGATGCTTTTGAATGTGAAAGGCCCAAGTTGCATTCTAACGACGCGGCAGAATGTGCCTGTCTTGGAAGGTGTCCGTCATGAGGGCGTCGCTAAGGGCGGCTATGTAATTTATCAGTCGGGCACTCAAGACGAGAATACGCTCCTCTTTATAGCGTCCGGCTCTGAAGTCTCGCTCGCGATAGATGCGGCCAAGGCTATGGCGGCGGAAGGTCGCGCGGTACGCGTTGTCTCAATGCCGTCAATGGAACTTTTCCTGCGGCAGACGGGGGCTTATCGCGACGGGGTTATCCCTGGTAGCATGCCTAAGCGCGTCATTGTCGAGGCGGGCGTGCGTTTTGGCTGGGATCGCTTTCGTGTTGAGCCGCGCACGACGCGATTCGTGACGATGGATACTTTCGGCGCCTCGGCTCCTTATAAGGCGCTTGCCGAGAAGTTCGGCTTCACCGTAGAAAATGTTATTAAAGTCGCGAAGACAATCGTCTAAGCACTAAGTTGAAAGGAATAGTCAAGATGCAAGCACAGCCTCTAGTTGGCATTGTAATGGGTAGCGATTCTGATTGGCCGCTCGTTCAGAAGGCCTGCGAAACGCTAAAAAGTTTTGATGTCGCTTACGAAACGCGTGTAATCTCGGCGCACCGCACGCCCGATGTGGCACTTGAGTATTCTAAAACGGCTGAATCGCGTGGGCTTAAGGTGATAATTGCCGCGGCGGGTGGCGCGGCACATCTTGGCGGCGTTTTGGCGGCGGGGACGGTTTTGCCCATTATCGGCATCCCCATCGCGGGCGGTGCGCTAAATGGACTCGACGCACTTTACGCGACCGTGCAAATGCCTTCGGGCGTACCTGTCGCGACGGTTGCTGTTGGTTCGGCGGGCCCCGTGAACGCGGCACTTCTCGCCGTGCAAATCTTAGGGACTTCTGACCCCGCTTTGCGCACGAAGTTCCATACCCATAAGGAAACGCTCCGCGCGAAGGTTGACGCGGCGAATGCGCGTATTCACGCCTGACGACTTTTAACATTCCTAACGGAGGAACGCGAATTGACTAATGAATTCCTCGTTTTCGACCATGTAACTAAGCGCTTCGGCGCACTTACTGCCGTAAATGATGTTTCGCTAACTATTTCAAAAGGCGAATTCTTCTCACTCTTAGGGCCCTCAGGCTGCGGTAAAACCACGCTTCTGCGTATGCTGGGTGGGTTCGAGAGGCCAGACTCAGGGCGTATTTATCTAGAGGGACGCGATATTACCGATTTGCCGCCCAACCAGCGCCGCATTCATACGGTGTTTCAGAATTATGCGCTCTTCCCAACGATGACGATTTGGGATAATATCGCGTTTTCCTTGCGCTTAGCGAAGAGTTCTAAGGCGGAAGTCGAGGAGAAGGTAGACTCCATGCTGGAACTTATCCAGATGAGTGAGCACGCGTGGAAGTATCCAGGGCAACTCTCGGGCGGACAAAAACAGCGCGTAGCAATTGCGCGTGCCCTCGTTGACCGTCCGCAAGTGCTCCTTCTAGATGAACCGCTCGCGGCACTTGATCTTAAACTTCGGCAACACATGCTACTTGAGCTTGATACAATCCATGACCAAGTCGGCATTACCTTTCTTTATGTGACCCATGACCAAGGCGAGGCAATGAGTCTTTCAGATCGTATTGCCGTCATCAATCGTGGACGCGTGGAGCAATTGGATGTGCCCGCGAAGATTTACGAAGCCCCCGCGTCACGATTTGTCGCGTCATTTATTGGGGATACGAACTTTATCTCTGGCGAGATTGTCGCCGAGGAAGGGGAATACTGTACGATTCAGCCGACGGGCTTCCCTGCGATCCGTGCGTTTAATGATAAGAATCTGAAGGTCGGGCAAATGGTCGATCTCTCCATCCGTCCCGAGAAGATTCGTGTGACGGTGAATCCGCCGCCGCCCGAGAAGGGGGCTTCCATTAATGTGTTCCCTGCGACAGTAAAGGATATTGTCTATCAAGGCGTTTATACAAAATATTGGCTTATGACAAGCGGCGTGCAGATTTCGGCAATTAAGCCGCACTCGCGCTTCTTGCTCGACCAAGAAACTGTCACTTGGAATGATTCCGTCTTCGTCTGGTGGCACCCCGACGACGGCTACATGGTTGAAGTCGAAGCGTCTCATTAACGGACTTTATTCTAAATGAAAAACGCATTGAGAACGAAAAAGGCTGAATGGTTCGTTACATTGCCGTCACTCGTGTGGTTGGCGCTATTCTTTGCCATTCCCGCGCTTATTGTTGTCGCGTTCACCTTTCATAGCAACAGCGCGAATGGTGGCGTTGGCGAATGGAGCCTTTCAACTTGGCGCGAACTCGTTAACCCCGACTATCCGACCATTGTTTGGAAGACGATTCGCATTTCATTTGAGGTCACCTTCTGGTGCATTATTCTCGCTTTGCCGTGTGCCTACGCGATTGCCCGCATGAATAGGCGGTGGCGGACGATTGTCGCCGCGTCAATCATGCTACCTTTCTGGACGAGTTTCGTTGTGCGCGTTTTCGCGTGGAAGACGATGCTTCATCCGGACGGCTGGTTGCAGTCGTGCTACATTGGCTGGCTTCGGGCGCGAGCATGGCTCTTTGATTGGCTCCCGAGTTTCTTGCAGAAGGCACTTATTAACTTAGACATTGCTTCGGCGGCACCCGTTGATCCAGCCTCCTCGACGGTGCTGGATAGTGAGGCGGCGGTAATTATTGTCTCAGTCTATTCGCTTTTACCGTTCGCAATTATGCCTATCTATACCGCGGCGGAGAAGTTTGACTTTTCGCTTTTGGAGGCGGCACGCGACTTAGGAGCGCGGAGTTTCTATGCCTTTCGTAAAATCTTTATACCCGGCATTCGCCAAGGCATTGTCTCGGCGATTCTCATGGTCTTCATCCCCGCGATAGGCTCATATGTTATCCCTCAGATGTTGGGCGGTACGGACTGTGTACTAATTGGCAACAAGATCTTCATGCGGGCGATGCAAAACCGCAATATCCCCCACGCCTCGGCACTCGCGACGCTCATGGCGGTTACGGTGCTCGTTCCGTTAGGAGTCGCTATTTGGTGGAAGAAGCGCCAGAATGCACGCGACCGCAAGAAACTTGAGACTCAAACGGCGCGGCTTATGTCGGGAAGGGATCCCTTAGCATGAAGCGTTCATTCTTTTCCGTCACCGTTCTTGCCGCGGTTTTGGCGTTCCTCTATATCCCCATTCTCCTCGTGGTGGTGTATGGGTTTATCCCGAACGGCATTTCGATGAGCTTCTTTGATGCGAATGGCGACTTCGCGGGCTTTACAATGAAGTGGTACGCGCTAATCTTCTCAGGTGACCGAAAGATTGACGCGCTTATGCAAAGCTTTTGGCTTTCGCTGATTGTGGCTTCGCTCGCGACGCTGATTTCGTGCGTCTTGGGCACAACTGCCGCGCTCGCCTTGCATCGTTGGCGCGACAGATTGCAGTCCATTCACCATGCGCTCGTATACTTGCCGCTAATCATGCCAGATATCTTAATAGGTATCTCGCTCTTAATGCTGTTTGTCGCGGTTAAAGTGGAGTGTGGCTTTTGGACGATTCTTATCTCGCACGTCACATTTTGCGTCTCGTATGTTGTGATGACGATTCTCGCGCGGCTACAAGACTTTGACGACCGCATAATCGAGGCGGCGTATGACCTTGGGGCGGGACCGTGGTACACATTCTTCCATGTGCAGTTGCCTATTCTTATGCCGGGCATCGTCGCGGGCGGACTTCTCGCGTTCACCCTCTCAATCGACGATGTAATTATTACCTCCTTTGTAAATGGCGCGGGGACGAACACCTTCCCGACCTATGTGAGCTCGATGACGAAGCATTCGCGCAACTTACCCGCCGTGTTTGCGCTCTCGACGCTCATGCTAATCTTTACCTGTGCGCTAGCGGGCTTGTCGAAGTTCCTTGCGCGCGGACAACAACAACAAAATAAAGGAACAAAGCAAAAATGAAAAAACTCCATCTCACGCCCCTCGTCGGCGCGGCACTTGCCGCGGCACTCCTCGTCGGATGCGAGAAGAAAAACGAACTCCACATTTATACTTGGAGCGACTATATCGCCCCGAGCGTAATTGAGGCGTTTGAAGAGGCTAATAACTGCAAAATCGTCGTGGACACCTTCGACTCCAATGAGACGATGTACGCGAAGCTCAAAGCGGGCGGCGCGGGCTACGATATTATTATGCCAAGCTCCTATCTCGTCGCGCTTATGGCACGCGAAGGGCTTATCGCGAAACTTGACCATACGAAAATCTCCAACGTCCGTAAGAACTTTGACCCCTCCTTTAAGAGCCAGATTCTAGATCCGACGCTTACTTACAATGTGCCGTACGCGGTGACTTATACGGGCTTTATGTATGCGAAAGATAAGATTCCTGAAGGGGCGGATGTCGCTTCGTGGTCTATCCTCGCCAATCCCGCCCTTAAGGGCAAGGTCACGCTCCTCGATGACATTCGTGAAGTCATCGGCGCTGGCTTGATGTCTCTCGGCTATAAGATTAACTCGCGCGACCCTGCCGAGATTGACGCGGCAGTTGCACGCGTTCTGGACTGGAAGAAGAACATCCGTAAGTTCGATGCCGAGAGTTATAAGACTGAAGTCTCCTCGGGCGCAACTTGGCTCGGGCACGGCTACTCAACGGACGCTGTTCAGGTTATCTTGGGCGACGAGGATGAAGGGCTCGCGCCGCGTGATGATATCGCCTTTGCGCTCCCTAAAGAGGGTTTCTCCATTGCCTTTGATGAGATGGTGCTTTCATCTGCCGCGCCGAATCCCGACCTCGCCTATGCCTTCATGAATTATGTTTATGAAGGAGCCGTCGCCGCGGAGAATATGGACTACATCATGGGTCCCATGCCCGTAAAGCCTGGCATTGAGAAGCTGGACGCGGATTATCGCAAGTTAATCGTCCTCGCTCCTGATGTCATAGCGCACGGACAGGTCTTAGAGCCCGTCGATGATGACCCCGCCGTAATGGAACTTTACAATAAGGCGTGGGACCGCATTAAAGCAACCGATAAGTAAGCCAAGACTTCGGTTTTTAACCACGGAACGCGCGTGTAGCCACCTTTGGTTACACGCGTTTCTTGTTGTAGCTTTTATTCAATTGTCAAAGATCAAAGTTGCGTTTTTCAACGCAAAGATAGCAAAGGGGACGCTAAGAACGCAAAGGCTTTTCGCGGGCAAGGCTTTGCGTCCCTTTGCGTCAAAACCCTTTGCGAACTTTGCGTTAAATGTACTCATTTCGCGTAGAGCCAGGCGAGGACTTCGGGTGAGGCGCTCTTTTCCGACTGGGCTTTTGCCGCGGCGAGTTCGGTTTCCGTTGCATGCGAGTAGAATACGCCGAGGAAGTACTCCCAATTCGCCGCGGTGATGGCGTGTCCGTCTT
>CAVCAF010000019.1:7084-19215 GCA_963600185.1 Azospirillum sp. 51_20 | reverse complement strand
CCCCCCCCCCCCCCCCCCCCCCCATGTAAAACAATCGCTTCGCCGCGATTTCCTATGTTAAGTAGGCTACCCGTAATAGTGCGGTGAGGAGCCTTCTCGTCTTGTCGTTATGTTTGATAATGTGATATGTCGCGAATTGGATGCACTTGAAGGCGAGGACTTTAAGGATTATGCAGGGTTGCCCGCGGGGGAGTTTCAGGAACTATCTGACGTGGCAAAACTTTGCCAGAAGCCGCTTGTCTCCGTGCACATGATTACCTACAACCACGAGGCGTGGATTCGTGAGGCAGTGGAGAGCGTCGTTAGTCAAGTGTGCGACTTTGAGTATGAGCTCCTTATTATGGAGGACTGTTCAACGGACTCCACGCGGCAGATTTGCTTTGAGTTGCAGGCGAAGTATCCGGAAAAGATCCGCGTCCTTTATGGCAGTCAGAACGCGCGCGGCAGACGAAATGATGCACGCTTCTTCGCTAAAGCCCGCGGCAAATGGGTTGCCTACTTAGAGGGGGACGACTATTGGACCGACCCGCGGAAACTTCAGAAGCAGATTGACCTCCTTAATAAGACGGGTGCGAAAGGGTGCTTCGCGCTCGTAAAAAAGCAACTGGAGGACGGCGTAATTTGTGAGTCCGAATGGAACTTTAGAGAATGGACCTCGGATAGGCTGCTTTCGCGCAGGGATGTCTTTAAGCACTACTGCCATACCTCGACTTATGTCTTTGAGAGAGAGGCGCTTCTTAAGGTTCGGCGCGAGAAGGAGTGTCCTGTTTGGTATGACCTAGTTCTGAGCAATATCTTCGCGATGTACGCGCCAATCGCCCTTTTGGCTGAGCGGGTAAGCGTGCGGCGCAGGACAGGTAAGGGTGTCGCGACTTCGCTTTCCGCAATAGGCCTCGCGTTCTTAAGTATTAGGGAATATCGCAGTCTCTATAAATATGGAGACAAGAAGTTGCGAGGATATATCCTTACGCGTCTTGCCAATGAGTGCTGTAAGGCGTTAGCCCTCTCCAAGGCGGACGGCAAGGGCGAGGGCTCTCTGACGGTAAAGGATCGTGCGCGGCTACGCACCATTGCGCTAGTATCCCTTTTTAAGAAGTATTTCTTGCTCGCACCGCTCAAATATGCCGCGCGGATACGGTATTGCAGAGATAAGTTCGCGAAATAGTAGAGATTGGGTGATTATGAAGCGATTTGAGGAGAGTATATTTGTAACGCGTCCGTATTTGCCACCACTTGAGGAGTTTATGGCAGGCTGTAAAGAGATCTGGGCGAATAGGTGGCTCACGAATGATGGACCGCTCCTCGGGAGGTTCCACGCGGCACTCGCGGACTATTTTAAGGTCGCGCCCACTAATCTCGCGCTCTTTAATAATGGGACGCTTAGTTTGGAGCTCGGCTACTATGCGCTTGGGCTCTCGGGTGGAGAGGTTATAACGACACCTTTTACCTTTGTTGCGACGAGCCATGCCCTTGTGCGCATAGGCGCTAAGCCTATTTTCGCGGATATTGACCCCGAGACACTTTGCCTATCTCCCGAGAGGGCAGAGAAACTCATAACGCCGCGGACGAAAGCCATTGTCCCCGTGCATGTTTACGGGAATAAGTGCGATGTTGAAGGCTTCCAACGGCTGAGCGAAAAGTATGGGGTCAAGATAATCTACGATGCCGCGCACGCTTTCGGGGTCAATCATGGTGATAAATCAATTGCCGCCCAAGGGGATATGAGCATGTTCTCGTTCCATCCCACTAAGCTGTTCCATTCGTGCGAAGGCGGATGCCTTGTTTTTAGAAATGCCGCGTTGCAAGAAAAGCTCTTCCAATTAAGGAACTTCGCCATAAAAGGTGAGACCAGTTGCGTGGATGTCGGGTCTAACGCGAAAATGAATGAATTGCAAGCGCTAATGGGACTTTGTTGCCTTAGAAAGATTGATGACCTTCTCGCCTATCGTAAAAAAGTCTCTGACATTTACGCCGCGGCATTTGAGGGTACGCCTGTCCATTATGTCGGCAAAAGCGCGAATCATGCCTATTGCCCTGTGCTATTTAAGGATAATGCTACAAGAGAGCGTGTTTATGCGCAATTAAAGGAAAAGTGCAATGTCTTTTCGCGGCGCTATTTCTATCCTCTTTTAACGGACTTTGCACCGTACATCTATGGTAAAGGCACTTGCCCTATCGCGGAAGATATCGCCGCGCGGGTTCTAACCTTGCCTACTTACTATGGTCTACCCCTCGACGCGGTGCAGTCCATTGCCGCGAATGTCCTGGAGATTGTCGGATGAAGAATCGGGTAGCCCTGGGGCGCATTTAGCCAGGCGCGTCCAATTAGGGGAGGGCGTGTTTGTGGGGATTGGTGCCACTATTATCCCTGATATTAAAGTCGGGGAGGGGGCAATTATTGGTGCGGGCGCGGCAGTTGTGCGGGATGTTCCAGCGAATGTAGTCGCCGCGGGGGTGCCCGCGAAAGTTATTAAGCGCCTCGCTTAGGCGATAAAGCAGGTCTTGCAAAAAAGCCAGGTCTCCCACATTTCCTAAAATTAGGTCACAAAAGTGCCCGAATTTTTGGTATAATAAAGGGAACTTAGGAGTATAATCTCGTATGCATACGATTTTGAATCATCCGTTGGTGAATCACCGCGTGGCGTTGATGCGCGATCAAGCTACGCCGCCGAAGCTTTTTCGTGAGCTTGTGAATGAAATCACGACCTTCTTGGCGTATGAGGCGCTGGGGGATGTGAATGTGAAGTCCATCCCTGTGCAAACGCCTGTCGCGAAGACCACGGGGCAATTGATTGATGAACGCATTGTCCTTGTGCCGATTTTGCGTGCGGGGATGGGTATGCTGGACGCGATGCTTCATGTTTTACCTTACGCCAAAGTCGGCGTTCTTGGTATGCAACGTAATGAGGAGACGGCGGAACCTATCCCTTATTACGCGAAAGTGCCGCCTGCGAAAGGTGGGGAACTCGCGATTGTGATTGACCCCATGCTCGCGACGGGTGGCAGTGCCTGTGACGCGGTGACCCAGTTGCATAAACTCGGCTATAAGCGCGTTAAGTTCCTGAATCTCGTTTCCGCACCCGAGGGGCTTTCGCGCTTTGAGAAGGAGCACCCCGATGTGCCCGTCTACTCCGCGGCACTTGATGAGCGACTTAATAGCCACTTCTACATTGTGCCGGGGCTTGGCGACGCGGGCGACCGCATTTTCGGCACGCTTTAAGCACTTTTAATGCATTTTTCACTAACTAACTACTAACTAGAAGGTAATACTTATGTTTGAAAAGTTATTCAAATTAAGTGCGGTAAAGGCAACGGTCCGTACCGAACTTATTGCGGGTCTGACGACCTTTATGACGATGGCGTACATTCTCGCCGTGAACCCGAACATCCTCTCTCAAGCGGGCATTCCGCGCGGTGGCGTGTTCGTCGCGACATGTTTGGCGGCATTCGTAGGTACGATGCTTATGGCGTTTATGTCGAATTATCCGTTCGCGCTCGCGCCGGGCATGGGGCTTAACGCGTTCTTCGCCTTTACGGTCGTGTTGACGATGGGGTATAGCTGGCAATTCGCGATGTTGGCGGTGTTTGTGGAAGGTCTTGTGTTCCTCGCGCTTTCACTTACGCCTGTACGGGAGTCCATTTTTAACTCAATTCCGCTTGGACTTAAGAAAGCAGTTGCCGCGGGTATTGGCTTATTTATCTGCCTTATCGCGATGAAAACGGCGGGTATTATTGTTGATAACCCCGCGACACTCGTCTCAATGGTGCATTTTAAGGATGTCCCCTTCGCGACGCACGGAATTTGTGCGCTTCTCGCGCTCATCGGCACACTCCTTACGGGCTTTATGCTTGTTAAGGGATTGAAGGGTGCGATTCTTTTTGGCATTCTCGCGACTTGGATTCTCGGTATGATTTGTCAGGCAACGGGCATTTATGTTCCGAACCCTGAAGTCGGATGTTTCTCGCTCTACCCGAACTTCTCAATTGAGGGCTTCGATCACCACTTTACGGAGTTTAAGACGACGCTCGGCGCATTCTTTGCTCCAGAGACCTGGACGCACCAAGTGGACGGCAAGGTCGTAGGTTCTGGGTGGTCGCTCATTAAGACGCTCGACTTCTTCGTCGTTATGTTCGCATTCTTCTTCGTTGACCTCTTTGACACCCTCGGGACGCTCATTGGCGTTTCTATGAAGGGCGGCTTTTTGACGAAGGAAGGTAAATTGCCGCGCGTTTCGGGTGCACTCTGTGCGGACGCGATTGCGACCTCGGTTGGCGCAGTTCTCGGCACTTCCACAACGACGACCTATGTTGAGTCGGCTTCGGGCGTTATGGCAGGCGGCAAGACGGGGCTTACGGCGGTAACGACGGCTGTACTCTTCCTCGCGGCAGTTGTTCTCGCGCCTGTGTTTCTCGCGATTCCTGGCTTCGCCACGGCTCCCGCGCTTATCATCGTCGGCTTTATGATGCTTTCTTCCTGTGCGCAAATTGATTGGTCGGATGTCGGGGAAGCGGTTCCTGCGTTCCTCGCAATTGCGGCGATGCCATTCTGCTATTCTATTTCGGACGGCATTATGTTCGGCGTCATCTCGTACACTATTATTAATGCGCTCGCGGGCAACTTCCGCCGCATTCATTGGATTATGTACATCTTGACGGTACTCTTTATCGCCAAGTATGCGCTCATGTAAGGCTACGAAGCAAAATAATCTAAGATGATAGAGGCGACGACGAGTACTTTAGCGACCTTTATGCACTGGCTACAACAGGAAGGCGCGGCTTACGCAATGAAAGCCGCTGCCGCGCTCGTTATCCTTGTTGTGGGGGCTGTCGCGATAAAGATACTCGCCGCCGCGCTAAAAAAGGGCTTTTCGCGTGCGGATGGACGCCATGCGCTCGCCGTTCGGTTTATTGTCTCGGTGATTGTGAAGTCCGCGTGGGCGGTTCTTATCGTCATTGTTCTCGGTAAACTTGGCGTAAATGTAGGGCCTCTCATTGCGGGCTTGGGAGTCACGGGGTTCATTCTCGGTTTCGCATTCCAAGAATCGCTTGGGAGCCTCGCGAGTGGACTTATGATTGCCCTTAATGAGCCTTTCAAAGTTGGCGACTATGTCGTCGTTGGGGGCTATGAGGGCACGGTTCTGCAACTCGATATGATGGCTGTCACCCTCGCGACACCCGATAATCGGCGCATAACGATTCCGAATAAAGCCGCGTGGGGTTCGCCCATCGTCAATTATTCGGCTTTAGCAACGCGGCGCGTAGATATCGCCCTGCGTATCGCGTATGGGACGGATGTTTCGCGGGCAAGGGCTACGGCGCTCGCGGCTATTGCGTCCGTTTCGGGGGTTCTTACGGATCCCGCACCCCTCGCAGAAATTAAGGCTTTTGAAGAAAGTAGCGTTGCCCTAACGGTGCGCGGCTGGGTTAAGAACGCGGACTACTGGAGCGTTTATTTTGCCACGGCGCAGGCACTTAAAGAAGCTTTTGAGCGGGAGGGAATTGAAATTCCGCGTCCGCAACTTGATATCCACATGGTCGCTTCCGCGGCATATTGAAACATTGTAAAAAGGTAAATAAATATGGCAAAAGAAATAATTAAAGAAATCCCACCAGAGGGCATTTATGATGCGCGTAAGTTGGGCTATCCACGTATGGGGATACTGGGCGTACAACATTTGTTCGCGATGTTTGGCGCGACGGTTCTCGTTCCGCTTTTGACGGGGATCTCGGTCTCGTCCACGCTTCTTTTTGCGGGCTTAGGCACACTTTTCTTCCATCTCGTCACGAAGCGCATCGTCCCCGCATTCTTGGGCAGTTCCTTCGCGTTTTTGGCGGGCTACTTCGCCTTAACAGGCATGAAGGGCGGCATGTGGGAAGGGCTCACTAAAACGCAACTTCTCGCGTATGCCTCGGTTGGCGTTATTGTCGCGGGTCTTATCTATGTCGTTTTCGCTGGGATTGTGAAGTCCGTCGGGGTTAAGCGTGTTATGCGGTTTTTCCCACCCGTGGTGACAGGCCCGATTATTATCGGTATTGGGCTTGTGCTTTCGCCTGTGGCGGTAAATAGTGCCTCGACCTGCTGGCCCGTCGCCCTCGTGGGTATTGTAGCCGTTTTAGCCGCGGCGATTTTCGGGCGCGGCATGGTCAAAATCGTCCCGATTCTCATTGGGGTACTCGCGAGCTACGCGGCGGCATTTTTGTACTGCAATGTCTTGGGGCAAGGTCCCGCGATTGACTTTTCGCATATCGCCGCGGCACCTTGGGTCGGATTCCCTGTGAAAATGGAAGAGACAGTCTTCCCGATTCTCGCTCATGCGGGGGATAATGTTGGGCGTATCGTGAGCTCTATCCTTATCGTAGCGCCTCTCGCGGCGGCAACGATGATGGAACATGTGGGCGATATTTCGGCAATTAGTTCCACGGTTAAGCGCAACTTCTTCGCTGACCCTGGTCTTCATCGTACCTTGATTGGTGATGGTATCGCGACGAGCCTCGCGGCAATCTTCGGTGCCCCCGCGAACACGACTTACGGAGAAAACACGGGCGTTCTTTCGCTCTCTAAGGTGTACGATCCGCGCGTAATTCGTATTGCGGCGTATCTCGCCGTTATTCTCGCGTTTTGCCCGAAGTTCGCGGCGATTATTACGACGCTCCCCGCGGCAACGATTGGCGGCGTGTCGTTCGTCCTTTACGGTATGATCTCCGCTGTGGGCGTGCGTAATCTCGTGGAGCACCAAGTGAACTTCTCGGTGCCGCGTAATATGCTTATTTGCGCGATTTCAATTGTCTGCACGCTCGGTATTAGCTTCTCTAAGGCGGGCGCGATTACTTTCGCCATTGGCGAAGTGCACCTCTCCCTCTCGGGACTTGCCGTTGGCGCGATTATGGGTATCTTCCTAAACGCGATTCTGCCGGGCAAGGACTACGACTTCTCGGAGAAGGAACCCAATATCAAGTCCGCCGAACGCTTCGGTGGTGTAAAGGACTAATGCAATAAAGTACGCGCATTTCAGCGCATTCTATGCTATAATATAGGTACATGTTGGAGAGAACAGAGTATGCAAAAGAGTAATAAAAAGATTCGTATAACCGACACAACGCTTCGTGACGCGCACCAGTCTCTCTGGGCGACACGGATGCGTACGGACGATATTCTCAAGATTGCTGAAGAAGTTGATAACGCGGGTTACTATTCGCTCGAATGTTGGGGCGGAGCAACCTTTGATGTGTGCATGCGCTTCTTGCGGGAGAATCCGTGGGAGCGTCTGCGCAAGATCAAGGCGGTCTGCAAGAAGACCCCGTTGCAGATGCTTTTGCGCGGACAGAACATCCTCGGCTACAAGCACTATCCCGATGATATTGTCGACCGCTTCGTAGCACTCGCCTGCGAAAATGGCATGGATATCTTCCGCGTATTTGACGCGCTGAACGACCCGCGGAACCTTGAGCAGGCGATTCGTAGCGTAAAGAAGTGGGGTGGTCACGCGCAAGGTACGATTTGCTACACGACCTCGCCCGTCCATACGGTTCAGAAGTATGTGGAACTTGCTAAAGAGCAAGAGGCGATGGGTATTGACTCGCTCTGCATTAAGGATATGGCGGGCATTTTGACGCCTGGCGCGGCGCGTGAACTTATCGCCGCGCTGGTTAAGGCGCTCCCGAAGATGCCGATTCAGGTGCATTCCCATATGACGAGCGGCATGGCAGCGGCGATGTATCTTGCCGCGGCGGAAGCGGGGGCTGGATGCCTCGATTGCGCGATTTCTACAATGAGCTCGTTCTCGAGCCAGCCGCCGACGGAAAGTATTGTCGCGATTTTGGAGTCCGAGGGCTTTGATACAGGGCTTGACCAAAAGAAGCTTGCGAAAATCAACGCTTACTTTAAGGATCTTAAGAAAACGCGGCAACCCGCTTCTTCGCGCAAGGTGGAACCCGTGGACGCAGGTGTTCTTGTGCACGCGATTCCGGGCGGCATGATTTCGAACTTGCGCTCGCAACTCGCCCAGCAGGATGCCCTTGACCGCCTACCCGAAGTATTGGAAGAATTGCCGAAGACACGCGGCGATATGGGCTATCCGCCCCTCGTCACCCCGACTTCGCAGATTGTGGGCGTGCAGAGCGTTCTTAATGTGCTCTCGGGCAAGCGTTATTCGATGATTACGGATGAGACGAAGCATTACGCGGCGGGCTACTATGGGCGCACTCCAGCCCCGATTGACCCGAAGCTTCGTAAGAAACTCTGTGGTGAATTAAAGCCGATTACTTGTCGCCCAGCGGACTTGTTGAAGCCAGGACTCGTTGCCGCGGCGGATGCGATCCCTGCAGGATTGGTGCATGCTGAAGAGGACATCCTCTCCTATGCGCTCTTCCCTGAAGTCGCGCTCGGCTACTTCAAGTGGCGCAATGCGGATCCTGCGAAGCGTGACCCAATCCCTGCGGATGTTGAGCAGGCGAAGGCGGCGGCGGAAGCTCCCGCGGCAACTCCTGCGGCGAAAAGTGCCGCGGGCGGCGCGAGCGCGGCAAATGTGCCCGCGGGGACACCTGTTACAGCTCCCTTAAACGGAACTTTCTATCGCAGTGATGCGCCTGGTAAGGCTCCCATGGCGGCGGATAATGCCGCGGTCAAAGCGGGCGAGGCAATTTGCGTCGTTGAAGCGATGAAACTCTTTAACCCGATTAAGGCGACTGCCGCGGGCAAGGTCACCTTCCTCGTTGAGCATGGTAAGCCCGTAACAAAAGGTCAGGTCATCGCCGTTATCGCCTAAAGGCGTGGTGGCTTAGTGTCCTTAAGAAGGAGGTGTATTTATGGCAAAAGCGAAAGTTAGAAATCCACGAATTCTAATTGTGACGCCAGAGATCACCTACCTTCCCGAGGGCATGGGGAACTTGGCGGGGCGTATGTCGGCTAAGGCGGGCGGTATGGCGGATGTCTCCGCCTCGCTCGTCGCGGCACTTTATGAGTTGGGGGCGGATGTGCATGTTGCGCTCCCCCATTATCGCCGTATGTTCCATGTTGAGACGGCACAGCTCGTCGCGGACGAACTTCGTAAGTACAAGACCCATCTCTCGGATGAGCGCATTCATCTCGCGGAAGACCGTTGCTTTTATTATCGCGATACGGTTTATGATCAGGGGGACGGGAATCTCAAACTCGCGCTCGCCTTTCAACGCGAAGTTATCAATAACATTATTCCGCATGTCCAGCCTGACTTGATACATTGCAATGATTGGATGACGGGACTTGTGCCTGCTGCGGCGCGGCGCGAGGGGATTCCTTGCCTTTTTACGGTGCATAATATCCATACCCAGAAAGTCACACTTTCGCGTGTTGAGGATGCGGGTATTGACGCGGCGGAGTTTTGGCAGAATCTCTACTATTCGTATCCGCCCTATAATTATGAAGAATCGCGCAACGGCAACCCCATAGATTTACAGGCATCGGGGTGCTTCGCCGCGCACTTTATTAACACAGTTTCGCCGACATTCTTACGCGAAATCGTGGACGGCTGGTTCTCGTTTATTCCTGATTCTATCCGTAATGAGATTCGCAATAAGGCGAATGCGGGGTGCGCGATGGGTATTTTGAATGCGCCCGATAGCACGGATAATCCCGCGACGGATGAGAAGATTCCTTATCGTTATACAGCCGAGAATCATTGGGAGATGAAGCGGCGCAATAAACTCGCCTTGCAACATGCGTTGGGGCTAGAGGAGAATGCCGACGCGCCCCTCTTTTTCTGGCCTTCGCGCTTAGACCCCGTCCAGAAGGGACCTCAATTATTAACGGATATTACCTTTAGATTCCTTGATAAGTACGCGAAGGATGGTGC
The DNA here is from genome assembly GCA_963600185.1 of Azospirillum sp. 51_20. GTDB lineage: Bacteria > Verrucomicrobiota > Kiritimatiellia > RFP12 > UBA1067 > UBA1067. The sequence continues at coordinate 9,385 of CAVCAF010000019.1, read as the reverse complement.
GCAAATAGCCGTTATTGCGAATGGCGCGTATCAGAAGTGCTTCCGTGACATTCAGAGTTTCCACGGGATATATAAGCGTCTAGCGATACACGACTTTGACGGTCGACTCTCGCAATTGGGCTTCGCGGCGAGTGACTTTACGCTTATGCCGTCCCTCTTTGAGCCGTGCGGACTTCCCCAAATGCAAGCACCGATTTATGGTTCGCTCGCAGTCGCGCACAATACGGGCGGCTTGCATGATACGGTTGAGCCGCTTGATTGGAATAAATCGGTCGGTAATGGCTTCCGTTTTGATACCTACGACTCGAACGGACTCTTCTGGGCGATGGATCAAGCCATGGCGTTTTATCATCAGCCGCGGGAGATTCGTGAACGCGAAATAGCGCGAATTATGACGGAATCCATTCGTCGCTTTAGCCATCAGGCGTGCGCTAAAGAGTATATCAAGCTCTACGAACGGATGTTGGATCGGGCTTTGGTAAAATAACCTTAACAATTTTAAAAGGAGGAGAGAATAAATATGAAAAAGTCGATAATTGGTTGTGCAATGGTGGCTGCCGCGTTGTGTGGTACAGTTTGTGCCGCGGAAAAGCCGAGTTTTGCCGATTTTGATGCGCGGGCTAAGGTGGGCGAGAAGATGACGGTCGTCTATTTCGGTGGCTCGCTAACTTGGAGCGCGAATGCGACTGAGCCTAACCGCACGGGCTTTCGTGGACTTATGAGCGATTGGCTCACGGCGAAGTATCCGAAAGCGCATTTTACCTTTGTGGACGCTTCCATTGGCGGCACGGGCTCTAATCTGGGCATGTTCCGTCTTGAGCGGGATGTTCTCGCGTATAAACCCGATCTCGTATTCCTCGACTTCGCTTGTAATGACGGCGGTGAGAATACGGCACTCGCGCCAACTTGCTGCTATGAATATCTTTTACGCAAGATGATTGGCGAGGGTGTCGCCGTTCAGCAGATGATTTTCACCTTTAAGAATTGGTCGGGACCTAAAGCGGTGCCCTCGGAATGTCATCCTCGTCGCGACATTTATCTGAAGCTTGCTGAAGCCTATGGTACACCTGTTGGCGATGTCTATAAGACGGAACTTTGGCAAAAGATGAAGCGCGGCGAAGTCTCGACGGATACAATTTGGCCTATTGACGGCGGACACCCCGACGATATTGGCTATAAGATGTTCGCAGATGCGGGTATCGCCGCGTTTGAGAAGGCGGTTGCCGAGAAGGCCGTTTGCCATATCCCAGAGAAGCCTTTGTTTGGTACGGTAAAGAATGTGACGCGCCTTAACCCCGCCTATGCTTCGTTGCCTCATAACTGGGTGCGTAAGCTTACTTATCGTACCTCGCTTTGGTATGACGGTCTCTCCTCGCGTTGGATGGGGGATGTCGCGGCATTTCCTGGTGATAAGAAACCATTTGTGCTTACACATGGCGCGGACGCTAACTTCTTTGGCGTGTTTGGTGAGGCGGATGAGAATGCGCTTGAGGCGGATGTCCTTGTTAGTGGCAAGAAGGTCGCGCACTTCCGCGGCTACCATGGCGCAGGTCCTGGGCGGCTCTTTATTTGGCGTAATGTTCTTCTCAAGGATTGGCAAAATGGGAGCACGCCGCGTGAGTTCGCGCTGAGCCCTATCCCGAATGGGAATCCCAAGAGCGAGTTCCGTGTGGGTTCGCTCTGCTTTGCCGAGATTGTTCCTGTAGTTAAGGCGGATGAGAAGGGCAATCTGGACGCGGCGGATGCCCTCGAGAAACTCGACCACGCGCGTGGCAAATAAAAGATGGGCGATTATCGTAGAATTGCGGCGGTTGTGCCGCGCGTAAAACCTGGCGATGTCGCGGCAAATTTAGCGGAAATACTGCGCCTACTAGAAGAGGCGAGAAAGGCGAATATCGCGGCAGTAGTCCTGCCCGAGCTTTGCCTTACGGGGTATACTTGCGCCGACCTTTTTTATCGACCAACGCTCCTTACCGCGGCGGAAGAGGCACTAGAGGAGATTTTGAGCCGTTCTTATGGCGTTGATATGCTTATTGTTGTTGGGCTTCCCGTTCGTCAAAATGGGCGTATCTTCAATTGTGCGGCGGTTATTCATCAAGGATTAAAGGGCCTTGTCCCTAAGACCTATCTGCCGAGTACGCGGGAGTTTTATGAATCGCGCTGGTTCGCGACGGCGGAAGAACGCGCTTCAGATTTAATTGACTTCGCGGGCGAGCGGGATGTCCCTTTCGGTAACGATCTCATATTTGACGCGGGCGAAGCGGTGTATGGGGTAGAGATTTGTGAAGATATGTGGACGGC
>CAVCAF010000019.1:0-6801 GCA_963600185.1 Azospirillum sp. 51_20 | reverse complement strand
GGATTTCTTAATTATGAGCGCTCGGCGAACTTCGCGTTCCGTTCCGCCGCGAAGACAGTGGCGGCAGTTCGCCGTATAGAAATGGAGACGATGGCGGGTGAGCGAGAGCTTGATCTAAAGCGCGTTGTTGACCCTCATCCATTTGTGCCGAGCGCGGCGGAAGATCGTGCGCTACGGTGCGAAGAGATTTTGGCTATTCAGTCCACGGGACTCGCGACACGACTAGAGGCGATAAAGTGCCGCGCGGTTGTTTTGGGGCTCTCGGGCGGACTTGATAGTGCCCTCGCCTTGCTTGTTTGCGTGGAAGCGTTTGACCGCTTAGGATTGCCGCGTGAGGGCATTCGTTGCTACTCTTTGCCAGGTTTTGGGACAACATCCCGCACGAAGAACAATGCGGCGGGTGTATGTGCCGCGCTCGGGGTCTCGCTTGAGACTGTGGATATCTCGGAACTTGCGCGCCTTAATCTCGCGGAACTTGGGCGTGATGAGCAAGAGAAGGATATTACCTACGAGAATGCCCAGGCGCGTGGGCGCACCTATTTCCTCATGAATAAAGCGAATCAATTAGGGGCACTCGTTGTAGGGACGGGCGATCTCTCGGAGTTGGCGCTTGGTTGGTGCACCTATAATGGCGACCATATGAGTATGTACGGCGTAAACGCGGGGGTTCCGAAGACGCTTGTGCGGTATGTCGTGGAGTGGTACGCGACTCAGAAGGATACGAAAGCGCGTGAGCCGCTTCTTGATATTCTCGCGACACCTGTTAGCCCTGAATTACTGCCCCCGACGGCGGAAGGGGAGATCGCCCAGAAGACGGAAGATAAGGTTGGGCCCTATGAATTGCACGACTTCTACCTTTACCACTTCTTACGGCGTGGCGCGGGCAAGGAGAAGATTCGTATTCTCGCCTATAAAGCCTTCCCGAATTATGAGAAGGCGATTATTGATAAGTGGCTTGAGGTGTTTTTCGCGCGCTTTAGGACGCAACAGTTTAAGCGCAGTTGTATGCCTGACGGTCCCAAGGTGGGTAGCGTAAATCTTTCGCCGCGCGGCGATTGGCGCATGCCGAGCGATCTTAGTACGCTAATTTAATCTAAAGATAACGCGAAGTTAACAGGATCCTAACCGATTATTCATATAATAATAGCCAAATGGTGACAACAACTAGAATAAAAAAGGATTCAGGCAATGTATAACGACATTCCCCTTTGGCTATCACTCCTCTTTATTGTAGGCGGACTTGTGGCGCTTACTTGGTCGAGCGGCATATTTGTAGAAGGCTCGGCGGGTATTGCGCGGCGGTGGGGCATTTCGCCTTTTGTCATTGGCATGGTCATTATAGGCTTTGGAACTTCCACGCCTGAACTTTGCGTAAGTACTATGTCGGGGCTCGCGGGACATGCCGACCTTTCTTTGGGCAACGCCTACGGGAGCAATATCTATAATATCGCGATTATCCTCGGTGTCGCGGCACTTATACGCCCGCTGATGGTGAAGCCTTCCGTCGTAAAGTTTGGGGCACCAATGCTGGTTCTTGTTTCGCTTTTGCCCGTCCCTCTCATGCTTTGTGGCGGTATTTCGCGCTTGGACGCGATTATTCACCTTGTTGTATTTGCGATTGTGCTCCCAGTTTATTGCTATATAGACAAGAAGGGCACGGAAGCGAGTGTTGCGGAAGAAGTCTCGGGTAAAGTGCGGACTGTTTGGATGGATTTACTTCTTATCGTTGCGGGTCTCGCTGTACTTGTCGGCTCTAGCCACTTTCTCGTGTGGGGCGCGGTAGATTTGGCGCGGGCTTGTGGGGTTAGCGAACTTCTCATTGGGCTTACAATTGTCGCGGCGGGGACTTCGCTCCCTGAACTCGCGAGCGCCATTCAGTCCGCACGTCGCGGACAAGACGAGTTTGTGCTCGGGAATATTGTTGGTTCTAACTTCTTCAACTCCCTCGTAGTCGTGGGCATCCCCTGCGCGATAAATCCGCCGACGGGGTATTCGCCATCCATTTTGACGCGCGACTTGCCGCTTATGGTGGTTTTGTCGGCTTCTATCGCACTTTTCGGTTTTAATTGTCGCAACCCGAAGGCGAACGGCATTGTTACCCGTAAAGAAGCGGTACTTTGGATTTTTATCTATATAGCCTATGTTGGCTTTATGGTCTTTCAAGAAGGACGTATTGCGTAAATGTATAAAGATTTACCACTTTGGCTCTCGTTAGTTTTTATTGTAGGCGGTCTAGTCGCGCTAACATGGTCAAGTGGTATCTTTGTAGATGGGGCGGCGGCGCTCGCACGGCGGTGGGGAGTGTCGCCTTTCATTATTGGCATGGTCATTATTGGGTTCGGGACTTCCGCGCCCGAACTTTGCGTAAGTGCTATGTCAGGATTGGCAGGGCATGCCGACCTTTCTTTGGGCAACGCCTATGGTAGCGACAACTTTAATATTGCCGTAATTCTCGGTGTCGCGGCACTTATACGTCCATTTGTCGTAAAACCACTTACGGTGTGGTTCGGGGTGCCTATGTTGGTACTTGTCTCTATACTGCCCCTAACTTTGATGTGGGACGGCAACTTCTCGCGTATGGACGCGATAATTCACCTCGCCGTATTCGCGGTAGTTTTGCCTGTTTATTGCCTCGTGGATAAGCCGACGGATGAAGAATCCCCCGCGCAAGATAATGCGAAGGCGCATTCCCTCACTTTTGACCTAATGCTAATTCTTGGCGGACTTGTTATTCTCGTAGGCTCCAGCCACTTTCTCGTATGGGGGGCAGTAGATTTGGCGCGGGCATGTGGGGTCAGCGAACTTCTTATTGGGCTTACGATTGTCGCGATTGGTACATCGCTCCCCGAACTCGCGAGTGCCATCCAGTCCGCACGCCGCGGACAAGATGAGTTCGTGCTTGGTAATATCGTCGGCTCTAATCTCTTTAATACGCTTGCAGTCGTCGGTATTTCTTGCACGATAAATCCGCCCGCTAAGTTCTCGCCCTACATTATAACACGCGATTTGCCACTTATGATTTTACTCTCGCTCTCCATTGGTATATTTGGCTTTAATCGGCGAAATCCGCGTGAAAATGGCAAGGTAACGCGCGGCGAAGCGGTTTTTTGGATACTCTGCTATCTTGCTTACGCGTGGATTATGCTTGTACAAGAGGGGCGCACGGAGGGCGCGGCACTTTGAAGTTCTCGGTAAAAGCCTGCCTTGTAATCTTGGCTCTCTATTTTGCCGCGGCAATTTATGGTGAGATAACTTATCGTGTTGCGCAATATCGTGATGTTACGCCTATTTATAATGAGGTGCACGCTGATTCCCGCTACTTACCCCCTCTTGCCGCGGCACCTGATGGTACGCGCTACTTAATGGGCACGGATAACCTTGGGCGCAGTGTCGCGCGGCGTTTAGTTCAAGGTACGCGTATCGCCTTTCATGTCGGCATAATGACCTCGCTTATTGCGATACCCCTCGGTGTCGTCTTAGGGCTTTTGGGCGGATACTTTGGGGGCAAGGTGGATGCGCTCGTCGTTTGGCTTTGCGCGACAGTTTCCTCTATGCCAGGACTTCTCTTTATCTTGGCAATTTCGCTTGTGGTTGGGCAAGGGCTTCTCGGTATTTATATGGGCATAGGCTTAACGACTTGGGTAGGGGTTTGCCGCACTGTCCGCGGCGAAGTGATGAAGCATGTCGAAAGAGCGTATGTTCAAGCGGCGCGGACGCTAGGCTACTCAAACTTCCGCATTATGTTCCGCCATATTCTCCCCAATGTCGCGCATATCGTGCTGATTCAGTTTTCCATCCGTTTCCCGTCCGCTGTGTCGACTGAGGTGCTCATATCCTTTCTCGGCATAGGTGTCCAGGGCGAACCGAGCTGGGGTGTTATGATAAACAACGCTCGCCTGCGCCTTTGGCAGGGTGTTTGGTGGGAGATGGTCTTTACGACACTCGCGATTTTTGTGCTAGTTTTAGTCTTTAATCATCTCGCGGACTACTTGCGCGACAGGTTAGACCCGGCTTTGCGTGCGGAACGCTAAAAGGCAACAGGAGGGAAATGTTCATGAAAAAGCTGTTTATCGTTGATTTAATGCCATTTCTCTACAAGGGGCACTTCGTTTTCCTGCGCAATCCGCGCATAACGGCTTCGGGCATAAATACCTCGGCTCTCTTGGGGCTCGCGAATGGACTCCTCGGTGTTTTGCGCCGCGAAAAGCCCGATTACCTCGTTCTGGCGATGGACTCCCAAGGACCAACTTTCCGAAAGGAGGCGTACCCCGCCTACAAAGCGACGCGGCAGAAAATGCCCGAGGACCTCGCGGCGAGTATTCCTTATGCTTTTGAGCTAGCCGATGCCCTCAATATCCCTGTTGTCCAGTCGGAAGGTTTTGAGGCGGACGATGTAATTGGCACCCTCTCGAAACTCGGTGCGGAAGCGGGTTTTGCCGTTTTCTTGGCGACACCCGATAAGGACGCGGCACAATTAGTCGCCCCGAATGTCTTCCTGTACCGTCCAGCCCACGCGGGAGACGCGGCGGAAATCTATGATGAGGCGAAAGTTTGCGAACATTGGCATCTCTCATCCCCTGCCCAAATGATAGACTACCTCGCCTTGGCGGGTGACGCATCGGATAACATTCCTGGCGTAAAAGGCGTAGGCGAGAAGACGGCAATCGATCTCCTCGCGCGCTTTGGCACGGTTGAGGGCATTATCGCGAATGCCGCGTCCCTTAAGGGGAAGCTGGCGAAGAAGGTTGCTAATGGTGCGAAAGATGCGGAAGTCTCGAAGTTTTTAACAACTATCCGTAAGGATGTCCCCCTCACGCCTGATTGGGAAGCGTACCGCTGCGCGGGTTTTGATAGGGAGAAACTCGCGAAAGTCTGCGGTAAGTTTGAATTGACGCGCTTTGCACGCGAACTACTTTCGCCAGAAGAAGTGGCGACGCTGGATGCGCCTAGTACGCTCCCCCTTAAGACAATTGTCGACACCCCCCACACCTACACCCTTATTACGACGGAAGATGAAGCGCGGCAGTTGCTCACGGAACTTGAAAAAGAGCCGCGCATTGCCTTTGACACCGAAACTGCCGCGGTTGACGGACATGACTCTACGGAGGCTCATTTTTGTCGCTTAGTCGGCTTCTCTTTTGCAACCCAAAAGGGCAAAGCATGGTATGTGGAAGGTTCGCTTGTTGACTTGTTCCGTCCGCTTTTCGCAGACCCAACGAAGACTTTCATTGCCCATAATGTCAAGTTTGATAAGTCGGTTCTTTTGCGCTATGGCATAGGTTTCGCGACGACACCCCAAGACACCATGCTCGCCCATTATTGTTTGGACGCGGCGGCGCGGCATGGACTCGACTTCCTTGCCGAACAGGAACTCGGTTACCGCCCAATCCCCATAACGGATCTTATCGGCATTAAGGAGCGCGGCAAAGAACAGCGGTCTATGGCGGACTTAAAACCGCGAGAAATATGCGATTATGCCTCGGAAGATGCGGATATCGCCCTGCAACTCGCCGATAAACTCTTCCCAGCCGTGAAAGAAGCGGGGGCGGAACGCGCCCTTCGCGAAGTTGAGGAACCGCTCGTTAAGGTGCTCATTGATATGGAAAAGGAGGGCATCCGTCTAGATGTCGCCGCGCTCAAGGAATATGGACGCACCCTTGATGCCGAAATACTCGGTATTTTGACAAAAATACTCGATTATAGTGGACCAGGCTTCAATCCCGACAGTCCGCGGCAGTTGAGTGAGCTTCTTTTTGACAAATTGACTCTTTCCACCGAGGGCATTAAAAAGACGACGACGGGGGCTTATTCTACGGACGAGAAGAGCCTTTCGCACCTTATGGGGGCGCACCCAATCATCCCGCTTATCCTTGAATACCGCGCCTGCACGAAGTTAAAGACGACTTATGTGGATAAGTTGCCGACGCTAATTGATGAAAACGGACGCATTCATACGACTTTTGCGCAGGCATTTACCGAAACGGGGCGCCTCTCGTCGTCCAACCCGAATCTGCAGAATATTCCTGTTCGCACGCCCCGCGGCAGACTTATCCGTAAGGCTTTCATCGCCCGTGACGCGGAGCATGTCCTTATTTCGGCGGACTACTCCCAGATTGAATTGCGGCTCATGGCGGCATTCTCTAAGGATGAATCAATGTTGCAGGCGTTCCGTAATGGTGAGGATATCCATCGCGAAACAGCGGCGCGGGTGTATGGTATTTTCCCTGCGCTCGTCACCCCCGAACAGCGTGCCTTTTGTAAAATGGTGAACTTCGGCATTATCTATGGCATTTCGGCGTTTGGACTCTCCCAACGGCTCAAGGTTTCGCGTAAGGAAGCGGCGAATCTGATTGAGACCTACTTTAAGTTATACCCGAAGGTTAAAGCCTTCATGAACGCGGCAATTGAGAAAGCGCGTGAGAAGGGCTATGCCGAAACGATTCTTGGACGCCGCCGCACCCTAAGGGACATCAATTCGCGCAATGCGACGGCACGCCAAGGGGCGGAACGCGATGCAATCAATACGCCTATCCAAGGGAGCGCGGCAGATCTTATCAAAGTCGCCATGGTTAATATTGATAAGGCACTCAGGGCGGCACATCTTCGCACGCGTTGCGTCCTTCAGATACACGACGAATTGCTCTTTGATACGCCGCGGGACGAGGTAGAACGCGTGAAGGAGATTGTCCGTGAGGAAATGATCCACGCGATAGACTTTGGTGTTCCCTTAGAAGTGGGCATAGGCGAGGGCGAAAACTGGCTCGCCGCCCATTAAGCTATTCAATTGTCAAAGATCAAAGT
>CAVCAF010000018.1:0-19269 GCA_963600185.1 Azospirillum sp. 51_20 | reverse complement strand
CGCAATCCCGCCGCGGCGTTTCAGGCGTTTCTCTGCAAGATCTTGCCGAAGAACAAGTAACTGCCGCGGTCGGTTTGGCAACGCGGAGCGTTTCCGCTCCGTAACCTAACGCCCCCGCGGATCTACTAGGCGCTTTGTAGTGCTTGTCTAAAACAGTACAGGGGTTAACATACCTTGAGTACTTTGATCTTTGACAATTGAATAAAACGCTTTTCTCGCCGCGCGAAGTGCCGCGGAGGGGGGGGGTTGACTTCTCACCCCTAAATTTGGTATAATATATCGAAATATGTCCAGATTGTACACAGTTAACAAAGTGGTCGCTTACCACACTTCAGGTACAATCGCGGCGTAAAGCTTCAATTTCTAGTCAAAAAGAGTAAAAAGGTAAGCCTATAATGAGCGCAGAACGCAAGGTATTCGGTCGGCTTCAGAGCATGGTGCCAACGCCACCAGATCTGATTGCTATTCAAACACAATCGTATAGTGACTTCTTGCAGGCGGATGTCCCGCCCGTCGATCGTGTCAATAAAGGTTTGCAGGCGATATTCAACGAAATTTTCCCCGTCACCTCTTATGACGGACGCTATGAGCTCGATTTTGTTAACTACAAGTTTGATCCGCCAAAGAAGCCGTACTTGCAAGCTTTGATGGATGGCGAGACTTATTCGCGTCCGCTTCATGTGACATTCCGTCTAAAGGATGGCGGGGATGTGCGTGAGGAAGATGTCTTCTTGGGTGAAGTCCCGATGATGACACCTGATGGGGCGTTCGTTGTGAATGGTGCTGAGCGCGTCATTGTTTCGCAGTTGCATCGCAGTCCGGGTATCTCGACTGAACGCCAGGTTCATGCGAATGGACAGCCGCTTCTCTCGGTGCGCATTATCCCTGATCGCGGCAACTGGATCGAGATTATGTTCGACACCAACGACATCATGTGGTGCTTTATGGATCAGCGTCGCCGTCGTCGGAAGTTCTATGCGACGACCCTCTTGCGTGCGTTGATGCCGAAGGAAGGTAAAGATGAGCAGATTATGAGTCTTTACTACGACTTCAAGCGCCTGCCGACGGGTGCAAAGTATTCCGAGCGCGATCTTCGCCTTCTCGTTATGAAGGACGATGTCATTGACGCGAACTCGCAGGCTGTTTTGGCGCGTACTTACGACCCCGTCACCTCGGCACTCCTTGCGCAAATCAGCGCGGCGGGTATTCCCGAGATTGAAGTTGTGGACGTCTCGTTCGATAATGGTACGCTTATTAAGACTTTGCGCGAAGACGCGAAGATGGGCATCCATAATAAGAATGATGCGTTGCGCGAGATTTATCGCCGTATGCGTCCAGGTGATCCGCTCACCTCGATTTCGAATGCGGAACAGATGATTCGTCGTATGTTCTTTGAGCTTTCCCACTATGACCTTGGGTATGTGGGACGTCACAAGATCAACAAGAAGTTGCATTTGACGGGGCTCGTGGATGATAAGCTACGTACCCTTCATGAGTCGGGCGTTGATGTTATTGAAGCGATCCGTCTTTTGCTCAGTATCTATGTGGGCAAGGATACGGTAGATGATATCGACCACCTCGGCAACCGCCGCGTGCGGACGACGGGTGAACTCGTTGAGAATCAGTGCCGTGTGGGACTTGCTCGTACGGAGCGCATCGTCCGTGAGCGTATGACGCTACATGAGTCGAATCCAGCGGGTGCCGCGGCGCAGGGCCCGTTGACCCCTGGGCGGCTCGTTAACTCGAAGACCTTTAGCTCGGTTGTGTCGGACTTCTTCGCGCGCTCCCAGCTCTCGCAGTTCATGGATCAGACGAATCCGCTTTCAGCGCTCGCCCATAAGCGTCGTCTCTCGGCGCTAGGTCCTGGCGGTCTTTCGCGTGAGCGTGCGGGTTTTGAAGTGCGCGACGTGCACCCCTCGCACTATGGTCGTATTTGCCCGATTGAGACGCCTGAAGGCCCGAACATTGGTCTAATCTCGTCCTTGGGCATTTACGCGCGCATTAATCGCTTTGGTTTTATTGAGACACCGTATCGTAAGGTTATTGGCGGTAAGGTCACGGACGACATTGAATATCTCGCCGCGGATACAGAAGAGCAGTATGTTATTGCTCAGGCGAACGCGCCTTTGACCCCCAAGCGCACATTCGCCGAGCCGCAGGTCACCTGCCGCTACATGACGGAGTTCTGTGAAAAGCCCGCGAACGAGGTGCAGTACATGGATGTCGCGCCTATGCAGGTAATTTCAATTGCCGCGGGCTTGATTCCGTTCCTCGAACATGACGACGCGAACCGTGCGTTGATGGGCGCGAACATGATGCGTCAGGGTGTGCCGCTTATGACCTCGGAGCGTCCGTATGTCGGTACGGGACTTGAAGGTATTAGTGCGAAGGACTCGCGCGTTATTGTGACGGCGCTCGGCGAGGGCGTTGTCGCGTATGTCTGCGCAGAGTTCATTATTACTACGCCCGACGGGACATTGCCGTCGAAGATGCCAGTAGCGAGCGTGCCTGAGAAGGGCATTTGGCGCTATGATTTGCAGAAGTTCCGCCGTTGCAACTCGGGGTGCTGCTTTAATCAACATCCGATTGTAAAGCGTGGACAGCGCGTCGCTTTGGGCGACTGCATTGCGGATGGCCCCGCGACAGACCAGGGCGAACTCGCGCTTGGTAAGAACCTCCTCGTGGCGTTCATGAGCTGGCGCGGCTACAACTTCGAGGACGCGATCCTTATTAACGAGCGTATTGTGCGTGAGGATGTTCTAACCTCGCTTCACATTGTGACCTTTGAATGTGACGCGCGCGACACGAAGCTTGGCCCAGAAGAAATTACGCGCGACATCCCGAATGTCGGCGAGGATATGCTTAAGAACCTCGGTACGGACGGTATCGTGCGTGTGGGTGCTGAAGTTAAGCCAGGCGACATTCTCGTTGGTAAGGTGACCCCGAAGGGCGAAACTGAGCTTTCGCCTGAAGATCGCCTCTTGCGCGCCATTTTCGGTGAGAAGGCTTCGGATGTGCGCGATACCTCGCTCAAGGTTCCGCCAGGGACGACGGGTATTGTCATGAGCGTTCAGGTTACTACGAACGACAAGGAAGTCGCGGCAGATAAGGCTGAGGCTCAGAAGTCGGCGAAGGAATCGGAGCGCAAGGCTCACGCGCAACTTTTGCGTATTGAGAAGGATTTGACCGCGAAGCTCTCGGGAGTCTTCTTAAATGAGAAGATTGACGCGGATGTTATTGACACCACGACAGGCGATGTAATCATCCCCGCGGGTAAGAAGATTAAGAAGGCGCAGCTCGCTATGCTCGCGCAGGCTCACGCGAACTGGGATACGACCGATGAGGCGACCCAGAACAAGATCTCCGATATTCTCGCGCCGTTCTTGGATGAGTTCGCGAATGTCGAGGACGCGGCGACGGATGACGCGATGGCGGACGCTTTCGGCGAGGACTTCTCGGGTGAAGGCGAAGTCGTCAAGCATGTGCGCGTCTTCCTCGTTGATAAGAAGAACCTTTCCGTCGGCGATAAGATGGCGGGTCGTCATGGTAACAAGGGTGTCGTCTCGCGCATTCTGCCGAGTTGCGATATGCCGTTCTTGCCGGATGGGCGTCCCGTTGATATTGTGTTGAACCCGCTCGGCGTGCCGTCGCGTATGAACTTGGGGCAGCTCTTTGAGACATACCTCGGGCTCGCGTGCCGCTACCTCGGCTTCCACGCGGCAACACCTGTGTTTGATGGTGTACGCGAAAGCGAGATTGATGACCTCCTCAAGCAGGCGCGCGCCGTGCAGGAGAAGGAAGAAGGCGATCGCTCGTGGATTACCCCCGAGGGCAAGACCGTGCTTTATGATGGTATGACGGGTGAACCGTTCCAGCAAAAAGTCGTCGTCGGCGTTATTTACATGCTTAAACTTCACCACTTGGTGACGGATAAGATGCATGCGCGTGCGACTGGACCTTATTCGCTCGTTACCCAGCAGCCTCTTGGCGGTAAAGCGCAGCTCGGTGGTCAGCGTATGGGCGAAATGGAAGTCTGGGCACTTGAAGCGTATGGCGTTGCTTACGCGCTACAGGAATTGCTCACGGTTAAGTCGGATGACGTCCAAGGGCGTACGCGTATCTACGAGTCGATCGTTAAAGGTACGAACATCCTTGACTGCGGCATGCCTGAATCGTTCTCGGTACTTATTCACGAACTTCGCGGACTCTGTCTCGATACCCAGTTGCTGGGTGGCAATACGGAAACGCGGCGCACCGTGGAGAATAAGGAGGCGGCTTCGTCCGCGGCACTCCCGACGGGCGTGGCAAGCGATGACTTGCTCTCGGGCGCGTTGACGCTCTGAACAGTGTAAGGACTATTTTATTGGAGATTTTAACAAAATGAATAGCTACAACACAACTGACATCTTCGGCGGCGACTATCGGGCTTCCGCCTACTACGATGCTGTTAAGGTTCAACTCGCTTCGCCAGAGACCATTCGTAAGTGGTCCCATGGCGAGGTGCGCAACCCTGAGACGATTAACTATCGTACCTATCGCCCTGAGCGCGACGGTCTTTTCTGCGAGAAGATCTTCGGGCCGACGAAAGACTGGGAGTGCGCGTGCGGTAAGTATAAGCGCATTAAGAATAAGGGCATGATCTGCGACCGTTGCGGCGTAGAAGTTACGCTTTCTTCGGTGCGTCGTCAGCGTATGGGGCATATTGAACTCGCCGTGCCCGTGAGCCACATTTGGTTCTTCAAGTGTTCGCCTTCGCGCATTGGCTTGCTCCTCGATAAGACGACGAATGAACTTGAGCGCGTCATTTATTATCAGGATTGGATTGTCGTCGAACCAGGCGACACGCCCCTGAAACTGGGTCAGATTATTACTGACCAGGAAAAGATTGACGCGGAAGAAAAGTACGCGGATAGCTTCCGTGCCGAGATGGGTGCCGCGGCGATTCGTAAGCTCCTTCACAACCTTGACCTCGACCAGATGATGCTCGAGCTAGAGGATGAGATGGAAAATACGCGCTCTAAGCAGACGCGTAAGAAAATCGCAAAGCGCATGAAAGTCGTGGAAGGCTTCCGCTCCTCGAAGTCCAATCCCGAGTGGATGGTGCTCGATGTATTGCCGGTCATCCCGCCAGAACTGCGTCCGCTTGTCCCACTCGAAGGTGGTAAGTTCGCGACTTCTGACTTGAACGACCTCTATCGCCGCGTTATTAACCGTAATAACCGTTTGCGCAACCTCTTGGCGCTTAAGACACCTGATGTCATTATCCGCAATGAGAAGCGCATGTTGCAAGAAGCGGTTGACGCGGTGTTTGATAACGGACGCCATGGGCGCCCTGTTACGGGACCTGGCAACCGTCCGCTTAAGTCGCTCTCTGAGATTCTTAAGGGCAAGACGGGTCGCTTTCGTCAGAACTTGCTCGGTAAGCGCGTTGACTACTCGGGGCGTTCGGTTATTGTCGTTGGCCCTGAACTTAAGTTCCCGCAGTGCGGTATCCCGAAAGAAATGGCGCTCCGCCTTTTCGAGCCGTTCATTATCCGTCGCTTGAAAGACCTCGGCATGTGCCATACCGTGCGTACGGCGCGTAAGATGATTGAGCGTCAGGACGAGAAGGTGTGGGATGTTCTCGAAGAGGTGACGAAAGATAAAACGGTTTTCTTGAACCGTGCGCCTACCCTGCACCGTCTCTCGATTCAGTCGTTTGAGCCTGTGCTCGTTGAAGGTAAGGCTATTCGCCTGCACCCAATGGTTTGTACGCCGTTTAACGCCGACTTCGATGGCGACCAGATGGCTGTACATGTGCCGCTCTCAATTGAGGCTCAGATTGAGTCGAAGTTGATGATGCTCGCGTCTACCTCAATCTTCTCGCCCGCGTCGGGCAAGTCGGTTATGACACCGACGCAGGATGTCTGCTTAGGGCTCTACTTCTTGACGGTTTCGTCCCAGCGCGATAAACTCGCGGGTAAGATCGCGGGTAAGACTGATTGCTCTACGGAACATTTGCCGCTCTTTAACGATATTGGCGAAGTTGAGTTTGGTATTGCCGAGGGCGCGATTACTTATCATACACGCATTCGCTACCGCAACCCCGACTTTGGCACAACGGGTCGTCCCCATGGCGACACCAAGAAGCGCACGATTGAAACGACGGCCGGACGCGTCATCTTTAATGATGTGTGGCCTAAGGAGATGGGCTTCTGGAACGATAAGTGCTCGAAGTCGACGATTGGCAACTTGATTCTCGATTGCCATAAGGTCGCGGGGCACGACATCACAGTCGCGGCGATTGATAAGCTCAAAACGCTCGGCTATAACTTTGCGACGGTTTCGGGTGCGTCAATGGGTCTTAAGGATATGATCCGCCCAGCGATGAAGGATGCGGAAATCGCCAAGGCGCGCAAGGAAGCTGAGAAGGTTCAGCAGCAGTTCCAGCAGGGTATTATTACCGAGGGCGAACGCCACAACAAGATCGTTGATATTTGGACCGTCACGACTGAGAAAGTCGGCGACGAACTCTATAAGACGATTGACCGCAATGTCACGCCCGAGAATAAGAACCCGACGGAGCTCAACCCTGTGTACATGTTCGCCGACTCTAAGGCGCGTGGCTCGAAGTTGCAGATTCGTCAGCTCGCGGGTATGCGTGGACTTATGGCTAACCCGTCCGGTGATATTATTGAACGCCCAATTACCGCGTCGTTCCGTGAGGGACTTTCGGTTCTTGAGTACTTCATTTCGTCCCACGGTGCGCGTAAGGGTCTCGCGGATACAGCGCTTAAGACGGCTGACGCGGGTTATTTGACGCGTAAGCTCGTTGACGTTTCGCAGGATGTCATTATTTCGCAGGAAGACTGCAATACGGTTAATGGTATTGAAGTTGAGGCGATTGTCGAGGGTGACGAAGTTAAGGTTACGCTCGGTGACCGCGTCCTTGGGCGTACGGCACTCTACGATATTCTTGACCCGAAGACGGGTGCGGTAATCGTTCGCGCCAACAATGAGATTGACGAAGAGGCTTGTGCACGCATTGATACCTGCGGAATCGAGAAGGTGTGGATCCGCTCGGGTCTAACCTGCGACTCCGAACACGGTATGTGCGCGAAGTGCTACGGACGCGACCTCTCGACGGGTAAGCAAGTTGAGATTGGTACCGCCGTCGGCATTATCGCCGCGCAGTCCATTGGCGAACCTGGTACCCAGCTTACGATGCGTACGTTCCACATTGGTGGTACGGCGAGCGCGACGGCGAAGGTGCCTGAAATCGTCCTTAAGAATGATGGTGTCGCGAAGTTCGTGGATATCCGTAAGGTGCGCAACGCCGATGGCGACGAGGTCGTTCTGAATAAGAATGGTACGCTCGAGATCTGGTCTACAACAGGTCAGAAACTCGACACCTACCCTCTGCAAATGGGTACGACGCTCCACCTCGAGGATGGACAAGCCGTTAAGGAGGGCGAGAAAGTCGCGACATGGGATCCTCACTCCGTGCCTGTTCTTTCGGAAGCGGCGGGTCTGATTCGCTTCGTGGACTTCGAAGAAGATGTCAGCGTAAAGACTGAGACCGACCGCACGACGGGTGCGAAGACGCTCGTTGTTCTGGATACGCGCGAATCGAACTTGCATCCGCGTATCGAGATTCGCGGCAAGGACGAGAACGGCGTCGCGAACGCGCTACTTGACTCGCATGACATCCCGACGGGCGCTATCGTGATGGTGCGTGAAGGACAGAAGTCGGCGCCAGGTATGTTGCTCGCGAAAACGCCGCGTGAAGCCGCTAAGACTCGTGATATTACGGGTGGTTTGCCGCGTGTCGCGGAACTTTTCGAAGCGCGTCAACCTAAGGACGCGGCGGAAATCGCGAAGATCGAGGGTCGTATTGAGTTCGGCGAGAATGTCCGCGGCAAGCGCTGCGTGAAGGTCGTCGATGAAATCACGGGTCTCGTCGAAGAGCACTTGATCCCGATGGGTAAGCAGATCGTCGTCTTTAAGGGCGATATGGTTAAGAAGGGTCAGCAGCTCACTGAAGGTCCCGTCATCCCGCAGGAAATCCTTGAGGTGTCGGGTCCGCAGGAACTCGAGAAGTACCTCGTTAATGAAGTTCAGCAGGTTTACCGCTTGCAGGGCGTTGAAATTAACGATAAGCACATCGAAATCATCGTCCGTCAGATGCTCCGCAAGGTGCGTATTACCAATCCTGGCGATACGGACTTCCTCTGGGGCGAGCAAGTGACGCGGCAGACCTTCCTTAAGGTCAACGAGCAGATGATGGAAGAAGGTCGCCGTCCGGCTGAGGCGCAACCCGCGCTTCTCGGTATTACTAAGGCGGCACTCGAAACGGACTCCTTCATCTCAGCGGCGTCCTTCCAGGATACGACGCGTGTGTTGACTGAGGCGGCGACGATGGGTCGCGTGGACGAGTTGCGTGGCTTCAAGGAGAATGTCATTCTTGGCCACCTCGTACCGGGCGGCACAGGCTTCCCGCTCCACCGTAACCTCAAGCTCGTGCCTTGCTGCGAGCCTATTCCGGATGATGAATGGGATAGACTCCGCGAAGAAGCGCGCAAGCACCACGACGAACTCAACGGCATCCCGACCGTCATCCAGAATGAGAATGACGACGATGAGGACGCGTTCGAGTTGGACGAGGAAATCGCGCCGAAGAATGTCTCGCTCTTTGATACGGGCGACGACTCTGCGGACGGTATTGACTTGCTCGGTGCGGATGAGACGATGGGTCTCACGGGTGACGCTTCGCGGAAGGATCCGCTAGGCGATGACGACAACATACCTGATTTGCTGTCGTGATAATTCTGGGGGTCGATACCTCCTTGCGCTCGACCGGTTATGGTGTACTAGAAATAGTCGGTAGCCGGCTCAGCGCGTTGGAATATGGGAACATCCCAAACAAGCCGAAACTCCCCGTTTCGGCTTGTCTCATTGCTATTCACGCGCGAATTGCCGCGCTAATCGCGAAGTGGAATCCCGATGTCGTGAGCGTCGAGAAGGTTATTTACGGTAAGAACGCGAATACGATGCTCCTCTTGGGGGAGGCACGGGGGGCGGTTATAGTCGCCGCGTCCGCGGCAGGGCGTCCGATTTACGAATACGAACCGCGGCGCGTTAAGATGTCCGTTTGCGGTAATGGCATGGCGGAGAAGCCCCAAATTCAGCGCATGGTTAAGACGCTTTTGGCGTTGCCCGAGCTGCCCCAGAATGATGCCGCGGACGCATTGGCGCTCGCGATATGCCATGCGCATACACGCTCGTTTATAGCGACAAGTGAGCCTATCTAAAAGTGGAAACTCTACTTTATAGGGAAGCACTCGCACGCGTCGTTAAATACTTGGGGGCGCACCAAGTACCTGATCCGCAAGTCGCGGGGGAATTGCTTATCGCGCGTTTACTGAATTGCGGACGCGGACTTCTCGCGGCACATTTAGAGAAAGTTATACCAGCAACTCACTTAGAAGCACTTCGCCGCGCTATGCGGCGACTTGTTGCTGAAGAACCGCTTCAATATGTTTTGGGTGAGTGGGACTTTAGAACGCTGACGCTAAAATGTGACGCGCGTGCACTGATTCCGCGTCCCGAAACTGAAGAGCTGGTGACGCGGGTTTTGAAGTTCTTGAAAGGGCGGGAGAAGCCTTTTGTCGTTGATGTCGGCACGGGTACCGGCGCGATTATTCTCTCTCTTGCCGCGGAGTTTAAAGAGAGCGCCGTCTTTCTTGGTACAGACATTAGCCCCGCGGCAATTGAGCTCGCACAGGAAAATGCCGCGCTTACGGGACTTGAAAGCCGCGTTAAGTTCGTGGTTATGGACGGACTTGATGACTTTGAGGAGCCCGGACTCGTTGATGTGCTCGTCTCGAACCCTCCGTATATCGCCCATGCCGTGTGCGCGACACTTGACCCACGCATTCGGCGTTATGAGCCTATGCTTGCGCTCGATGGGGGTGTAAACGGACTTGACTTCTATGAGCGGTACTTAAGTGACGCACTCAATATACTTAAGCCTGGCGGGGCAGTCTTCTTTGAGATTGGCAACGACCAAGGCGCGGCACTTCGCGAGATGATGACGGGCTACGGGTTTACGCATATAAATATAGAGAAAGACTATAGCGGAAACGACCGTTACGCGAGCGCCCAACTGCCGTAAAAGGCACCCAACAACCCCACAAGAGTAATTAGAGAGGCACCCTCTCGTAATAGCGAAAGGTGTGTTTTTGACCCTTAGACTAAGGGCAGAGGGGGTAGGGTTCTTTACTCTTTAATAGTGAGAGGTTATGTCAACTAGTGGGGGTTGCGTAGGCGGGGTTCAAGAGACCGCGGTCTCAGCACCTTGAGACCGCGGTCTGTCGACCCTGAGACCGCGGTCTCTTGCCCGATAGACCGCGGTCTCCAAGCCAATAGACCGCGGTCTCCAAGCCAATAGACCGCGGTCTCTCACCCTATAGACCGCGGTCTCTTGAAGGTCTGCCAGTAGACCACCCCTCTCGCCCTACTTTCTCGCGGCACTTTGGGCGCTTGAACGACCAGAACGGACGGGGGGCGGAGCCCCCCGAACCCCCCGACGGGGTAAGGTAGTCGCGGCGTTACCCCAACCACCCGACTAGGGTAGGGGGTAGTCGCGGCGCCCCCCGACGGGTAGGGTACCGCGGCGTTACCCAGCCCCCGACTAGGGTAGGGTAGGCGCGGCAACCACCAACCTTAAAGAGGGTCGCCTCGTTTAGGCGCGGGGGCTTCTTGGGGGTTCGGGGGCGAAGCCGCCGTCCCTTTCGGTATGTTCAAGCGCGCCCAGTTAGTGAAGGCAGGTGTTGCAAGGCTAGGCAAGAAATGGTATAATCTTGTTCAGAATACTGAAAGGTAGAGAGAGAATGGCGACATACCAGTATATCGCGAAAGATTCCGCGGGCGTAGAAACGCGTGGACAAGTCGAAGCAGGTGACCGTAATGCGGCAATTGCCGCGGTGCGTGCGCAGGGTCTTATGCCTACGGCGATTGGCGAAGTGAAGAGTGCCGCGTCCGCGGCGAAAACTACCGCGCCGAAGGTGGCCAAGGGCGTGAAGAAGGGTGCGAAGGGCGCTGACAAGAAGGCGAAGGGCAAGAGCGTCCTTGATAAGAATATTGAGATTAAGCTGCCGAAATGGATGAGGGGGCGTATCAAGACGAAGGTCCTCACGCAATTCACGCGGCAGCTCGCGACACTCGTGAACGCGGGGCTTCCGCTTATGCGCGGCATTGAGGTCCTGAAGCGCCAGCAGAAAGATGCCCAGATGGTGGAAGCGCTTAACGGCATCGGCGAGACGATTTCCTCGGGCGGAACTTTCTCAGAAGCATTGACGGCGTATCCAAAAATCTTTGACAACCTCTATGTGAATATGGTTAAGGCTGGCGAAGCGGGCGGTGTGTTGGAAGTCGTCCTTGCGCGTCTCGCCGAGTTCGCTGAGAAGAGTGATAAGATTAAGAATAAGGTAAAGGGTGCGATGATCTACCCTATCGTCGTTCTTGTCGCGGCGATTGGTATTACGGCGTTCTTGCTCGTGGCGGTCATCCCGAAGTTCAAGCAGGTCTTTAACGACATGCTCGGCGGCGCGGCACTTCCGGGCATCACCCAGGCGGTTATTGACCTCTCGGAATGGGTGCAGCATAACGGCATTACCATCGCGATTATTGTCGCCGCGTTTATTATCATTAAGAAGGTTATTGGTAAGACGGAAGCGGGTGCCTATTTCTACGATGTGTGCTCCTTAAGAATGCCCGTAACCGGTACGCTCGTTCAGCGTACGGCGGTTTCGCGTGTGACGCGCACGATGGGCACCTTGCTCGCTTCGGGCGTGCCGATTTTGCAGACCCTCGTTATTGTAAGAGACACGACGGGCAACCGCGTCATTTCTAAGGCAATCCAGAATATTCATGACGCGGTCAAGCAAGGCGAAGGCATGACCCAGCCCTTGTCGCAATGCTGGGTGTTCCCGCCCATGGTCACCTCGATGGTGGAAGTCGGTGAAGAGACGGGTGCGCTCGCGGATATGCTTACGCGTATTGCGAATACTTACGATGACGAAGTCGATAACGCCGTCGCTGGCATGACCGCGGCAATTGAGCCCGCGCTCATTATCGTGCTCGCGGTTGTCGTCGGTACAATCGTTATCGCGATGTTCTTGCCGATGATTAAGATTATTAGTTCCGTTTCGGGTGGCGGCGCTACTTGATACGAGAAGAAGGGTTCGCCGTGATGAAACGCGCGTTTACGCTAATAGAGATGCTAATTGTCGTCGTCGTCCTCGTGACGCTGATGTCCATCGCCTTTAAGCTTAGCTCAATTGGTAGCGATGAGAATCGGCGCATTACGACAATTACGCGCTTGCAACGGCTGGAGAATTGCCTGTCGGGGTATAATGCCGCGTTCGGTAGCTACCCCGCCGTGAAACTCCACGCTTCGCGCGACATCTACCTTAAAACCGACGAGTACGGACGCCAGTCCGACAACGAGAGTGAGACCGAACTTAAGTGGGAGTCTATCGAGGCGGCGTGCCGCGCTCAGCCGTTCGGTCTAGCGTGTCCGTTCCCCAATAACAATACGATAAACGAACGCATTACGCAACTCGGTGAGTTCGCGTATGAGAATGCGCAAAGTGGCAACTGGGCAAACGCTGAAAAGTATAAGTTCGAACCGATGAACTCCAGTAACTTCTCGGGAGAAAAGAATAAGACCGAGTGGAATGAGATTCAGCTTTACCGCTTCGGGGTCATGAGTTTTCTTTTGCCGCGGTATCTCGTTATGATGGACGGCGAGAAAGCCTTTCTAGATTATGCGCAATGGCTTGATAACAACTCGCTCCCATGCAATCCGTGGACGGGTGAGCGCTTTCATAGTTGGTATGAACTTAGCACGAACGCGAATGCGAAAGCCGATACTCAGGCGCAAATAAAGAATATCCCTTCCCAAGCCGTGACAGCGCGGTGGATGCCTAATTTGCAAGGCATTTGCACTTCGCGTCCGCGGGTTCTCTTCGGTATTAACTTAACGACGACGACGGACGGCTATAGTGGGGGACTCCTCTCACGAAATGCATGGGATAGCGAGTCCTCGGGCAAGAAGATTCACTCAATCGGCGGCTATAATTCGACTTCCAGTAACTACATTCTAGACGAGATTACGGTTGAGGACGGCTGGGAGCAAGAGTTCTACTACTATTCGTTGCCGCCCTATCAGTCGTATACACTTTGGAGTGCGGGGGCGAACGGCAAGACCTTCCCGCCATGGATGGATCTCGGCATGCTTAGGTCGGATACTGACCGAAAGCAGGCGACGACATGGATGCAGGACGACATAATCCAAATGCGTAACTAAGAGAGGTTAAGAAGAGATGAGAAAAGCTTTTACACTAATTGAAATGCTCGTGGTAATAGGTATTATCGCGGTTCTAGTTGGCGCTTCCATTGGTGGTTTCGCGGGAATGACGCGCGCGGCAGAAACAAAGAAATGCCAGGAACTCGTCTCTAATACGGCGACGGCGCTTACCTTCCTCTTCCAGAAGAAGGGCATGTGGCCGAAGTGCCTGAGAAATGGGGCATCGGCGCAATTACTCGATAAAAGTGCCGCGCTCGCTTTGGCCTCGCCCATGTCGCTCACGACTTCTAACGGACAGCTCGCGGGGCTTGACCGTTTCGGTGTCATTACGCCGTGGGCAATGACGGTCGTTAAGCGCAAGGGTAATTCGGCTTCGGAAGGGAGTGTCGTCCCGAGTGGCGGAACCGTTAAAGACCATATTCTGCGCTACGCGATTGATGATGATGGGGACGGTATCATTAAAAATGTCAATGTGGGCGGCGAGGCAGTTAGCGTAAGGGCTACGGCAATTGTGTGGTCCTGCGCCAAAGATGGGCAGGCGTATCCCTACTCAAAGGGTATTAAGAAGGGGTGCTCGTATAGCTGGACGCCCGGTCAAACGAGGAATGTCGAATAATGAAACGCCGCGGCTTTACTATCGTTGAACTAATTTCCGTCATTGCCATTATTGGCATTCTACTCGGTATTGTCACGACGGCTGTCTCAAGTTCAATCCAAAATGCCCGTACGCGTAAGGCGGACGCTTCTATCCAAATGTTACAGCAGGCATTCGCGACTTATAAGGCGCAAAAAGGCAACTGGCCTGCTTTCTCGGGTGCCGTAAATGGTACAACGCCTAAGAACGCCGAAAACGGCATAAGGGATAATTCTGATTACTACGAAATCAGCGATGATAATGTGCGCAAGATGATAAAGGCGATTGTGGATGAGGCGCGTAAGGGCAATCCGCTTATGGATGTCTCGGGACTTTTCGTCGCGACGAAGTCCGGTACGCGCGGCTCAAAAGTCCACGGCATGGATATTCTGGACGCGCTAAGAGGTACGCGTAAGAATAAGCAGGGCACCTCAATTGATTCGCTGTATTATGGTTACCCTGAATCATCGCACGGCTATTTTAGGAACTTTCGCGTCCTTTATTCTATCCCTACGGATAATATGACCGTGACGCGGATGTATAATGAGAATCAGGGGCTCTAATTAGAGGGACGATGCAATGATAAAGAGCTTGAGAAAGAATCGCGCGTTTACCCTCATTGAGTTGCTCGTCGTTATGGCGATTATGGGGCTATTGGGCACAATTTCCGTCGGTGGCTACCGCGCCATGCAACGCGGCATGGAACAGCGCGGCGTTTTGATGAATGTTCGGCAATTTGTGCTCGCCGCCCAAGAACGGGCACGCATTGACCGCGTGCCCGTTAAGGTCTATTTCTGGAATGAGACGCTTAAGGAAGAGTCCGATACCGAGCCGCCCATAATCGTCGGTAAGGCCGCGGCAGTTCGCCGCACAGGACGCATTACCCAAGTAAAGGGGCGCTATCTCTATGATGAGTTCGGCGACTTGCGCGCCATGTTGCCTGAGACAGATTCCGACGGCGATGTAAACTCTTCGGATGACCAAAAGCAGGGTCTTTACCTCTATAAAATGGATACAAAGACGAGCTTTAACCGCACCCTCATCGCGTCCGATACCGCGACGAATGATACCTTTATAGTTGAAGTGTATGTGCAAGATCTTAACAATCTAGAAAACGCGGACTTCAAGCAGGCTGAGATTATGCCGTACGGATTCCGCGTAATAGATAATGGTGGCGTTTCTTGGGTGACGGGCGACGCGTATGGGTTCGCTTTCTCTGAAATAGAGCTCCCCAATAACTACATTTTTGGTTCATCTTATAGCGATAGTGCGAGTAGTCCAGTTGTGGAAGCGGACGTATTTAATTATTCGTTCGATCCTTTGGTAGATGCCTATGATAAGAAGTTTTCGGACTCTATCCAAATCAGCAACTTGCGTCCTTCGGCAAGTGGAATGAAGGCGGTTTCAATTGGCAATTCTAACGCGGATGTGGAATAAGGAGAGGGAAGTTATGAAATTACGCCGCGCATTTACTTTAATGGAAGTCAACCTCGCCATGCTCATTATGGCGACGGGTGTCTTGGCTGTCGTGGGCTTATACTCAATGGGTTTTCGTGAAAGTCAGCAGAGTGCGGATGATGTTGCTTCCGCCGCGTTCGCTGAAGCGGTTATCTCGCCTATTGTGCGCTATCTTTCGGATACGAACATGACTTGGTCGACTTTTAAGAATTTACCCTCTAAACCTTCCGATGATGGGTGGCGTGATTATTTACAAGCGAAGGGGGGCAACAATATTGGCGTAAGGTCGGGTACTTTGGGTATTGCCCAGAGCGCATTTAGTACTTTTGCTAAGACAGGTTGGCCCTCGAGTGCTTCAGGTGGATTAAAGGCGGCGGGGCTTGTGGTTCTGCATGATGAAGATTCCGCAATTGTGCGTATCGGTTTTCGCGCGGCATTGTCGGATGATATGCTTATGGCAGCCCCCCTCTATTATACAGAAGTTCGCTTTCAAGGGAGGATGGATAAGTGAAACGCGGCTTTACTATAATTGAGCTTCTCGTCGCGAGTCTTCTTCTTGGACTTCTCATGACGATTCTCACGATGATCTTTAATCAGTCATCCATTGCTTGGCGTACAGGTATCGCGGGTTCTTCCGATTTAGATGATGTTCGCGCCAAAATGGCGACCGTGCGCGACCAAGCCGACGCTGCTTATATTTGGAATGGAAAGTTGTACGGGTTGCAGTCTGTCTGGGCTAAAGATGGTAATCTTAATAGCCGCGCCATTGCGACGATGAATAACGCCTATTTCTCATCAACAGATGCGGAGAAAGATGCTAATAACTCACCTTCCATTAATGTAGGTAGCGGCAGTTCAGGCGAAAGTTTTAAAACTTACCTCGTGAATGTCGAGAGTGCGGGTCCCGACCGCAACTACGATGAAACTTGGGATAATATTTGGAGTAACCCCGTCGATGCACTACTTAATAAATAATCGAAAGGGCTTTACGCTCGTTGAGTTACTCGTCGTGATCGGCATGATCGCGGTGATTTTAGGGTCGCTCTCAATGTCCATTTCTTCTGCCCAAGAACGTGCGCGTCGCCAAAAGGCTCTCGCGGAAGTAAAAGTTATCAATCAAGCGATTGTCGCTTCTGAAAACTTTAAGAAAGATAGTGAACTGAAGAGCGTGCCTAATTGGACGGAACTTACGGTAGATGCCTTCCCCGATTTGTTTGGTAAGGGACAAGATGAGCGCGGCACGGGCAATATTCCAGTTCTTTTTATGGCTGCCGTGAATAGTGGCGGCAAGGTGCTAGACCCATGGGGCAAGCCGTATCGCGTCCGCATTACCCAAGGTGCCGCCGCGTCCACGATTAAGAGTGCGACGGGCAGCATGCAAACAAGCTTTGTAATACCTAATTTTTATCGGTTGTCGGAGGAGGAGCGCAAATGAGAAGTGTTGTTTCGCGCCGTGGTTCCGCGCTTCTAGTCGTCTTAGGCATGCTCGCGTTTATGGTCGTCTCGGCAGTCGCGTTCTCGGCATATATGCGCCGTGCACGGTTGCCTTCCAATTATTTACGCCGCGCCACTTCTTCGCGTGAACTCGTAAAAGCCGCGCTCACACGCGCCATTGACGATATTGATCACGCAGTTAATGATAATCCGCATCCTGGACTCGGCACCTCGGTTTGTAGGCGCGAAGATCCAGAGACAGGTAATTATGTTAATACCAACCGTAACGGATGGGTTGGACGCGTCTTTATGAATGCGGATATGACGCGGATAGCGACAAAGACGAGAGACATCCCGGATGGCGCGGCACATCCAAATGATACAGTATCGGTACTTTCTCTCGAGGGACTCGCCTATGTGCCCGCGCCGTTACAAGGGGAAGCACGCTATTATTCGCGCCGTACGCCCACTGCTAAGTGGCAGTCACTGGACTTTGACGCGGGACGCTACGCCTATGTGGCGCTTGATGTCTCGGACTTCCTCGATGTTAACCGCATGTTCGCGAATGAGCCACGCTCTTCCGCCGCCAATACGCGCCTTACCCTCGCCTATTTGTTTGAGAATAACGGTGGCTCGGGCTGGGATGATTTACTAGAAGGTGGGAGCCCCAAGGTACGGAATGTTAAGAAAGATGAATTAGAAGTGAGTTTTACGGGCAGTTGTGTTCCATTAACCTCGGTTGCCGATATGAATCTATTTATAGGTGAGAAAAATTACGGACCTTTTAGAAGCTGGTTCCAAAAGTATTTAGATGAGAACGGACAAATTACAGGGTTAAGTAGAGATAGTACTACCGACAATCCGCGCCTTATGCCGCTTATTACGGATGCCCTTTATGTAACAAACGATATCACCAAATCAAGCGCCGCCTACGCTAAAACTTGGTCTGGCAATGGCGAAGCGGGCGACCCTTACGACCTCGCCTCCCCCGCCTCCCAACCCTTTAAGAACTTTAATGAGTCATCTCCCTATACAATGGCTAGTCTGTTTAGTGAATATCGCGGTTCATTATGGTTAGATAGGCTTAGCTTGACAGGGCTTTCAGCACTTTGTGATTATCTAGACCCGGATTATATCCCTACTTCGTTGGCTATCCCTACTGTAGAGCGCGTCCCTATGATTTGTGGCTTTAAGACGACACCCCCCGCTTCTGGTAATATCACTATCACGAGTGATCAGACGGATAATTTTAGCGATCGCCCACAGCAACCTCAGGCAGGGGACACATTTAAAGCTGTAGTGACAGTAAAATATCATTTAAACATGGGTGAGTTCCTCTCAAAACTTGGTACTAGCGACATTCAAGTAATGGGAATGTATCCATTCGCGCATAAAGATGAAGCGCGGGACGACTTAAGTTGGAAGGTGGACGGACGCCTTGCGCTCTTCTTTACTTCGGGGAGTGTGAACTTGCGCACAGAAAATGCGTCAGATCTTCTACATATAGGCAGTAAGGATATTCCTGAGACAGGTATTGATGGGAATAGCGTCCTGAATGTAAAGTTGAATGGTGTCGGCGCTTCATTTAAAGCGCCTAAATCGAGTGCGTCATTTGAAGGTGCTTTTAATAGTAATATATCACTTTCCCTTAATTCTGCGGGGGGGTTAACCGCGAGCTTGTTAGCGCAGGACTTTATAACTGTAGTATACACATGGGATCAAACGTATGTAGTTCCACAGCAAGGCGGAATGGGCTCGTGGACTCCTGAATGGGGTAACAATGTGAAGAACGGGCAAGTCAAGAATGAGACTATAGAAGCAACAATCAACATGCCAATCTTAGGCAGTCGTGGCAATATCGAAGTTGAAAAGGGGAAGAAAGTTGATTTAAGTAATGGAGAGCAATTTCCCCTCGCGAATCTTCGCCTAAACGCGGCAGTTTGGTTGCGCGTTCTAGAGGCTAAGGGCAATGTTGTTGATATGGTCCCTGCTTGCGTGGATGATGATGCAATTCAGATTTCAAATTCGTCGGGTTTGGGGCCGTTTCTTGATACATTTAGACGTGAATTAGGCATGGCTTATCCTCTCATGTTGCTTGATACGGCAGGGGCAAACGCGGGTATGGCATCCCTTAGTATACAAACGGTTCAGGATCTTGATAATTACGCGAACTCTGGAGTCACAGTCACTTTGACAGATAACAGCTTCTTCGCGCCTGACCCGCGTTATAATTATGCGCCCGAGGATTGGGTTCAGCAATCAGGCTCGCTTGATAGCGGAACCTGGAAGGCTGTAAATAATGGTGCTTTTGGTAAGGGCGCTTCAGGTACGAGTGGCGAAGATATCTACTTCGCGACAAGTGACGCGGGCTATTTACAGAGCCTTTATGAAC
>CAVCAF010000017.1:0-19528 GCA_963600185.1 Azospirillum sp. 51_20 | reverse complement strand
GCGGAGCGTTTCCGCTCCGCAACCTAACGCCCCCACGGATGTGCCGCGGTAGGTGACTGGTAGGTCCGTGAGGTTAGGTTGCGAAGCGGAAACGCTTCGCCCGCGCCACTGTCATCTGGCGGCGCGCCACTTTGATTTAGCCATTAGCCTTGGCGCAATGGGCGTAAATTTGCTATAATAAGGGCAATGGAACTTGAGAACGAGATTTTTGGCTATGTATTTTCCGACGCGGCACTTCTCGAAGAAGCGCTAACGACACCGTCCTATCGCATGTCGTCCCCAGAGGCAGTGGACAATCAGCGGCTTGAATTGTTGGGGGATGCGGTATTGCAATTGCTCGCGACGGAATGTGTATTTGTGACTTTCCCTGATGAGAAAGAAGGTGCGCTTACGGCGCATCGTCAGCACATGGTCTCGACCGCGGCACTTTGTGCGGCGGCGAATGCACAGAACTTTGCCGCGCGGCTTCGTCGCAATCGTGGGGCGGGTCCGTTAGAGCCACAGGCGAAGACGCTCGCGGATGCAGTAGAAGCGGTTATTGGTGCGGCGTATTTAGATGGTGGCAAGCTCGCGGCAAAGACGATATTCGAGTCGTTGGGGCTCGCGCATAATGCCGCGCTTGGCGAACTTGACGGCAACCCCAAAACGGCGCTCCAGCATTATGCGCAGGCGCTGAAACCGCCGCGGACGCCCATCTACAAATTGGTGCGGTGCGAGGGTACGGCGAATAAGCCACGCTTCACGGCGCAAGTTGATGTGTTGGGCCTCGGTAAGGCACAAGCGCAAGGCGGCTCCTTGCGTCAAGCGGAAACGCGTGCCGCCGCGGCACTTATGCAGAAGGTGAAATGAGTAAGAAAGCCGAGAAAGAAGCGTCCCCCCAAGCGGCAGTGCCTGAGAAAGTCGAGGGCACGATTCAGAGTGTCGTTTATCATAATGATGAGAATGGCTATACTGTCCTAACCGTTGAGGCTCCCGCGGCGTTTGAACTCGCTAAGGGACGCACCTTCACGATTGTCGGCAAGGCGCAAGCGGTTTGGGAGGGCGAGGAAGTCTCGGCTGAGGGACAGTGGATTACCGATAAGGTGCATGGGCGTCAATTCAAGGCGGCGACTATAACCTGCGTTGCCCCAAAGTCCATTGCGGGTATTGAACGCTATTTAGCCTCGGGACTTATTAAGGGCGTTGGTAAAGTCATTGCCCATCGCATCGTGCAAACTTTCGGCGAACGGACGCTGGATGTCCTTTCTCATCAATCGGGTCGTCTAAGGGAAGTGCCGAAACTCGGGCGTGCGAAGATTGCGCAAATTCGTGAGAGTTGGCATGCGAATGAATCGCTACGGGACGCGATGATCTTTGGGCAGACCTACGGGATTTCCGTCAACAAAATGACGAAGATTATCCGTCGGTATGGACCCGACGCAGTGGCGATTATAAAGGCGAACCCCTATCGGCTTTGCCGCGATATTTGGGGCGTAGGCTTCGCGACAGCCGATCGCATTGCGCTCTCGGTCGGCATCCCTAAAGACTCGCCACTTCGGGCGCGTGCTTCGCTTACCTATACGCTGGAGACTGAGGCGGATGACGGCGGACATTGCTGGACATACGAGAACAACCTCCTACTACATGCGCATGAGTTGACGGAGATCCCCATTGAGACATTGGGCGCGGCATTAGAGCTGGAACTTACCGATCGCCACATTGTCGCCGAGGGCTCAGGTGAAGAAGGGCGGCGCATTTACCAAAGCTCGCTTTATTGGGCTGAGCGCGATACGGTAAAGTCCGTCTTGAAGATACTGACAGAGAAAATACCTTTCCACATAATAAATGCTGATAAGGCGGTTGCATGGTGGGAGCAGCGTGCGGGGTTTCATCTCGCCGCACGGCAACGGGAAGCGTTGACGCGGTGTTTAGAGAACAAGTTCTCGATTATCACAGGCGGGCCTGGTGTCGGTAAAACGACAATCATCCGTGCACTTGTAGACATTTATCTCGCGCGGAAGTTGCATGTCGTCTTGGCGGCACCCACGGGACGCGCGGCGAAACGCATGGCGGAATCGGTCGGGGAAAGCGCGAGCACGATTCATCGCCTCCTGAAGTGGAATCCTGTCACGAACCGCTTTACCTATAATGCGGAAAATCCATGCGAGGGCGATGTCTTTATTTTTGACGAGACTTCAATGATTGATATCCGTCTTGCCAAAGACCTATTCGCCGCGCTTCCGCCCGCGGCAGTCGTGGTGTGGGTAGGCGATACGGATCAGCTCCCGAGCGTGGGGCCTGGAAGCGTCCTAGGCGATCTCATCAAGTCAGGAACAATTGCCGCGACGCGGCTTGATGAAATATTCCGTCAAGATACACGCGGACTCATTGTGCGCAATGCTCACCATGTAAACGCGGGCGAGCCACTGGAAGTTAGGGCGGGCGAGAGCGACTTCTACTTTGTGCGCTCAGAAGATCCCGAGCAATGCCTAAAGCGGACGATTGAGTTCATGACTACGCGTATTCCTAATAAGTTCGGCTTTGACCCTATGCGCGATGTGCAAGTCCTCTCGCCTATGCGCCGCAATCTCCTCGGGACGGAAAATCTAAATTGCGAATTGCAGAAAGCGTTAAATCCAGAAGGCGCGGCAATTATCCGTGGTGGCACGACTTTTCGTGTGGGCGATCGGGTCATGCAACTGCGCAATAACTACGATAAAGATGTCTACAATGGCGACGTCGGGTTCATTAAGTCGATAAGTGCCGCGGAGCGTGCGCTGGTCGTCATTTTTGACGGACGCCCTGTGAAATATGAGGCGAGTGATTTGGATGAGCTCGTTCTTTCATACGCAACGACGATTCATAAGTCGCAGGGCAGTGAGTATCCCGCCGTTATCGTGCTTATTCATTCGCAGCACTATGTCATGCTACAGCGCAACTTACTTTATACGGCGCTCACCCGCGGCAAAAAACTCGTGCTCCTTATCGGCGTGCCGTACGCGGTGGATAGAGCCATTAAAAATAATGTCGTCCAAGAGCGGCGTACGACACTCGCCGAACGCTTGTGCGCGGCATACGATGAGGCACAAAAAGGAACTTTAGAAAAATGAATGTGGCAATTATTGGTCGCGGACTTATTGGTGGCTCGCTGGAACTCGCCGCACGGCGAGCGGGGCACTTCGCGCAGATATTCCCTGGGCGCGCGGCGGAGCGTCCCGACTTAACGGCGTTTGACTTTGTGTTTGTCGCGGTGCCTCCCGACGCAGTTGTCTCCGTCGTCGAGGAAATTATTCCTAAGTTAAAGGAAGGCGCGATCGTCGTTGATATCGCGGGGGTTAAAGAGCCTATCTACGCGGCACTTAAGAAATATGCCTTCGCGAAGTCGTGGTTCTTTGTTGGTGGACACCCCATGGCGGGCAAGGAGCGCACGGGCTATGCCAACGCGAGCGCGGCACTTTTTGATGGGGCTTCTATGATTTTGACCCCCTACCCAACTTATGGGCGCGGCGTTCTCGATAAGTTGGAAGCCTTTTTGCGCGAGCTTGGCTTTGGGCAGGTAGTCTATACCGACCCTCAGCACCACGATGAGATGATTGCTTTCACGAGTCAACTCTGCCATTTAATTTCTTCCGCCTATGTCCGCGAACCTCTCGCACAAGAACATAAGGGTTATTCGGCGGGGAGCTTCCGCGATATGGTACGCGTCGGGGCTCCCGACCCCGCGATTTGGACGGAACTCTTTCTCTCCAATCGCGCGGCACTTTTGCCCGTTTTGTCGCGCTACATAGAACGGATGCAAGACTTTAAAACGGCACTTGAGAAGAATGATCGCGTGGCACTTCACGCGGCACTTGAAGAAGGCGTAGTCGCTAAGGCGCGGATGGAAGGAAAGGACGAATAAATGAAAATTGGTACGACTTTGAAGTTGGATGTCTGGGGCGAGTCACATGCCCCCGCGATTGGTATGCGCCTTGAGGGTTTCCCTGCAGGCGAGGCGATTAACCGCGAAGCGTTGCAGGCGTTTATGGAGCGCCGCGCACCCGGTAGGGACGCGTTTTCTACGGCACGCAAAGAACCCGACATCCCCGAGTTCCGTTTTGGACTTAGCGCGGCGAATGTGACGACGGGGGACGCGATTGAGGCAATTATCAAGAACACCGATACGCGTAGCAAGGATTACGAGAAGACGATTCCGCGCCCTGGTCACGCGGACTTCCCCAATTATGTGAAGACGGGGCGCATTCCGCCAGGCGGCGGTGCAAATTCGGGGCGACTTACCGCGGCAATGTGTATCGCTGGCGGACTTTGTCTGCAGGTTCTCGCGCGGCGCGGTATAAAGATTGCAACGCGTCTTAAAGAAGTAGGTGATATTGCCGCCGCGAAAGAAGTGGGCGACTCGGTTGGCGGCATAGTCGAGGCGGAAATCTCGGGGCTTCCCGTTGGGCTAGGGGGTCCTATGTTCGACGGCATAGACGGTGCCCTCGCGCAGGCAATGTTTGGTATCCCTGGCGTAAAGGGTGTGGAGTTCGGGCGCGGATTTGAGTCCGCCCGCTTGAAGGGCTCCGAGAACAATGACCCTTTCGCCATTGTGGATGGTAAAGTCGTCACGACGACTAATAATGCGGGAGGCGTTCTGGGCGGCATGACGAGCGGCATGCCTCTCGTCTTTCGTGTTGCCCTCAAGCCTACACCCTC
This sequence comes from Azospirillum sp. 51_20, assembly GCA_963600185.1. Classification (GTDB taxonomy): domain Bacteria; phylum Verrucomicrobiota; class Kiritimatiellia; order RFP12; family UBA1067; genus UBA1067. The sequence continues at coordinate 14,854 of CAVCAF010000017.1, read as the reverse complement.
AATTTATATGCCGCAACAAAGCGTGGATCTTAAGACCATGACCCCCGCGACACTGCAAATTAAGGGACGGCATGACCCCTGTATCGCGCGGCGGGCAATGCCTGTTGTGGAAGGACTCGCGGCATTTGTCGTTTTAGATGCACTCTTGACGGATGAAACCAGCGTCAAGTTCCGTGCGTTAACGGAAGAGGATTTGGTGAATGTCGTCATCGATTCGGGCGTTGCCGCGGCATATCCAGAACTCGCCGCGAAGGCAATTTGCGTTATCCCTACGGGCGAAGAGCATAAGACGATTGAGACAATTGAGATGATTTGGAATGCTTTCGCGAAGAAAGGACTTGGACGCAAAGATCATGTGACCGCGATAGGTGGCGGCGTAACGGGTGACTTAACGGGATTCGCCGCGGCAACTTGGATGCGGGGCATTGATTGGGTAAATATACCAACGACACTGCTCGCAATGGTTGACGCGAGTTACGGCGGCAAAACAGCGTGCGACCTCGCGTGCGGAAAGAACATGGCGGGCGCATTTCATCCGCCGCGCCAAGTGATTATTGATACGAACTTCCTGAAGACACTCCCTCCGCGGCGTTTAGCGGATGGACGCGCTGAAATGATTAAGCACGAAATTATTGGCGGGCTTCCTCATACAAGCGATGTTTCGGGTGTGCCCACGGCGGATGAAATTAAGGCGAATCTTGCTGTGAAGATTCGCACCGTCCGTGCCGACCCCCTTGAGAAAACAGGGGAGCGCATGAAGCTTAATTGTGGACACACGGTTGCCCACGCCATAGAAAAGGCGACAAATTATGCTGTTTCGCATGGTGAGGCAGTAGCTATTGGGTGCGTAGAAGAAGCGCGACTTGCCGCGCGGCTGAACCTCGCTCCTGAAACTTGGGCGGAAGAAATTGCCGCACGCTTCGCCGCGGCACATTTGCCGACGACGCTCCCCGATGGGCTGACTTTTGAAAGCCTAAAGCCTCTTATGAAGGGAGATAAGAAGCGTGAAGGGAATGTCGTCGTCTTCGCGCTTTCGTGCGGATGGGGAGATGTCCGTCTTGTGAAATGCTAAGACTCGATCTTCTACGCGCCGCATTTAAGTTATCATTGCCCGTATTCGCCGCCTATTGGCTCATTGGCTTAGGGTACGGTATTGTTGCCACGCAACTTGGGCTTGGGTGGTGGTTCCCGATTGTGACTGCCGCGTTCGTTTATTCGGGGTCTGTTGAGTTCATTCTCGCGAGCATGGTGCTGGGCGCATTCCGTCCAGTCGCCGTTTTCGTCATGGCTTTTCTCGTTGGAGCGCGGCACTTATTTTATGGTATTGCGATGCTCGATCGTTTTAAGGGGGCGGGCTGGCGCAAGTTCTTCATGATTTATTTGCTTACGGATGAAACCTTCGCCGTCACCTTCTCTAATCATGCACCATCTAAGTTCTCGCCACATACTTTTCAGCTTACGGTGAGCGTTCTTGTTTGGTCTTATTGGGTAACGGGTACGGCGATGGGCACTTTCTTTGCACATATATTTTCGCATATTAATTTGGCGGGTATTGAGTTTATTATGACGGCGATGTTCGCGGCTATTTTCGCGGAGAATTGGCGCAAAGAAGCGTGTCACGCGGGATCCCTTATTGGGCTTGGCGTAGCGTTTATCGCGCTCGTGGTATTTGGTGCGGAAGACTTTATGCTACCTGCCATGGGCGGCATTCTCGCGGCACTTACGCTTTTACGAAAGAAACTCGCATGACATCCCTAGAAGTTGCTATCCTTATTTTACTTGCTATCGCGGGAGTTATGCTGACGCGGTTTTTGCCGTTTCTTGTGTTTAGACCCGATCGCCCTACGCCAGCCTTTATCGTTTATCTTGGTAAGTGGCTAGGACCAGCCGTCTTTGGGCTTCTCGTTATTTATTGTTTGCGCAACGCAATTTTAACAGGTGAACATCGCCTTGGGGCAATTATTTGCACCCTCGTCACGATGGTTGTACAAATTAAGAGTCGGCAAATGATGCTTTCTATGGCAATTGGGACGGGACTTTATATGCTACTTTGCGCACTCAATGTGGCGTAGGGCTTCCACGAGTTTAAAGCCGCGCTTATCGGGCCAACTCGTCACATTCCGTAAGATAACGACGACTGTATGTGTTTCGAGGTCATAACAAACAAAGGACGCGCCACCATAAATCATGCCTGCTCGGTAAAGGAGGGGGGCGCCCGCGGGCAACAGCTTTAGCCGCAGAAGCCCAATGAGTTTGTAGTCATCTAGATTCGAGCGCGGCACTTTAGCATATACAGGATCCACAATCCGCCAATAGTCACGGAAAACCCGTGCACAATCAGCAGGGCTGGAGAAAAGTCCGCCTGCTGCGCGTAGGGGCTCGCCGAGACGGATGTCGGGGACGGTATTGCCGCGGCGGGTAAGCCAAGGGAGGTGCCCGGCCGTGGGGGGCGTGAGATTCTGGGGGCGCGGCACTTTTGCTTCGGGGTCATAAGTTGTCGCGGTAAGCCCGAGGGGCTTTATTAAGTAGGTGTCTAGAAATTGTTCCAGACTTTGATTGGTCGCCTTTTCTAGACAGACACCAAGGAGCCCGTAGCCAATATTGGAATAGACGACTTCCCGCGGCACTTTTGCACGGTTCTTACGGACGGTGCGCCGCCAATAGGCCTTCTCACATTTCGCGAGGAAGTCCGCGCGGGTATTAAATCTACCGTAGATATTCGCACCCCAGAATCCACCCGCGAAAGCGTAGGCGGCATCAATTGGGTTAAAGGTGTTAATAAAGTCCCGCGGCAAACCCGAGCGATTATTCCTTAATTCGTCCAAGGTAATAGGGGCATATTCGCTGGGTAAGGGCAGGTAGTCGCCGAGGGTTGCCCGCGGGTTAATGGCTCCTTGGGCAACGGCAGTATTGAGGGCATCATCTAAGAAGATCTTGGAAAGGGAAGCAATACGGAAGAGGCTATTGGTTGAGCAATCCCCCGCGAAAGCGAAACGGGTCTCGTTGGGCGTAATAAGAATTGCCGCGCAGGCAGCATCGTGCGCATCCTTTACATAATAATCAGCCGTAGCCTGCAAGCATTCCTGAGGAGTTGCCGCGGTTTCTAGGCGCGTCTCAATTGTGCGACACCCGAAAAGCAAACAGCACAAAATCGCGGCGAAGTATCCTAAAAGTCTCATTAAGTATAAGTATCAAAAAACGCCTGCAGGAATTAAACATCCTGCAGGCTAGGGGAATGAATGAGGTAAAAATTACATCATGCCGCCCATGTCGGGTGCGCCGCCATGTCCGCCGCAACCACAGGAGTCCTTCTTCTCAGGGATATCCGTGACCATGCAGTCGGTCGTGAGCAACAATCCCGCGATGGACGCGGCGTTCTGGAGCGCCGAACGCGTGACCTTAGCTGGGTCGACAACGCCCGCCTTGATCATATCGCAGTACTCGCCTGTACGGACATTGTAGCCGTTTGTGCCCGTAGCCTTCTTGACGTTGGCAATAACGAGCGCGGCTTCCTGCCCCGCATTGTTAACGAGCTTACGCAGGGGCGCTTCAATTGCACGGCTAATGATTGCCGCGCCGACTTTTTCGTCGCCTTCGAGGTTGAGGGCATCAATCGCCTTCTGTGCACGAAGGTAAGCAACGCCGCCGCCAGGGACGATACCCTCTTCAACTGCCGCGCGTGTGGCGTGAAGGGCATCATCGACGCGATCTTTCTTTTCCTTCATCGCCGCTTCAGTCGCCGCGCCAACCTTGATAAGGGCTACGCCGCCCGCGAGTTTAGCAAGACGCTCCTGAAGTTTTTCGCGATCGTAATCAGAGGTCGTATCCTCAATCTGCTTCTTGATAAGCGCGACGCGTGCCTCAATTTCAGCCTTCTTACCGAGACCTTCGACGATGGTGGTGTTATCCTTATCGACAACAACCTTCTTCGCACGACCGAGATCGGTGAGCTGGACATTCTCAAGCTTGATGCCGAGGTCTTCGGTAATGAGCTTGCCGCCCGTAAGAACCGCGATATCCTCGAGGATGGCTTTACGGCGATCGCCAAAGCCAGGTGCCTTAACGGCGCAGACTTGGAAAGTGCCGCGGAGTTTATTCACGACGAGTGTCGCGAGCGCTTCGCCCTCAACATCCTCGGCAATAATCATAAGCGGACGACCCGTCTTCGCTACGCTCTGGAGGAGCGGGAGCAAGTCTTGTAAGCTCGAGATCTTCTTCTCAAAGAGGAGGATGAAGGGATTCTCAAGTTCGCATTCCATATCCTCAGCCGAGGTCACGAAATACGGCGAGAGGTAGCCCTTATCGAACTGCATGCCCTCAACGACATCCAAAGTGGACTCAAGGGTCTTCGCCTCTTCAACAGTGATCGTGCCTTCTTTGCCGACCTTATCCATAGCGTCCGAAATCATCTTGCCGATTTCGGTGTCGCCGTTAGCGGAAATTGTCGCGACCTGCGCAATTTCGTCCGCGCTCTTTACCTTCTTGGAGAGCTTAGCGATGGAGTCGGTGACCGCGGCAGTTGCCTTATCGATACCGCTCTTGAGTGCCATAGCGTTCGCGCCTGCGGTGAGGTTCTTAAGACCTTCACGATAAATAGCCTCGGCGAGGAGGGTCGCGGTTGTTGTGCCGTCGCCCGCGACATCATTCGTCTTGGAGGCGACTTCCTTCACCATCTGAGCGCCCATATTCTCGAAGGGGTCGGGGAGCTCAATTTCCTTGGCGACGGTTACGCCGTCCTTGGTAATCTGGGGCGAGCCAAACTTCTTATCGAGAATGACATTGCGTCCGGAAGGCCCGAGCGTGGAGGTCACCGCGGCAGAAAGCTTCTCAATACCCGCAAGGATTTTCTGACGCGCATCCGCGTCGAACTTAATTTGCTTAGCCATAATACTTAACTATCCTTTCTAGATTTACTTGACGATGACGCCGAGGAGGTCTTCATCACGGACGAGCTGATATTTCTTGTCGTCAATTTTGACCTCTGTGCCGCCATACTTCGGTAGAAGGACCAAGTCGCCCGCCTTCACATCGAACGGGACTTCCTTGCCGTCCTTATCGGTCTTCTTGCCAACGGCAATGACCTTACCCTGCATGGGTTTTTCCTTAGCGGTATCGGGGATGATGATACCGCCAACGGTTTGTTCCTTTTCTTCGACCGGCTCAACGAGCACGCGATCGCCCAAGGGTCTAATCTTCATTTTATGTTTCTCCTTACCTTTATATAGAGGTTAAAAAATAGTTGTTAGTCGCTTATTTCATCGTGAAGTCGGCGTCCACGACATCATCGCCGTTCTTCTTACCGTCGTCCTTAGGCGGTTCGTTGTTCGGCGGAGGCGTACCCGCACCTGGCGCGGCACTTGCACCGCCCGCGGCATTTGCGCCCTGCGCGGCCGTATACATTTCCTGCGCGACGGGTTCCATAGCCTTCGTGAGCGCTTCCTGTTTAGCCTTGATTTCGGCGATAGGCGCATTTTTCGCGAGGGCATCCTTAAGTTCCTTAAGGGCGGCTTCGACGGGAGCTTTCTTCTCCGCGGCAATCTTGTCGCCAGAGTCCTTAAGCACCTTTTCGGTTTGGAAGGCGAGGGCATCGGCTTTGTTGCGATCCTCAACTTCCGCATGGCGCTTCTCGTCTTCCGCGGCATGCATTTCGGCGTCCTTACGCATCTTCTCGATCTCTTCTTTGGTGAGACCGCCCGCGGCAGTAATGGTGATCTTCTGCTCCTTCTGGGTGCCAAGATCTTTAGCCGAGACATTCAAGATGCCATTCGCGTCAATATCGAAGGTGACCTCAATTTGAGGGACGCCACGCGGTGCGGGCGGAATGCCGTCCAAGTTGAAGTTGCCGAGCGATTTATTGTCGCGCGCCATCTTACGGTCGCCTTGGAAGATCGCGATCGTCACTGCGGGTTGGTTATCCGCCGCGGTAGAGAAGACCTGGGACTTCTTGCAGGGGATCGTCGTATTGCGTTCAATGAGCGGGGTAAGCACGCCGCCGAGTGTCTCAATACCGAGGGTCAAGGGCGTCACATCGAGTAGGAGCACATCCTTAACTTCGCCTTTGAGAATGCCGCCCTGAATAGCCGCACCCATCGCGACGACTTCATCGGGGTTCACGCCTTTATGGGGCTCTTTACCAAAGATGGCTTTCGCCTTCTCCTGCAAAACAGGCATACGCGTCTGACCACCGACGAGGACGACTTCATCAACGGAGCTAAGTCCCGCGTCCGTTAAGCACTTACGGCAGGGGCCTTCGGTGCGGTCAACGAGTTCTGCCGCGAGGGCTTCTAGTTTTGCACGCGTGAGGGTCATCTGCAAGTGCTTTGGACCCGTCGCGTCCGCCGTAATGAACGGCAGGTTAATATCGTAGGTGGTCGCCGTCGAAAGTGCACATTTTGCCTTCTCGGCTTCCTCTTTTAGACGCTGCAGCGCCATAACATCGTTGCCGAGGTCAATGCCTTGCTGCGCCTTGAAGTCGGCAATCATCCATTTCATGACGGCTTGGTCAATATCATCACCGCCGAGGTGGGTATCGCCATTCGTCGCCTTCACTTCGAAGACACCGTCGCCAATATCGAGAATGGAGATATCGAATGTACCGCCACCGAAGTCAAAGACGGCGATCTTCTCGTTTTTCTTCTTGTCGAGTCCGTAAGCAAGCGACGCGGCAGTCGGTTCGTTGACGATACGTTTAACATCCAAACCCGCGATGCGCCCCGCGTCCTTAGTCGCCTGACGCTGTTGGTCATTGAAGTAGGCTGGGACAGTAATAACCGCCTCGGTAATCTTCTCGCCCAAGTACGCCTCAGCGTCCTCCTTGAGCTTACGCAGAACCATCGCGGAAATCTCCTGCGCCGTGTAAACCTTACCCGCGACCTCAACCGCGGCATCGCCATTCGCCGCGGCGACTACCTTATAAGGAACCATCTTAATTTCGTCAGTCATCTCGTCAAAGCGACGACCAATGAAACGCTTAATGGAGTAAATCGTGGAATGGGGATTCGTTACCGCCTGACGCTTCGCGGCTTGACCCACGAGCACTTCGCCTGTTTTCGTGAATGCGACGATAGAGGGGGTTGTACGCGCGCCTTCCTTATTAGGGATAACGACGGCATCGCCACCTTCCATAACAGCCATGCAGCTGTTAGTTGTGCCCAAATCTATACCAAGTACTTTTGCCATATTCTTTTCAATCCTTTCGTCGCCTTCTTCGAGGGCGACACTAGATTAGTAGCAAACAGCGTGCCAAGGGGTGGGAACGCGGCATTTGGCACACATTCTGTCCCAAACTGCCGCGCGCGGCACTTTGCACTGTGCCAATTTGTCCCACTGGGACGCGGAGGGAGGGGGTTTTAGTAGGAGAGGGTAGGCTTCCCAGTAGGACGGGCAGGGCGTCCCAGTAGGACGGGGTGGGAGAGATACTGTCTCGAGGACAAGAGACCGCGGTCTCTCGACCTTGAGACCGCGGTCTGTCGACCCTGAGACCGCGGTCTCTCGGTGCTGAGACCGCGGTCTCTAAGCCTATAGACCGCGGTCTCTAAAGGGTCTGCTGGTAGACCCCCCTAGGAGGGGTACTAGACCGCCGCGAAGTTTCTGCACTTTTTTTAACACAAATGCGCCGATTTTTGGTATAATATTAGGCAAACTAGAAAGGCATAGAGATGAAATTTGTGTCAACACGCGAAGGACTTGAGGCGACTTGCGCCGAGACAATTTTCCGTGGACTTGCGCCCGACGGTGGATTGTATGTGCCCGTGTGCCCAGAAGTGAAAGAGCGCATTGACTTTTCCGCCTACACGACGCTGAAGGCGTGCGAGGAGTTTGTACTAGAGAAGCTATTCGGCGATTTGCCGCTTGAGGTGCGTAATGAAGCGATTGAGCGATTGCTGTCGCGCTTCCCCGCCAAAGACCCAATCCCGATGGAAGAGTGGGATGGCTTCCAGATGCTGGAACTTTTCCATGGCAAGACGGGTGCGTTTAAGGATGTCGCGCTCTCGATGTTGCCAGTTTTCATGAAATATGCCGCGGGCGGACGCCGTGTGCTCGTTCTAACGGCGACGAGTGGCGATACGGGATCCGCGGCGATGCAAGGTTTCGCGGGCGTGGAAGGCACCGAGGTCGTGGTGTTTTATCCGAATGAAGGTACTTCGCGCATTCAGCGTTTGCAGATGACGACACCCGCGGCGAAAAATGTGCACGCGATCGCTATCCGCGGCAACTTTGATGATGCGCAGGCGGCGGTTAAGCGCATTTTCGCGGACGCGGCACTTAATGCCGAAGCCGCGGCACATGGTATCGCGCTTTCTTCGGCGAACTCGATTAACACGGGGCGCCTCGTCCCACAGATTGGCTACTACATTCTCGCCGCGGCGCGGCTAAAAGGTAAGCCGTTTGATGTGGTTGTGCCGAGCGGGAACTTCGGGAACATCCTCGCGGCGTACTATGCGAAGCGTCTCGGGGCACCCATCCATAAGTTTGTCGTCGCTTCGAATGTAAATGATGTTTTGGCGCGTTTCGTGAAGACGGGCATTTATGACCCCGGCGACAAGTTCACGGTCACCAATTCGCCCTCGATGGATATCCGTAAGAGTTCCAATGTCGAGCGACTTTTGTGGCTCCTCAATGATGGGGACTGCGCCGAAGTCAAGCGTCTTATGACCGATTTGGCAACAAAAGGACGCTATGAGCTTAATGACGCGGCGAAGAAGAAACTCTTCGCGGACTTTGTGGGCGGGGTGGCGACTCCCGAGGAGACGGAATTCGAAATGTGCCGCATGCACGCGGTTTGCGACTACATCCTCGATCCGCATACCGCCGTCGCCACACATGTTGCGCGGCACTATGATATGCCGCTACCGGGTTATGAGGCGGTAATTGCCGCGACGGCGACCCCCTACAAGTTCCCTGAGACCTGCTATCGGGCGTATAAGGGGGATATCCTAACCGATCCGCCGCCTTCCTTTAAGGAGTTGGAGACCCTCCCCATCGCCCAAACCAAGGTCGTTGATGTGGACGGCATAGATGCCGCTGTTAGAGAGTTATTTCACTAAACCTATCCATTTTGATAAGATATGAAGACTGCAAAAGTAAACGGAGAATTGATTTCGGCGCAAGCGGTTGAGTTTGAGTTCGACCGCCTCGTGCGCTTTTATATGAGTCACGGCATGACACCGGACGAGATTCGGCATAATGCGAGTGAACTCCAAAAGCGTGCTTTGGATCAGGCAATTGGCGCGAAGTTGCTCTTGGAGAGGGCGTCCCAGCTCGATTTGCCCGTGAGCGCGGCAGAAATTGACGCGGAAGTCGCCAAGGTCATTGAGCAGGTCGGCGGCGAAGAAAACTACAAAAAAGCACTTGAAGCCCAGCATATTACCGAAGATATGTTCCGTAAGGAGCTGGAAAAGGGTGCGCGGGTGAATAAACTCGTGAACCAGGCCTGTAGCCATGTCGCGGAACCCACTGAGGACGAAATTGCCGCGTTTTTCGAGGCGCACAAGGCGGAATATGTGACCGAGCCCAAGGTTCTTTGCCAGCACATCCTCGTGAAAAGTGAAGAAAAAGACCTCCCGGAAGCCAAAAGCGCGGCATTTGAGAAGATTCGCGAAATCCGTGAGCGGGTTATGAATGGCGGGGACTTCGCCGAAGAAGCGAAAAAGCATTCCGATTGCCCCTCGGGGCGTGAAGGCGGTTCGCTTGGATGGTTCGGACCGGGTATGATGGTGCCTGAGTTCGATAAAGCCGCGTTTTCTATGAAAAAAGGCGAAGTTTCGGATATCGTTCAGACCCAATTTGGCTACCACATCATCTACAAAGCCGATGAGCAACCAGGCGGGGCAAGAACCCTCGTCGAAGCTCATGACGAAATTCGTGACCTTTTGCGCCACCAAGCGCGGGGTAAGGCAACGGAAGCTTTCGTAAATGAACTGCGCGAAGCCGCCAAGATAGAGTATGTCGATTTACCCGCCCCCGAACACGACCACGATTGCGGGTGCGGATGTGAACATCACCACCACTAATAGAAGGAATAAGGTATAATAAGGAATAATGGTACTTACTAGCCCCAGCAATCCGAAACTCAAACATGTCGTCAAGTTGCGTACTTGCGCGGCACGGGAGGAATCGGGCGAAATGATAGTCGAAGGCTACCGCGAATGTCGGCGTGCCCTCGATCGGGGCTATAAACCGCACGCCATTTTCCATTGTCCAGATTTTTACCTTAAGAACGAGAACGAAGACCAACTCGTGGCGGACGCGGTAAAAGCGGGGGCGGAAGTCTTTACTTGCACCCAAACCTGCTTCACAAAGATTGCCTATAAGGAGCGTCCGGATGGTCTCCTCATGGTGGGACCGCATATCTCTATAAAACTTTCGGAATTGCGCCTTCCGCCCCACGCCCTCATAATTGTCACTGAAGCCATAGAGAAGCCTGGCAATTTAGGTACGATTTTGCGCTCGGCGGATGCCGCGGGCGCCGCGGCAGTTATTGTCTGCGATAGGACGACCGATATCCACAACCCGAATGTCGTGCGGGCATCGACGGGAACAATGTTCTCGGTGCCTATTGTGGAAGCCACGAGTGAGGAAGCCCTCGCTTACCTAAAGGCGCATAACTTTTCCATCCTCGCGGCAACTCCCCACGCTGAAAAGCTTCATTCTGAAGTGGATTTAACGGGGAATGTCGCCATTGCCCTCGGTGCCGAACAGTATGGGCTTACGGCGAAATGGATGGACGGCGCAGATTTACGGGTTAGAATCCCCATGTTAGGCATGGCGGACTCGCTCAATGTATCTGCCGCGGCAACGATTCTCGTTTATGAAGCCGTCCGTCAAAGAATTGCCGCGGGAATTGATAAGGTGCCCGCGTTTATCCCTTGGCATGGCGAAGGGAGGCACGATAAATGAGCGAAAAGAACATTTTCGAGCGTGCTAAGTTGCAGGGTGTCTCGCCCCTCAGGTTCAACCTCTTCATAATTGGACTCGTCCTCGTCCTTATCGCGGCATTTCGTCCCCAATGGGGGCGGGCAACGGTGGAAACAATGACGCGGGCGAGGAATGTCGTTATCGCAATAGATGTTTCGCGCTCTATGCTCGCGGAAGATGTCCGCCCAAATCGACTCGAACGCGCTAAGGCGGATGTCGCGGATATGATAGATTCGCTTGGCGGAGATCGTGCCGCGCTTGTAGCCTTTCGCCGGACGGGTGTCGCCGTATGCCCCTTAACGACCGATAAGGCGTATTTGCGTAATGCTTTAGAGTCCTTGACCCCCGATAGTGCGCCGCGGGGCGAGACGGATCTTGGGAGTGCTATTCGCGAGTCGCTTAGCCTCATTTCGTCCGATTCAACCTCCTCTAGTATCGCCGATGATCATAGCGCGATAATTATTATTTCGGATGGTGGCGACTTGCGGGGCGAGGCACTAAATGCCGCGGCGCAGGCTAAGGCGCGATCCATCCCGATTTTCACGATTGGCATTGGCGACCCCCATGTCGGCGCGGCAATCCCTGCCGAGGATGGTAGGGGTAATCAACGCTTTAAGGGCGAAGAAGTGCGTGTAAAACTTGATGAAGCGCCCCTAAAGGCGATTGCCGAGGCGAGTGGCGGACGCTATGTGCCGCTCGCGACGACGGGCACCGCCGAGACAACCCTTGGTTCAATTTATAATCGCTTTTTGCGGCAAGTGGCGGCAAAAGAGCAAAATGAGGCAGAAAATCGCAAAGTTGAGCGGTATCAGCTATTTTTGATTCCAGGGCTCATTTGCCTTCTGGGTTCCGCGGCACTTTCGCGCGGTAGGCTCCCTAAACCGCATCGGCGGACTAAAGATTTGAAAGGTGAGAGTAGGTAATTATGTCGATTACGCGTAGACAGGCTCGCGAATGGGCTGTACAGATGTTAACCGCGGCGGATTTGAATCCGCCTAGTGAGGTCGAGGGCTTTATTGCGTCTTGTTGGGAAGAGTTCGCGGCAAATGAATTGACCCCACCCCGCGTCCCCGATCGGTATAAACAATTTACTGAGGAGCGCGTAAGGGGAGTCCTCGCGAATCAAAATGAGCTAGATAGCGTCATTAGCTCCTTACTCGAGAATTGGGAACTTGACCGCCTAGGGACGGTGGAACGCGTCGTTTTGCGCCTTGGCGCATGGGAAATATTGTATTCGGATGTCCCCGCGCCCGTCGTCATAAATGAGGCTGTGGACTTAGTGAATTGGTTCTCAAGCCCCAATTCCCGCGCATTGATAAACGGTATTTTAGATAAATTTGCTCACGAAAATAAGGAAAAGGAAATAAACCAATGACAGCACGAGACTATATGCAGCGCGCCATAGAGCTGGCGCAAAAAGGTGAGGGTCATACGCGCCCAAATCCGCCCGTCGGCGCAGTGCTCGTAAAAGCGAGCCGTGTGATTGGCGAGGGCTACCATAAACGCGCGGGCGGTGTCCACGCTGAAGTCGCGGCGATTACGAGCGCGAAGCGTAAGCATGAGGATACCCGCGGCGCGGCACTTTATGTGACGCTTGAACCGTGTTCTGAACCTGGCAAGGTCGGGGCGTGTACGGACGCGATTATTGAGGCGGGTCTCAAGGCTGTTATTTACGGCGCGAATGACCCTAACCCCAAGAATGCGGGACGCGCCGAGAAGATTCTCGCTAAGGCGGATATCGCCTGCAATATCTTTAATGATCGCGCCTTCTTTGACCAGAAGGGTGGCAATGAACTCATTAAGCCCTTCGCGAAGATTGTCGCGCGCGGCATTCCTTATGTCACCGTGAAGATCGCGATGTCCCTTGACGGGCGCACCCATGACGAGAAGGGCAACGCGCGTTGGATCTCGAGTGAAGATGCCCGCGCCACGACGGGTGAATTGCGCGAGAAGGCGGATGTTATTCTCGTTGGTGCTGAGACTATCCGTAAGGATAACCCCTCCTTATTAGCGCACGGCACCCCGAACCCCGATTTGGTTAGGGCAGTTGTGACGCGCTCGGGCAAGCTCCCTAAGAAAGCGCAAGTTTTCACGGACGGCAAGAATGAGACGCTCGTTTATAATGCGCCCGACGGCAATCTCCTGCCGATGTTGCAAGATTTGGCGAAGCGCGGCTATATGCATGTTCTTTGCGAGGGTGGACTAGAACTCGCGACTTCCCTCGCCGAACAAGGCTTTGTGGATCGCTGGATTTCGGTTATTTCCCCGAAAGTCATCGGCAAGCGTCCGCTCGCGAAAGCCGCGATTGTCCCCGAAGTCGTGTTGATGGAAGATATTGTCGAGGATAATGTCTAAACGCGTTTAGCCCGCCATGTTCACGGGGCTTATCCAAAAAGTCGGCACGCTGAAGCGCACTTCACGCGGCAAGGGGCTCGTCCTTGAGATTGCCTTTGAGCCTTGGGCGACTCCCTTGACCAAGGGAGAGTCCGTCGCCGTGAATGGCGTTTGCCTAACTGTCGTCCATTGCGATAAGACCCACTTTACGGCGGATGTCCTGCGTGAAACCGAAGAGTGTTCGGGACTCGCCGCGCTCATTCCTGGCGCGAAAGTAAACCTTGAGCGTGCTTTGCGTGCGGGCGAGGCTCTCGGCGGGCATATCGTCCAAGGGCATGTAGATTGCCGCGGACGCCTTCTCGCTAAAGTGCCGCGGGGGCGTGACTATCGCCTGCGGATACAGTGTGGACCCGTCCTCGCCGCGCAAAGTGTCGTGAAAGGTTCCGTTGCGTTGGATGGTGTCTCGCTTACGATTACGGAGTTGGGTACGGATTGGCTCGCGGTCGACCTTATCCCAACGACAGCCCGCGAAACGACGCTGGGTATGAAGAAGGTGGGCGACGAGATTAACATTGAGGGCGATATCGTCGGTAAGTATGTAGCGAAGGCAACCCAAGCTCAAGGTTTAACAATGGAAGCCTTAGCCCGCGCAGGGTTTGTGCAGTAGAGAAAAGTATAAGATGAAAAGACTTCTAACAATTCAAGACATTTCTTGTGTGGGACAGTGCTCGGCGACAGTAGCCTTGCCACTTATTTCGGCGTGTGGTATTGAGTGCGCCGTTTTGCCTAGCGCGGTTCTTTCGAATCATACAGGCGGCTTTAAGAGTTGGACTTATGCCGATTTGACACCTGAGCTTACGAATGTTGAGAAGAAGTGGTGTGAACTTGGCATCCGTTTTGACGCGTTTTATACGGGCTATGTTGGCGAGAGCCAAATCGACCCAATCCTTTCCATTATGTCCAGTTGCGCGAATGAAGGGGCTTTGCGCATTGTTGACCCCGCTATGGCAGATAATGGTAAACTTTACGCAGGTTTCGCGGCGGACTTCCCCTCCAAAATGGCGCGGCTATGTAAGGGCGCGGACTTCATTTTGCCCAACCTCACCGAAGCCGCGTTCTTGACAGGTAGCGAACCAAAACTCACAGGTTATACGCGAGAGGAAATAGAGACGCTTATTGCTAAGTTACATGCGCTTGGCGCGAAGGGCGTTGTTTTGACGGGTGTCTCATTTGAAGCAGACAAACTCGGTAGCGCGGTTAGTGACGGTAAGTCTATTCAGTATGACTTCAATCCGCGTATTGACCGCATGAGCCACGGCACAGGCGACATCTATGCCTCGGTCTTCGCGGGTGCACTTTTGCGCGGCAAGTCGCCGCTTGAATCTGCCGCGCTCGCGGCGGATATTGTTTGCGAGGCAATCAAAGCAACAGAGCCCGACCACTGGTATGGCGTGAGCTTTGAGTGCGCAATACCCCACCTCGCGAACGCCTTTTAATTGCGCTTAATTTAAACCTTATTTACTTATCTTCGCCTGCATAAAAAGGCGATGTCGATTGAATTAGTAAATGGGCAGGGGTGGGGGAAAAGTGCCGAAGAGCCGTT
>CAVCAF010000016.1:0-19541 GCA_963600185.1 Azospirillum sp. 51_20 | reverse complement strand
CATTTGTGGCAGGTGCCGCGGGCGGAGCGCTTTCGGGGTGCTCAATCTTCGGCTCGGGCATCGGCGCCACCGTCGTCTGACATTTTTCTAGACAGGATTAACAGGATTAGAGTTGAAGTAGGGAGTTGAAGTTGAAGAAAGGAATTGTAATCAATTGGTTACTCTACCACTCTTCAACTTCAACTTGGCACTTCAACTAAATCTAGATCTTGTTAATCTTGTAAATCCTGTCTAAACCAGTACAAGGGGTTAACTTACCCCTTTACTTTGATCTTTGACAATTGAATAGAATAAAACCGCTCGGGCTACAAAGCGATTCCGCTTTCTAGTTACGAAGGGCGAGAGAAGTCCATGACATAGGTCTCTTCGTCCAATTTGTAGAAAGTAACATCATAGCGACCGTATCGCTTTAAATCCTGAGGCGTTATAAATGCCCCACTTGGTAAACCAAGACGAGCACGGAAATATCTGCCCAATTCAGAATTGTCTTGTGGCGTTTCAATTTCCTTACCATAGTCGCCAGATGTCCGAACGCAAGAAAAGGTTTATTCACTAGTTTTTGATGTAATAGGCTTCTTCGCGCCTGAGCAATCGGTTCCGTTTTGTTCGGCATAAAGTTGTTGCGCTATGAGGGCATTAAAATTATTAATCCACATATGTGCCTTACGATGAATCTTTGTGCCCTCCTGCTTCAAATTCGTTGAGAAAGGGACATCCGGGATAAGTTGTGAATTTTCAATGCGATAGCAAACACGCAAATAATGATTACGCGCGGTTAATCCAACGCGAATCCATTTATTCGCTGGATCGCGCAATTCAGGTCGCCACTGACTAACCATGGCTACCTTACGATTACCAGGACGTGTTCCCGTAATAGCCTTCTCTACGGCATCAAGGACTTGCTTATCCGTAACTCCAGCGGGAATATCCACATTAGTAACACCAGGAATGCGATTGAGGCGCGTACCATCAGCTAAAACAGGGCGCGGCCGCGAAGCCTCCTCTGCCGTAAATAAGCAACAGCCATTCATGCTCAAGGCAATTAGTAAGGCCAAAATCATTCGTGAAGTTTTCATACTCTACTCCTTTAAGTAATTTGAGAATAGTATACCAAATTATGGGTGATTATGCAACTTAGGAGCACCTTAAATGAGAAAACCAATCGACAAAGCTAAGCTTAGCCGACGACGAGTTCTTCGGTTGGATAGCGCACAAAGTGCCGCGCTTCACGGTCGCCTATCATGAGGACGACGGTGAGCGCACCGAGGCGCCCGATAAACATTGCGACCATGGTGACGCACTTACCAACAAGCGAAAGTTGTGCCGTCGTGTCGCCCATGCTGAGGCCTGTCGTCGTGACGGACGAGATGGCCTCAAAGCACAAGGCTTCCGTACTCAAGTGTGCACCATCCGTCCACAAAAGCGCGGCAGAGACGAGCACGATAAAACTGACGAGTGCCATCATAATGACGATTGACTCGCGGACAATATCCGTCGGCACAACGCGGCGCGAGAGGATAGTTTCCGACTCGCCGCGGCACATGGCGCGCAAGGTATAGAGCAGAACTGCGAATGTGGTGACTTTAAGTCCGCCTGCCGTTGAGCCAGGCGCTCCACCGATGAACATCAGCACCTCATAAACGAGGCGCGTGACGGGGCGCAGGGCTTCCGTCGGGGTCACGCAAAGTCCACACGTGCGCGGCGTGACGGACTGGAAGAAGCCGATGGTGAGTTTCTCGGGCAAGCTAAACGCCGCGAGAGTATCGTTCCATTCCAGTGCGAGAAAGAGCACGAAACCAATGACGAGCAGCCAAAGTGTCACGCGCAAAACGACGCGGGTATGAAGCGAAAGGCATCCCCTCGCGCCTGTCGTGCGGCGCAAAAACTTAAAAGTGCACAAATTAAAGACAACGAGAAAGCCTATGCCGCCCAAAATCGTGGTCAGCGCGGAAACAAACAGCACAATTGGGTCATGCGCATAAGGCGCGACGGAATGAGGTGACAGCGCGAGCCCCGCGTTGCAAAAACTCATTACAGATAGAAAAATGCTCTCAAAGGGTTTCCGCAACCGCCAATAAAAAAGTGCCGCGGCGATGCCCTCTATGAGCAAGGTTGAGCCGACAGCCCACGCGACGAGTCCCTTTAGTCCCTTGACTTGCTCAACTCCGTAGGCATCCATCAACGAAAACTCGCGTCCAAGCGAGAGACGGCGACCAACAGCGATAAGAAAGAAGGTGCCGAGCGTCATGAGACCAAGTCCGCCAATTTGGACGAGCGAGAGAAGCGCGATTTGCCCCGCGCGTGAATATTCCGTCGCGATATCAACGCTCGCGAGCCCCGTCACGCAGACGGCGGAACAGGAGGTAAAGAGACTTGTGAGAGGGTCGCCCCATGCGCCTGAGGTTTGCGCCCACGGCATAGCGAGTAGAAGCGTGCCCAAGGCAATCAAGAAAATGAAGCCGAGGGCGAATGAAGCGCGTTTTTTCACGATTCACTGCGCGAGAATGTCGCGCGTTCTTTAAGCCAGACTGCCCAAATTGAAAGTTCGTAAAGTAGGCAGAGCGGAATCGCCATAATGAGCTGGCTCATCGGGTCAGGCGGCGTTAAGAACATCGCCACAACAAAAGCGAGCACAATCGCGACGCGGCGCTTATCGCGTAAGCCCTTACTCGTCACGACCCCAAACCAGCCCAAGATGAAAAGAATGAGCGGTAATTGAAAGACGAGACCAAACGCGATAATGGTCTTCAGCACAATTGAGACATACCCTTCAATACGAATCGTCTGGACGGGGAGCCCGACCCAATTGTTGATTTCCTGAAAGGCGGAAACCACGAGCGGCAGCGTCTTCGCGTAGGCGAGCGCCACACCAACAATAAATAGCCCTGTACCAATGACGAGAAGAGAAAGGAGGATAAACTTCTCGCGCTTGGTAAGGGCAGGGAAAACGAAACGCAATAGCGCATACACGAGAAAGGGGAAGCTTAACGCCGTGCCACCCCAAATCGCGATGCCCATCGCGGTTGAAAAACCACTTGTTAAATCAAGTCCCTGTAAGAGATTCTCATTTTCCGCGGCGGGACTCTTTATCCATGTCAAGATTTGCGGCGAGAACACCGCCGCCACAATCATGCAAATCGTCCACGCAATTGCCGCGAAAACCACCATGTCGCGCAGGGCGAGTAGGTGCTCTAATAAGGGACGCGGCGGGTCGTTGCGTTCGTTAGGATTGTTGAGGAGCGTCAGTGCCATGAGATTCTTGGGATTCTACCGTGTTCGTCGCGGGCGACTCAGGCGTAGCCTCGGGAGTCGCTGCAGGAGCCGTCTCTTGAGTCACCTCGGGGGTCGCCTCTGCCGTTGCCGTTGTCTCGGGAGTCGCCTCGGGCGCTGCTGGGGTGCTCACCGATTCGGGCGGATAGCCCGCGGCAATCGCGTCCCACTGTGCGTCCGCGTGCTCAATGCTTTGCTGAACATCCGCGACCGTCTTATCAATATCCTTTACAGCCTGGCCGATTTCGCTATCCATATCAAGAAGTTGCCGCTTGAACGATTCTGCCGCGCGGCGAAACTTCGCGTAATACTGTCCGAACTTGCGTGCCGTCGCCGGCAAGCGCTTAGGACCGACCACGATCAAGATTACGGCGAGCAGAACTACCCACTCGCCGAAACCTACGCTGTCAAAGAGGAAGGCAAGCGTCATTTAAGTGACGCGCCTTACTTCTTATAGATAAAGAACTCGTCGCGACGATTCTGCGACCAAACCGCTTCGCCCGTGCCTTCAACAGCGGGGTTCTCCTCGCCGCGGCTGACGGTCTTAATGCGCGAGTCGGCAATATCATTCTGAATAAGATAGTTCTTCGCGATAAGCGCACGATTCTCACCGAGCGAGACATTATATTCCGTCGAGCCGCGCTCATCGCAGTTACCCTCGATCGAAACGACGCGATCGGGATTCGCCTTCAAGTGCTTCGCCACGGCTTCAATCTTACCGAGTTCGGAAGGCTGAATAGCCGTCGCGTCAAACGCGAAATAAACAGGCGCGAAGTCAACATCGGTGCAACGCGAATAGCCGAGCGCTTCCCAGCTCTTGCCGTTGGACGAGATGTCATCAAGGCTACCCGACTCGGCCGCCATATCATCCACGCCGCCATTATTCGCGACATCGTCGCCCGAGCCAGAGCCCTTCGCGGACTTATCATAACGGCAACCAGTGGCCACCACTGAGAACACCGCACACGCCATTACCATTGTCGAAATTTTCATTTTACTCCTTTTGATAGGTTCGATACCTAATATATTACTACATTTTCGGCTTAAAAGCAAGTGAAATCTCATTTATTTGCGTCGACGATGAGTTGATTCGCCGCGCGCGAGACGCATTTCTTGCTCCCCAAGAAGCCCAATTTCGCGTATGCCAGGCGTATCCAAGACGAGTGCGCCCGAGGGCAAACGCACAAGTTCGCGACTCGTTGTCGTATGGCGCCCCTTGCCGCTCCACTCCTGCACTTCGCTCGTCGCCGCCCACTCCTCGCCCGCGAGCGTATTGAGAAGTGTAGACTTGCCCACGCCTGAACTGCCCACGAAAGCGAGTGTCTCGCCAGGCACTTCCAGCGCACGAATTGCCGCGAGCCCTTCGCCCGTCACGCACGAAATTTCAAAGTAGTCCGCCCGCCCCGCGATCGTTTCGCGCAAGTCGGCGATGAGAGGCGCGTCCTCTTCTTGGCGCAGGTCAACCTTCGTTAGCACAACCGCCGCACGCGCGGGGGCGATATCCGCCGCGAGTTCCAAATAACGCTCCACACGCGCAATGGAAAAGTTCTCGTTAAGGGACATCATAATAAACAGCCAATCGAAGTTGACCGCGAGTGTCTGCGCCTTACGCCGTGCGGTTGGGTCGCGCCGCTCAAAACGCGAAAACCGCGGCAGAAGTTCCGTTATGAGGCTGTCGCCTTGGGCGTTGTAGGTGAACCGCACGAAGTCCCCCGTCATGGGGCGCACCGTCCCTTCCTCACCTCTTACGCCCGTCTCAAGCGAAGTGCCGCGCCCGACAACGCGCATCTTCGTCGCTTTAGGTGCAAAAACGCTTTTCTTGGTGCGTGCCAAGATTTCGCCCGCCGCCTCATTACAAACGAGATGATAGTAGTCGCCGTGTGCGCTCACGATGCGCCCGATACCAGGCTCTAAAGTGCCGCGCCAACCAAAGTCTTCTAGCCGCGATTTCATAGGCCCTTAAAAGCAAGGGCACGGTAATTGCGCCGTGCCCTCAACTTTTCAATAGGGTTCTCTAGCCCTCTCAACACTTACCAACGGGTCTCACGACGCGCAGGACGCTCGCCACGATCACCGCCGCGGAAGCCGCCACGGTCGCCACGAAAGCCACCACGACCGCCGCGGAAGCCCCCACGGCGCTCTTCACGCGGGCGCGGCTGGGACTCGTTCACGCGCACGGTGCGCCCATCGAGCTCCTTGCCATTGAGCGCGTCAATCGCCGCCTGTGCCTGAGTAGCGTCGGGCATCGTCACGAAGCCGAAGCCCTTACTGCGATTCGTCATGCGATCCGTCACCACACGGGCGGCGGTAACTTCGCCAAACTGCGCGAACGCACTTTTCAAACCTTCGTCAGTCGTCGCGTATGCGAGGTTACCAACATAGATTTCCATCTTACTTTTTTCCTTCTTGTACCTTCACCGCCCGAGAAGCAACCGCGCTTCCTAGACAATGTCAGCCATTAGTTTACCAATTCTTACGCCTTAAGTCAACCACTTTTATCATTTTCGCGAAAAAAGTTGTCCGTGCCTCTCAGCGAAATTAAATCCTTTTCATCCCTTAGAGCGCCAGCGTTGAGCATGGTTTTGCCGCGACTTGGCGCACCTTGCCGTCCTCACGAATGACGACCGAGGTAGAGTCCGTCGCGTTCACAATGAAGACTTTCTCGCCGCGCGTACGGTCAACTTCCACGACTTGGGCACTATCATAAATCGCGATAACTTGCTCGCCCTTACCATAGGCGTATACAATCGGATAATTCAAGTCGGGGCGCAACGGACGCAACTCGCCCTTCATAAGCGTGTCGCGGTGGGCGACCCAGAAGTCTAACATCTCGTGCAACTTCGCGCGGTGGGACGCGGGTATCTCATCGAGCTTCACTGAAATCTGGGGCACCGCGAAAAGAATGCTCCAGAACTGCTTCGAAGCCTCTTCGGCGCTCTCGCCCTTGCCCCACATGAGCATATCCGAATGGACGGCAGTATTGCCCGAGGAGAGGCGCAGGTCTAGCGTATGCGCACGATTCGCGAGAGGATCCATGGGGCAGTCCGTCGCGCGGAACATATTGCCGTATTGACGCATACAAGGGCCAATATATGATTGGCGGAACTCAATAAGCGCATCAGGCTTAATAGCGGTCACGCGCTTATGGACTTCTTTCATCAGCGTATCAATCGCTACAGAGAGGGACTTTATATCGCGCCCCGCGTAATTATCCTTTAGCGCAGGGTCGGCTCCGCTAAAGTGGAAACTATCAATGAAGTCGAGCTTAAGACCGTCCAGCCCCCAATTCTTCATCGCGTTCTCGAGCGTCTCGCAAAGGAACTCGCGCACTTCGGGGAAGCGTGGGTCAAGCGCATTGCCATAAAGCCGCTTATCCTTAAAGCGCGCAAAGTTTTTGCTCTTCGGGCCAATCTGCGACACGCCATACCAGATCATATACTTCATGCCGAGCGCTTGCACCTTCTTCACATGCGCGGCGAAATCAGGGAAGCGGTTCGTCGAAACTTGCCAATCACCACAGAAAGCATAGCCGCGGTTATTGTCGTCCGTCTGCCATCCGTCATCCACGATCAGCACCTTCATGCCATACTTAACGGCGCGGGCACATTCTTCCTCAATCGCTTTATCGTTGACATTTTGATGGAACGAATACCACGCCGAATAAAGCGGATCAAATGCCGCGGCGGGCACTTTCACAGCCTGAAATTCGGGCAGTGTTGCGTACCAAGCAAACGCTGCACGAATAGCGTCCCCGTAGAAGATTGGGCGGAAGTCTAGGCGAAAGGTCACTTCATACATCGTGAGCGGCTCCTCGGGCTCCGTAAAGAAGTCCACTTGAAAACAAGATTGGGCGGTCTCCTCAATAATGCCCATACGAAAGTTCATGGGGCGGAACGCTTCGGAGCAAGCAATCGTGCCGCGGTTTTCGTTGGAGTCCGAGAAATACGCCATAACAGGAGCCCACGAAGCCAAGGACGAACCAAATCGACAGCCCCAATTAGGCGGCAGGTTCTTGTTAAGCCCCGCACCCGGCAGCCAACGCCCAACGACACCCTTGAGCGGGAGCGTGCACTTTAGCGTCGTCCGCGGCGGTTGCGTAGGTTTCGCCGCGCTAAAAGAAAGTTTCCATTCTTCGATGCCCGACTCCTTGGGCGATACCTGCGCCGCAATCGTCCAATCCTTTACGTCATTATAAGTGACGCGCCCGACGAGTGCACTCTGAAACTCGCCCGCGAAGCCTTCGCCCACCAAAGCGGCGAAAAGCCCAACTAGAACCCCTATCTTCTTCATACTAACCTTTCTTATTACCTTATTTAGCGGACGATAACGCGGACGCCTTAGCCGCGCTTCAAGAGAACTTCCTTCTCATACTTCTGCA
Source organism: Azospirillum sp. 51_20 (assembly GCA_963600185.1). Lineage (GTDB taxonomy): Bacteria > Verrucomicrobiota > Kiritimatiellia > RFP12 > UBA1067 > UBA1067. The sequence continues at coordinate 11,893 of CAVCAF010000016.1, read as the reverse complement.
CCGCCTTAAGCCACGCTTCGTTCGCGGGCACATTATGGCGCTTGCAGAACTCAGCCCAGACAACATCCACAGGATAATTCTTATACTCTTCCTGAAGGACGAGTTGTGCCGTGAATTCGCCCGCGTCTTGCAGTGCCTTAAGTTGCTTATTCGGGAGAAGCATTGCCTTCAGCAACTCCTTTTGCATATTGCGCATGCCTAAGACCCACGCCGCAACGCGGCAGATAGACGCGTCAAAATAGTCTAGTGCGATAATAAAGTTCTCAGGTCCCATGCGCACAATTTCCTGTGCCGCGTAGCGCAAGTCGTCGTTTTGGCGAATGACATGGTCTGAGTCCCACCGCACCGGACGCGAAATATGGAACGCGACTTTGCCGAAAAACATCAAGAACGAGCTAATCTTATCCGCCACATTCTCGGTCAAATGGAAGTGCCCCATATCGAGAAGCGCGAGAATCTTGCGGCTTTGGGCATAGCCCATAACGAACTCGTGCGAGTTAACCGTGTAGCTCTCTACGCCAATACCAAAGAGCTTTGACTCTAGTGTTGGAATGACGCGCTTCTTATCGTATTTCGCTTGCTTAAAGATCTTATCCAGTGATTCCGCCATGCGTTGCCGCGGGCCCAAGCGATCGGAGGGGTCGTCCTTATAGCCATCGGGACACCAGAAGTTGATTGTGCAAGGTGACTTAAGTTCCTTCGCCATATAATCGGCAATCTCAAGGCACTTCACGCCGTGCTTCACCCAAAACGCACGGATCTTCGGGTCAGGACTCGAAAGCGTGAGACCATCCACAACATTCGCGTGGGAGAAGAATGTGGGGTTGAAGTCGAGCCCCATGCCGCGCTTCTTAGCCCACGCGACCCACGGCTTAAATTGCTCGCACGAGAGCTGGTCACGGTCAACAACTTTATCTTTATGAACGCCATAGCACGCGTGCAGATTTAGGCGGTGTTTGCCAGGGATAAGCGAGAGCGCGAAGTCGACATCCGCCATCAACTGCTCAGGCGTCGTCGCCTTGCCCGGATAGTTGCCCGTCGTCTGGATTCCGTTCGAGGCACCGCCCACATTCTCAAATCCGCCCACATCATCACCCTGCCAGCAATGCATGGAAATCGCAATCTTGCTCAGCTCTTTAATTGCCTTCTCGGTATCGACACCGATCGCGGCAAACTTCTTTTTAGCATCTGCGTAGCTCATAGTTTACTCCTTATTGGATTTGATATTTAGTTAGAAAGCATTAGAAAGACTTCGCGACCACCGCGAGGACAATTGACGCGGCAATTGCCAAGAGTCCCTCCGCGAGCGCAAAACGCGTGCGCCCACTCGTCCCCCGCCATTCGCCGAGGAAGATGCCGAGTAGGGACGAGAAAAGCACGCACGAGCCCATGACAACTGCGAAAGAAACATAGCGCATCGACCCCATCGCGGGTTCGCCAATTTTTTGACACGCGAACTGGAGCGCCCAAAGAACACCCGCGAGCGCGGCGAGTCCCCACGCCGCGCCTGAAGTCGTGTAATCACCGAAAGTGTGGTTGCGGCTATTCTGCCAAATGCACCAGAGGGCATTAACGATAAAGCCACCCCAGAGAACAACGACAAGAACGGGCATCCCTGACCATGCGGAAGGTGTCCCCGCCGCAAGCGCGGCACTTTCCATCGCCGCCCCTCCCTGCAAACCAAAGTTCATTCCCGCGGAAGCGACACCCGAGAAAATGGCGACCGACATTCCCTTCTTAAAGTTAAACTCGGCGACCGCCTTCTTCTTAGACTCCTCATCAAGTTCACCCTCTTTTAACTTACCCGCTACGCCCACGAGAACAATGCCGAGAAGCGAAATGAAGACACTCACGAGCGTAATTCTCGCCGCCGCATCCTTAACGAGATCTGCCGCGTGCCCCGTGACGAGGGGCGGAATTAGCGTGCCTGTCGCGGAGCACAAGCCGCACCCAATGGCGAGTCCAAGCCCAATCCCGAGATAGCGAATCATCAGTCCCCAAGTAAGCCCCCCGATACCCCAAAGTGCACCAAAGAGAATGCATCGCGTAAGGGTCTCGCCAGAAGCACCCGCAATAACCGCGCCAAGAGCAGGACAAGTCGTCCGCGCCAAGATTAACGGAAAGAACACTAGCCCCACGACCGCATAAACGAACCAATACGATTCATAGTGCCACTTCTTAATGCCGCGGAAAGGCAAGGCGAATACGGCACCCATTAAGCCGCCCAGCGCACAAATTAGCGTCCCTAATGTCTCGTTCATGGGCGCTCCTTTAATTATTGCGTCCAGCTAAAGACGCGGCGAGGAGCGTTAAAAAGTCCGTGTTACTCGGGAGTGACGCGAGCGCGGCAATGGCGGCATCCGTCGTCTCATGAATGCGTTTCTCAATTTCCGCTTTGGTGTAAGGCGAGTCGCCATCGAGTAAATCGTCCTCAAATTGGAAGGCAAGCCCAAGATTACGTGCGTAGACACGAAGCGCGGCAATTTCTTCATCTTTCGCGTCCGCAGCAAGTCCGCCCATTACCGCCGCCGCAACAAAGAGGTCACTTGTTTTATGCATGTAGATAAAGTCAAGCCCATCTGACTTGGCGACATCCTCTACCTGCCCTTTAACAACGCCAATGCCAGCCGAGGCGAGCGCGTCCACGACTTCCACGCCATTATGCGGCACTTTCGCCGCGACACCAAACGCGAGGGACTGCATCGCGTCCGCTGCGAGAATAGCCGTTGCCTCGCCATACTTCGCCCAAACGCTCGGCTTGCCGCGCCGCTCAACATCATTATCCATTGACGGGAGATCATCATGGATAAGCGTATAATTATGAAGAAGTTCAATCGCCGCCGCGGCATAGCGCGCATCCGCCGCCGTGCCCCCGACGGCTTCCGCCGCAGCGAGGCAAAGAAGGGGACGCACCCGCTTGCCGCCCGTCCCAACCGCATAACGCATCGCCTCAAAGAGTGTCGCGGGGCGCTCCGTCACAGGCGGCAATACCTCCTCGAGCGTCTTCTCTATTAGCTCTAGATACTCATCTTTGCGTTCCATTTTTACCTCTCCTCACTTCTTTTTGAAAACTAATACATCTTCTCGTATTCGCCCTTCTGCACCTTCTTTAGGCACGAGAAACCCGCGCGTTTGGCGCGATAGTGCAAATCAGACTTGGAATGTGCGAGACCTGGGGCTTGAATGACGCGAAAAATTGCCGCGCCACACGCGGGACAACGCGTCAACTTAGCGTCCGTCAAATGCTGCGCGATTTCAAAGCCCGCGCGGCATTTTGGGCACCCCGCCTTGGGGTCTTTAGCCTCATACACATAAACTGGCATTAGCACCCTCGCTCCGCGCTTTTCGCCGCGATAAATTGAATCGCCTTGACATAAGAGTCTAGCCCATAACCCGCGAAAGTAGCGCAAGAAGCCATCCCGACATACGAGACATGACGGAACTCTTCGCGCGTTTTGGGGTCGGTAATATGCACTTCTACTGTCGGGATTGCCACCGCCTTAAGCGCGTCTAAGATGGCGACGGAAGTATGGGTATACGCCGCCGCGTTAAGGACGATCGCGTCAAAAGTGCCGCGTGCTTGCTGAATCCAGTCCACAAGCGTCCCTTCGTGATTAGATTGACGCACCTCAATCGCGGCACCCACTTCTGCACCCGTTTTCTCGCAAAGTGCAACGAGGTCAGCATAAGTGCGCGAGCCATAAAGCGCAGGCTCACGCAGTCCGAGCAAGTTAAGGTTAGGGCCGTTTAGTACGAGTATTTTCATTTCGCCGCGAGTTGCGCCTTAAGTTCCTTAACCTCGGCACGCAACTTCGCCACCATCTTGGGGAGAAGTACGCGTCCGCCAAAGTCCTTCATCGATTCCGCCGGGGCACCAAGCACATACTTAACCGAGCCATCGAGCGTCTGGGGAACACCTGCCTGAGGTCCAACCTGCACGCCATCCGCGATCTTGATATGCCCCGAGATGCCTGCCTGCGCCCAAATAAGACAGCCGTAGCCAATTTCTGTTGAACCCGCGACACCACTTTGGGCGATAAGCCCCGAATAACCCTTGACCTTCACATTGTGTCCGATTTGGACGAGGTTATCAATCTTCGTCATTGGGCCAATGTAGGTGCGCCCAATACGCGCACGGTCAATCGTGGTATTCGAGCCAATCTCAACACCATCGCCAATTTCAACGATACCGAGTTGCGGAATCTTCTCAATGTAGACGCTGCCATCTTCGCGGCGTCCATTATTAAAGCCGTAGCCATCACCACCGAGACGGACGCCACAATGCAAAATGCAGTCCGCACCCACGACAGTGCCTTCGCGAAGCGTCACCTGAGGATAAATGTGTGTACGCGCCCCAACGCGGCACCCCTCACCAATAAAGACTTGGGCTTCAATTACCGCGCCCGCGGCAATTTCTGTTCCCTTCTCAATGACGGTGTATGCGCCAATGTAAACTCCCTCACCAAGCTTAACACTCGGGTCAATAATTACCGTTGGGTGCACGCCTGGGACGCGTACGGGTTCGGGCGGAGCAAACAACTTCGCCGCCGCCATACACGCGTGATTCGGGTCGGCGACGCGAATAATTGCGCAAGGTGCGCCCTGCTCCCACTCGGGCGGCAAAAGGACGGCGGAAGCTTTCGTCTCGGCAACGAGCTTCACATGCTTCGGGTCTTTACAGAAGCTTAAGTCGCCTGGACGCGCCTCCTCTAGCCCTCCGCACGCCGTAAGCTCGACATCCTCGCCCTCAAGCGTGCCGCCGAGGATCTCCGCGAGTTTACTTGCTTTCATTCTTTTCCTTCTCCATCACCTCGCGTGCCTTGGCGGGGTCAACGCCCATCACCTTAAGTACGCCGTCCGTCACATCGTGCGACTTCTGAGCATAAAGTGCCGCGCTCGAATCAAGCACCATATCGTACCCATTCTCTTCGGCGAACTGCTCAATCTTCGCCTTAATATCCTTCGCCTGAAAGCGCAACAGCCGCGATTCCATTTCGCTCAAATCTTGCTCGAGACGCATTGCCTCGCTACGCAGGTCTTGTTGCGCCTTAATGAAGCGATTTTGAATTTCGACTAGGCGATTCTCAAGCGTCTTCTTGGAAGCGTCCGCGAGCATAGGGTTGCGCAATTCATCCGCGAGCTTACGCCCCTCATCCTGAATGGACTGTAAATTGGTCTTCTTCGCCTCGAGTTTATTCTTGTGATCCGATTCTGTGGAAGTCAGAAGCTCCTTATTCTTCTTATAGTCCTGGTGATTACGAACGAGTATCACCATGTCGACCGTACCGATTTTCACTTCCGCGAAGACAGTTGCCGTGCTCGCGAGGAGAAGACTTGCTGCTAGTGTAAGATATTTCATTATGTATTTTCCTTTATTTTAGAATTGTTAGAAATCGTAGCCAATGGAGAAACTGAAGACCTCCTCTTCGGCGTGGTCAGGCTTCTTCATGGGTGTTGCAAAGTCGAGGCGGATTGGGAACATCGGGATATCGAGGCGAATGCCGACACCCGCCGTCCACGCGAAAGTATCCGAGAAGTCGAGATCGAACTCTTCTTCGCCCACGGAACCCAAATCACTGAACACGGCGAGGCGCAACATCTTCACAATCGGCACCGTATACTCGAAGTTCATGCAGAACAGCGTCTGACCGCCCCACGGCGACCAGTCGCCGCCACCCGCCTTTTGGCGTAAGGGTGCCACATTGCGATACTCAACGCCGCGGATTGTGCGCGGACCGCCCAAGAACATGCGGTTGTAAATTGGCACACCGTCACTATTCGAGAACGCGTCAATTGTCTCGGCGCGTAACCCCACCATAAACACATGCTTATACTTACTCCAGACATTAAAGTACTGGCGATGATTAAGCCCAAGCCGCCAATAACTATTATCGCCACCCGCGAGATCGGCGAAGATCTGGGAGCGTCCGCCGCGTGTCGGGATACGGAAGTTGTCGCGGTTATCGTGGTTCCAGAAGAACCGTAGCACCGCTTCCGCCGCATCACCATATTTGGACTCCTCATCCTTATAAATAGGACGCGTCGCGCCTGACGAACCCTTCACATAGTAGCTATTGCTCTCGACATCATCAAAAGTAATGAACTCGCCCGAAAGCCGCGCACCAAAGCGTCCGAATGGCTCCCATGTCGGCCAAAACTTCACGGGATACGCGAGCGAGACTGCCGCGCCATTACGGATAAGGTCGTATTCGTCGTACCACCGCTGACGGCGATAAGCCTCAACCGTCAATTCTAGGAGGCGGTCGAAGAGGTGCGGTTCGGTGACGGATGCCTCATAAGTCTGAATACGCGGACCCACCTGAGCATAGATGCGCCCCTTTTGCCCCGCACCACGAAACCACTTGCGCGGCGCGAAGAGGTCGAAGTTCGCCTGAGAGAGTTCCGCCGAGAGGTAGACCGAGTCAATGGAACTCGCGCCAAGACCAATCATAAACGAGCCCGTGTTCTTCTCTTCTACCTCATAAACGAGGTCACGATACTCCGCGCCGTTTTCATCTTTGCCGCGGTTGGTTTGCCGAAGCGAATAGCGAACGCGCGAGAAGTAATCGAGGTTTTCTAGACGCTTCTGACTACGCTCGGCGCGGTCTTCCAACATGCGATCGCCAGGCCCTAGCGCAATTTCGCGACGGATGACTTTATCCTTTGTATAGTCATTGCCTTCAATGACAACATCATTAATAACGACGGGCACGCCCTCAGTAACGACATAAGTAATATCAACAATACTCGGCTCATTCTCACGCGGAATGCGCTGGACATCGACGCGCGTATCAGCGAGCCCCGAATCGCCCGAACCAACCGTCACCATGACGCGGTGCGCGGCATCCGCGAGCGTTTTCGCGCCTGCTATATCGCCCTCATGCGGCAATGCACTCTTCGCCGCGACAATTTCGGCTGGATAGTGCGTAACGCCCGTCACGACTTGAGTGCCAATCGTGTAGAGCGTCCCTTCCGTCACCTTAAAGACAATATCCGCCTTGCCATTATCGAGCACGACGCGCTTCGGGAGTTCCACCGCCGCGTCCAAGTAGCCGAGGTCGTTGTAGTAAGCGCGAACCTTATCCGCCGCCTGCGCGAGTTGGTCATCGCTAACGGGCTCATCCGTGAACCACCCAATGGGATTCCACCACGGGTAAACCTCAAAAGTCGCGCGTAGGTCATCCGCGTCAGCATGTTCCGCTCCCTCGAAAGTGTAGTTGCGCGTCTTCATGCGCGTACCCTCGTCAATGATGAAGCGAATGACGCAGTTATTCCCGCCTGGCATCATCCGTGGGAACGCCGTCACTTTCGCGTTGGGGAAGCCCTTCTTCAAATACGCCGTACGAACGCGTGCGGCGGCATCCGCCAAATCGCCCTCACCGTAAAGGGCACCATCCCGAAGCGCGGCTTCACTCGCGACTTTTGACTCCGAAAAGAAGGCGTTACCCTCGACCTCGAGCGGCGCTTGGTAACGAACCTTGCGATAGACGCGGAATGTCACCGTGACACCGTCCGCACCACGCGTAGCGTCCGCCGAGATTTCTTGATATTCGCCCGACTCTTTTAGGGCTGTAACATCACGCGAAACCGCCACAGGATCGTACTTTTGACCTGGTTTTGTTTGACAACGCGAGAGAACGCCGCCTACATCGCCGCCGAAAGTATCGCGTACGTCAACCTTGACATCCACAATATCTACAGCGCCTAGCGACAGGCACGACAGGAGCGCAAAAGCGCAAAAAGCTATTTTCATACTGTATATTTTACCAAAAATCGCGTGATTTTGCGAGTTAAAAGTTCATTAAGACTTAAATTGCGACTTCGACGGGGACGGTCAACCCCATGAGAACCTTGTCTAAATCAGCGGGTTTCATAGCGACTAAAATGCCGCGGTGCCCTGCGTTTATATAGATCTCGGGCAGGTCATAGATGGTTTTCTCGACATACACCGTCATACGCTTGCGCGTCCCAAAAGGCGATGTGCCCCCGACATGATAGCCCGAATGGCGATCGGCTGTGGCGGGCTCGCAGGTCCTTACCGTCTTCACGCCCCGCACCCGCGCGAGGTTCTTGACAGATATCTCCTTATCGCCGTGCATGAGGCAAACGAACGGCTTCTTGGTCTCATCCTCAAGAATAATCGTCTTGATTGTCGCGTGGTGGTCGAGGCCCAGCTCTTGCGCCGCCTGAATTGTGCCACCATGCTCTGTATAATCGTAGCACCGCGCTTCATAGGGGACTTTCGCCGCGTCCAAGGCACGCAGGGCATTTGTGCGCGGAATTGTCGTTGGCTTCATTTACGCGCCTTTCTCTCTTTTGTTTTCAGATACTGCTCTAAGCCGCGGGCACGCAACTTGCAGGCGGGACACTCCCCGCATCCCGCGCCCAGCACGCCCCGATAGCAAGTCACCGTCTCCTTACGGATAAAGTCGAGAAGCCCCAGCTTATCCGCGAGCGCCCACTCATCCGCCTTCGTCTTATGTAAGAAAGGCGTGACGATTTTAAACGCCCACTCCATCGCGAGGCGCATCATCCTCTCCTGCGCACGAATAAAAACGCCGCGGCAATCGGGATAGCCCGAGAAGTCCGCCTGCGAAACGCCCGTATAGATTTCTTTCGCGCCGAGGCTCTTCGCCCACACGCCCGCCGCAAGCAAGAAAAACGCATTGCGCCCCTCTACGACCGTTGTCGGACATGTCGCGCCCTTCTTGCGCAGAATAGGCATGCTCTTATCCAGAAGCGCATTCGTCGTAAGTTCCTTATAAAAGCCAATCTTCACGACTTTATGGGCGGCAATTTTGAAGTGCCGCGCTAAGTGCCGCGCCGCCTTAGTCTCTAACGCATGGCGCTGTCCGTAGTTAAATGTAATCGCCGCGACGGACTCTGCTCCATATTTCTTGCAGGCGAGTGCCAAGCAAAGTGCACTATCCTGTCCGCCACTCAAAACCACGACGGCTTTAATACTCTTTTTCATAGTATTCCTTTCTATTTTACTCAAGTGGCGCGGCGGGATTGCCCATTACGGTTGTGTGGGCTGGGACATCGAGAAAGGCGACGCTCCCCGCGCCAACAACAGCTCCTTCACCCAATTTCCGCCGCGGCACAACGACCGCACCCGGGTAAATACGCGCGAAGTCACCAATCTGCACCCCGCCACCAACGGCGACTTGGGCATAAATATGCGCGTAAGAGCCGATACGCGTATCGTGTCCGACGGACGCATTATGAAAGACGCAAGTATGCGCCCCGACGCGGATATCTGCCGTAAGAACGGCGCCCGCGGCAATAACGCACCCCGCGCCCACGACGACATTCGCCCCAAGTCGCGCCGTGCGGTCGATGAGGCTAATAAAAACAGCCCCCTTCTCGGTTAATACCCGCACGCATTTCGCCCGCGCCGCGGTATCGCCAAGTGCCGTAATAAATACATCGTCCGCCTCAGGGGAATAGTCCCGCACCGTGCTCACGATAGGCGGATAGCCCGTAAAGCCCGCCAAAGCGTCCGCGTGGTCGTCTAGAAAGCCCTTGAGCGTAAAGGTCTCGCCATATCCAAGTGCCGCGGGAGCCGCCGCCGCGAGTTCGCGTCCAAATCCGCCCGCGCCAACAATCAGCAAGTTCTTCATTGCACAACCCCCACCGCACGCGCCAAGTCGCCGACGCTTGTGTAGTTATTTAAGTCCCTGAACGAGACTTCAATTCCGCCGCGCTGCTTGAGGGCGACTTTTAGGGCGAACGCCGTGAGCGAACCCCACAAGGGAGTCTCGCGATAATCATCTTTGAGCGTTAGGGACGCGACTTCGCAGACATCCGCCACGAGCGCACAAAGTTCCGCCTTCGTCATTTCGACATCTCCTTTAAATAAGTCTTCAAGAGTCTAAAGCCTTCCCGCCGCGGCAGATTGCCCTTAAGCACCCGTAGCGCGATTTCCCCAAGCGAGAGCCAATTTGACCCGCGATAAAGGGGCTTGAGCTTCCCTGCCATTTGCTTATCAAGCCGCTTGCGCTCCCGCAAAAGTTCCAGCTTATTAGCGCAATAGAGTTCAGGCGCGGCCTTTACACGCCCTACCGCACTTCTTTCGCTATCCACCGTATAATCATAAAGCGGCTCTTCTACGCTCGTCATAGATTGCGCGGCGAGCAGGTACTGCACCGTGAAAAGCGCGTCCTCATTTAGACAAAGTTTTTCATCAAACTGCAAACCCTGCTCCTCAATTAGCGCACGGCGATAGCATCCACGCCAAACTTCACCCGACTCACGCTTTTTCGCGTACATATCGCGTCCCATAAGCCATCCGCCTACATCACGGAGCGAATACCCGATAAGGCGCGGCAAATACTTTTCGCGAATCTCCTGCCCGCTCGTATAATGATAGGACTCTTTAAGCTTGACTTCCGTACGCGCCGCGGCACTTTCTCGTGCGACGCGCCAATACCCAAAGAGACAGTAGTCCGCCTTGTCGCGCACCATTGCCGCGAGCGCCTTCGTGCAAAAGTCTGGCTCAACTGTATCGTCCGCGTCTACGAACATAATGTACTCGCCCTGCGCCAACTTGAGCGCGGCATTTCGCGCGGCACTTACTCCGTGAGGCGGACCTTGCAAAATCGTATACCGCAGGCACTTATACGCCTCGGCATACGCCTTTAAAACAACGCCTGTGCCGTCATCTGAGCCATCATCCACCGCGACGATCTCGCCGTCAGTAGGGAGCAAGGCTAAACGGACGCTTTCCAGCGCCCGCACCAGTGTCGGCACCGCGTTATGGCACGGTATTAGGACGCTTACCTTCATCCCTTTGTCGGGGTCGTCACGAAGAGAAGCGCGTTTTCACCCACGACACGCACGCTCTCTCCTGGCGTAATCAAGAGGCTCTCGCCTTCATCTAAGGTCTCATCCGCCACTTTAACCGTGCCTCTCGCGGCGTACAGTACCGTAAATGCCGCGCTGGTGTCAAGAATGTGCTCGCCCTTGAGTTCCAGTTGCTGGAACGCGAAGAACGGACATATCACGCCGTCCGTAGCTTTCACAGGCGGCAGCCCATAATTTATCGCCTTGAGCGACTCGCTGATGTGCAACTGCCGCGGGTGCCCATCCGCCCCAACGCGTCCCCAGTCATAGAGGCGGAATGTCGTATCGGAACTTTGTTGCACCTCGTAAAGCCGCGTGTCGCTATCAATCGCGTGGACGAGTCCGCCAGGGATAAAGAAGACATCGCCCGCCTTAGCCTGATGATGGACGAGGAGCTCTTCGAACTTGCCTGACTTAACCGCCTCTTCTATTTCTGCCGCGCCCACACCGGGCTTGAGTCCCGCATAAATACTGCCGTCATTTAGTAGGCACCACATTTCCGTCTTCGGCTCACCGCCCGTCATAAGGCACGTCTCCTCATTCGGGTGTACCTGCACCGAAAGGCGACTTTGCGCGTCAATCACCTTGAATAGGAGCGGAAAGTCTGGCCAAATATCATTGAGCGTCTTGCCCGCGAGAGGTCCCGACACAATAACCGAAGACCCCGCCGGATGCGCCGAGACAACCCAATCTTCACTGCCCCATAGCGCCGTGCGGCGTACGGACTTAAACCGCAAAAACCGCGGCAATTCTCGTTGCTCTTGTTGCATATCGTTTACTCCTGTTCTTCATGTTGACAACAAGATTATAGCAAATTAACAGCCCACGGACAATACCCTACGGTTAGAATTGCTAGCAAGAGGAGGACTGCTGTGGTTGCCTCGCAGGGACTCGAACCCCGACAAGCAGAATCAGAATCTGCTGTGCTACCATTACACCACAAGGCAGCTTAACGCGCTTTCTAAGAAATGGCGGGGTCGACGGGGCTCGAACCCGCAACCCCCGGATCGACAGTCCAGTGCGCTAACCAATTGCGCCACAACCCCGT
>CAVCAF010000015.1:5734-20217 GCA_963600185.1 Azospirillum sp. 51_20 | reverse complement strand
ATACGACATATTACCTCCATTTTGTGGGGCAAAAGTGTCCTAAAGTGTCCTAGAGTGTCCTAAAGAGCACTTATAACCCACGCTTACAACGGAGGGATAACGGCGAAAAATCCCTCAATAACCTTGCATTTTGCGCACTTATAATTGGTCGGAGCGGCGAGATTTGAACTCGCGACCTTTTGCACCCCAAGCAAACGCGCTACCAGGCTGCGCTACGCCCCGACGAGTCACCAGATTATTATTGGTAGCGGGGGCTGGATTTGAACCAACGACCTTCAGGTTATGAGCCTGACGAGCTACCAGGCTGCTCCACCCCGCAATCTGGCGTCTTCGCTTGGCGGGACTGGCGGGAGTCGAACCCACAACCCTCAGATTCGTAGTCTGATGCTCTATCCAGTTGAGCTACAGCCCCAATCAAGGAACGCGTAATAGTATACTATTTTTTGCGCTGAAATGCAAGAGGAAATTTTTACTTTTATATACGCGCGCTTACTTCTCGCTTTTTTCGGCGATGACGAGCCAATGCGGCATAGGGGGCGGTACGGCGACGGTAGGGCCTGGCTCAAAGCCTGCCTCCTTAAGCCAACCCTTCAATTCCGCGTCCGAGAAGACCCATCCATTCTCCGTCGTAAGTGCCATATTCACCGCGAACAAGGCTGAGAAAGATGGCGAGGTATGGGAGAAGTCCGTCATCATATCGAGAATGAAGATTTGTCCGTTCTTCTTTAAGGCGCGATACGCTTCTTTCAGAATCCGTAGAATCTGCTCAGGCGATTCTTGGTGGAGAGCGCCAAAGATAGTGACCGCATCATAGAGTCCGTCGCCGAAAGAGTCCGTATGATAGTCCCCCGCGCGGCACGAAATGCGATCCGTGAGCCCTGCTTGCGCCACATAGTTCTTAGCTTCTTCGCTAATCGCGGGCAAATCAACGGTGGTCACCTGAAGATTAGGTCGCCTCTCGCACATCAAAATCGCATAGGCGGCGGGGCCTCCTGCCAAATCAAGTACACGCGCACCTTCGCCGCGCGGCAAATCAAGTAGCGGCACAACGCCGCGCCCAATGCCCATCGCACGCCCAAACATTGCCGCGGCGAATGCCTTCGTGCGGGCAGGGTCTTCGCCGAGGTGGATTTCGGGTTTCTCTACGGGACGCCCCGTACGGGCAAACTCCGCGAGCTTACCCCACGCACCGTAAACATCGCGATTATAACGGATCGCCTTCGTCAAGTCAGCAGGTGCACCAGGAATGAGCGTCGCCTTCGCCGCGGGAGAGTTCGCGTAAACTTCACCCTTCTTCTCGAGGAGTCCGAGCGCAACTGCCGCGTCCGCTAAGAGGCGCATACCCCGCGCGGAAGTATCCAGCACCCCCTTCTCAACCTGCTCAAAGAGATTGACATCAAGTGCCGCGAATAAGACGGCGCTCCCATAGAATGCGCTCGCGAGGTCGACGACATCTTGTATGGAATTAACTTTCTTCTTCTCTTTCATTTCGCTTGCGCTCCTTTCGGGGGACGCGGGGGCGGATTCCGCCGCGGACCAAAGCCGCCGAAGTTGCCGCCTGTCGCGTCAATGATGTCATTTAATGTCTCTACAAAAGTCTCGGTATCTTCCGCCGCGCACCCGACTTCCTCCGCGACAGCTTTAAAGAGGGTGTCGCGTTCACCTTTGTTAAGTTCATTTATCTCGGTATGAATCTTCATCAATTCTCTGAAGGCCTCGCGCCGTTCATCCTCGCTCAGCGGTGGCTCGGCGAGAGGATCCGTCTTCTCAGAGAGTTCCGCGCGGCGCTGGAGGAGTTCCTGAAGCCGCTCATGCGCAGAGGCGGCCTCTTCGCTGAACTTAGAGGTATCAAGGGACGCGAGGAAGCTAAGATTATCATCCAATTGCGCACGACGCTCAGCCTTCGCTTGTGCCATGCCGTTCGTCATCCGAATAAACTCGTCCGGACGCTCCTTCTTCATCCGTTCGAAATACTCGCGCGGACCGCCCGCGTGCGACTCACCGCGACTCTTCTTAAAGTCTTTAATTGTACCCGGCGAGCGTCCTCCCTCATTGGATATCATAATAACAGGGGACTCCTCTTGCGCACGCGGCACTTCGCGCTTAGGCAACATCGCCTTCTTTTTCGGTGCGGCAGTTGTGGGGGCGCTCGCCGCCTTCCCTGATGCGCTCTCGGTTGGCGCGAGCCAGAAACCGAGCACAATGCCGACAAAGAATGCCCCAACAGGGACGCAGAAGTTCATTTTCATAATTAATCTCCTTCACTAAAAGCAACTTCGCACGTGCGGCCATGCGTGCCCTTCACTTCGCCGCGGCAGAAGAAAAAGAGCTCACGCGGATCGTAGCCCGGCTTATTATGGATATCCACATGGGTGGCGAAATCAGGCGCCTCACGCTCATCCGTCCACCACTTATATTCGCACCACGAGCCTTGCTTCGCGAGCAAGATCCGCTCGCCAGGCACGGCTTCCCTCCCCGGTAGCACATAATCGCCCGTCGCGAGAAGCACCTTCTCAGCCTCCGCCGCCTTTTCGCCTTCAAGGACGCAGAACTCGTGGTCGCACATCGCGAACGCGGCTGACTGATAGAAGTCTGGATACGCCATACCTTTAATCGTGCGCGTTTTAAAGAGTCCCGCCCGCCGCAAAATAACATTGGGTTTAACTGCCGCTTCCGTCACAGGCGTAATGTTATAGTCGCCAATAATCTTAAGCGAACAGCCGCGCTGCTCACAGAGTCGCGAGAGGCGCTCAATCTGCCGCGTGAACTCCCGAAACGCCGCGCGGTCTTGCGCACTGCCGGGTCCATACTTCTGCGCCGCGTAATCAAGCGTTGGCAAATAGAGATAAGCTTCATCGACATCGTGTACACTCGTCATCGTCTCAAACCACGCGAGACAGGAGCGCCCCACTTTTGGCGACGCGAGCGGTCCCCAATAGCGATAAAGCGGGAAGCTCCCCGCCACACGGCTTATGACTTTCGTCATTTCGGTTGGGCGCGTATAAACGCTCATAATCATTCCGCCGCCGTGCTTATGAATAGGCGCAGGCGACATGATTACAGCCGCGTTCTCGCCGAGCGACTGCTGGAGAAAGAAAAGTCCGACCGAGGGCACCCCCTCCGCCTCGCGTTCCCATACGCGTCGCCCTTTCACAAGCGCGGCACTTTGTTCCCAAAAGAGGGGCTTACGCAAGTCAGAGAACCACTTGCCGTTGCTGATCATGCCGTGTTCAGCGGGGGTGAGTCCCGTACGCAAACTCGCTTGCGCAACGCAGGTTACGGCAGGGAAGACGCTCGCGCGTGGCGTAAAGGTTAGATCCGCAATCTTTTCCGCCTTATTGCGTGTAAGGGTCTCCCACCCAAGCCCCGCGGCAATTACTGTTAATGTCCTCATGATGCCTCCACACGCGGCAACGCGTGTTTTAGTCCCCGCAGGAAGAGCAATAGAATCGCGCCCGTAATTAAAAAGGACTGCAAGGGACGAATCATCGGATATCCTAGCGCCGCGCCCACGAGCACCACTAATTGCAAATAAATAAGCGACCCGATCAAAACACCTACGCGGCGTTGCTTAGCGGGGTTCTCATGCTCGCCTTCAGAATAGCGCGTGACAGCGGCGATAAAGAGCGTCCATACGAGTGCCGCGCCCCAAACAGGGAGTGTCTTAAGCGTAGCCGCCCCAACTACCGCCGCGCCAAGAAGCACATTAAGTCCACGACAAAGCCCCATCAAAACCGCAATCTTTAGGCGATTATAGGCGATTATCGCGGCGAGAAGAACTGCCGCCACTACCCACCACACAAGCGGAAGGTGCCCTACCAAGCCGCACACGAGAACCCCAAGCCAACAAAGTCCACGCGCGAACCGTGCCATGCCAAGCGAAATCTCGCCGCGCGGAATCGGTCTATCAACATCCGTCGCCGCGCCGACTATGTCATTATCAGCGAGCCCATAAAGATAAAGGCAACAAGAAGCAAGGACGGTAGCTACAAGTGCCGCGCTTGAATAGCTCTCAACCTCTCCCTTGCACGCGGCCAGCGCCAGTGCCGCGCCGACGAGTACATCCCCAGGCAGAGTCGGCAAGTTCACTACCCGAAAAAATCGTAGCCACGCGATAAAGCGTCCGCCCTTGCGCGGCACTTTCGTCACGCTCGCACTTAGCACTTGCCGCGCCGCTTCTAGAGCGCGTCCACGATGAGAAATCGCGTTCTTCTCATCTTCCGTCAAATCGGCGTAGGTCTTATCATAGCCTTCGGGAATAAAGAGAGGGTCATAGCCAAACCCTCCTTTGCCAGACGCTTCTAACGCGATTGTACCAGGGCACTTGCCCACGACAACATGCTCGTTGCCCATAGGGTCAATCAGCGCCACCGCCGAAACGAATGCCGCGCGACGGTTAGTCTCGCCTTCTAAGTTCTTCATCAAAAGCGCATTATTCGCCGCCGTATCACAGGGCTCGCCCGCATACCGTGCACTATGAACGCCAGGCGCACCGCCAAGTGCCTCAACACAAAGCCCCGAATCATCCGCCAAGCACCATGCGCCTTTATGCCGCGTGGCAATCGCCCTCACCTTAATAAGCGCGTTGCCCTCAAACGAGTCCGCCGTCTCTTCTGCGTCCGTGGGGTTGTCGGGTACAATCTCGTAATCGGACATTATCTCCCCGATTTCGCGGATTTTATGCTTATTATGCGTGGCAACGTAAAGTTTCTTCATACTTAGGCGACTTTCTTACTCTCGACTACCCTTATTATACCATATTTTTGTGCTGTTTGCGTGCGCGAGCTCCTTCGTTCGCCAAATATTTCTGCCGCCATTGGCGAAGCGACATGCCCATACGCGTTTTAAAGAGGCGTTTGAGATAAACGGGCGAACTCCATCCGCAGAGATTGGCTATCGGCTCTATCGTCTGTTTAGGGTTCCGCAGAAGTTCACAAACGCGCTCCAGTCTAACGCATGTAATTTCCTCGGATATACTGTGCCCCGTCGTCTCTTTAAAACGAATCTGTGCGACACGCTCATGCATGCCCATAAACGCGACGACATCCGTCGCACGAATCCCCTTGCAGGCTTCGCGACGAATATAGTCAAGTGCCGCGCCAACTTTTGCAAATCGCGTCGTTAATCGCCGCGTAGAACGCCGCGGCGTAAGCCCTATCGGGGCATACACCAACTTCTCGGGCGGGCACTTCGGGTCGGCTAATCGCTTTAGAAGAAGTTCCGCCGCGAGGCGCCCACCTTTCTGGAAGTCGGGTCTTATGCTCGTCAGCGTTGGGCGCATATAATCACAAACCGTGGGGTCATCATCCACGCCTACGAGCATAAAGTCGCCTGGCACCGTGTAGCCACCCGCTTGGCAAACATCTAAAACGACGGACGCGAAGTCGTCATTCGCCGTAAAGATTCCGCACCCATGCGGCAACTTCGCGAGGAAAGGCTTTAAGCGCCGCGCGAAATCCGCCTTGTTGCCCAGCGTCCAAGGGTCATTCATCACAGAGCAGGCATAACCTAACTGCGCGGCACGCGCGGCAAACTGTTCTTCTCTCTGGCGACTCCAAGTTACTTCATGCGTCCAACCAATAAAGGCAAATGATGTACAACCGCACCGCAAAAGCTCATCAAAGGCGAGATTCGCAATCGTCTCGGCATCATTCATGACGGTAAAAGTATCAGGGGCATCCAACTTGCTCTGCAATGGGTCTAAATAAACGACGGGCAACTTTCGCCAAACGGAACTCGGAATATCTATCTTGCCCGAACCTTCAACAATGCATCCGACGGGATTCCAATAACTAACAACTTTGGCGAGGGGTTGCGTCAAACGAATCGTTTCCACCTCTTCTATGCGATAACCCTTAGGCAAGAGCGTCTCGCGAACCCCGGCAAAAGAATGGACGCGTGAGCCCGCGTGTAAATCAGTGATAAAGAAAATCGTTTGCACTACCTACTCCTCCCCTCGAGACTTACTACACCATAAATGAATACCATGCGCGATAGCTTGCGCCATATAACGGCGACGCTTTACATTCCAAATCGCCGCCTCCCCCGCTGGCGAAGTGACGAAATCCACTTCAACAAGGCAACTCGGTATTTCGGGGTTGCGCGTCACGGCGAGATTCCCCGACATAACCCCATTATTAGGCATCTCCCCCTCTAGCGCGTCATCAAAGGCGGACGAGATATCTTGGGCGAGGGCGCGTCCTATATCATTCCACGCATAAACTGCCGCGTAGCGCAACCGCCGCGGATCTTTATCGAGGGGCGGGGCATTATGGTGAATAGAAATAAATGCCGCCGCCTTTTCTTTGTGCGCGAGTTTTGGACGATCATAGAGCGGTACGGCAACATCCGCCTCACGCGTCATGAGTACGCGATAGCCCAATTTTTCAAGCGCCTTCTTTACTTCCTGCGCCGTTAATAGATTCGCCTGCTTCTCGCAGAATCCGTGCGGGCTTAACGCGCCCGTATCCGTCCCCCCATGTCCTGGGTCAAGAACGAGTGTAATTTCTGCAGGCGGCTTGCCAACAGGTGGCGGCTGGGGCGTATCCCCCGCATAAGGGAGCTTCACCCATTTCTTCGGCGGCTTCAGGGCACTTACTCCAGAAGAGATAACGGACTTTGGTTTCGCGGCAACTCTCACCGTGAGATTCGTCCCGCCCGATTCCTCGCCCGACCAAGCAACGGCAATTGTATTCGTCTCACCCGTGACGAGCGGGGTAACCGTTGCCCAAGCCCCCGTTCGGTATATGTCAACTGCCGCGCCGTTAACCGTCACATTCGTCACTCCCCGCGGCACAGCACCAATCACATACACCGCGTCAATCGCAGGCAATTGTTGCGAAGGACGCGGGAAAGCGATAGTGAGCGCCGCGAAAAGTGCCGCCGATACAATCATTAGCCGAGCGCCTTCACAAGTGCCGCGTAAAAGTCGTCGTACGACTCAAATGCCTCTAAATCAGGGTTATCGCGACGGATAGATTCCGTCGTCCTAAAGAGGAAACCCGCCTTTGACGCGCGAATCATGCCAAGGTCATTAAAGCTGTCGCCCGCGGCAATTGTCTCACAGCCACAACTTTGCAAAGCACGCACGGTTGTCAACTTTGATTGCGGA
This sequence comes from Azospirillum sp. 51_20, assembly GCA_963600185.1. Classification (GTDB taxonomy): domain Bacteria; phylum Verrucomicrobiota; class Kiritimatiellia; order RFP12; family UBA1067; genus UBA1067. The sequence continues at coordinate 13,106 of CAVCAF010000015.1, read as the reverse complement.
CAGCGCATGTGGTAGCCCGTAATCTTACCTTCCGCCGAGACCTCGAGTGAATTGCAAAGAATCGTTGGCCACCCAAGCTTCTTCATAAGTGGCGCGGCAAACTCCGCAAAAGTATCCGAGATAATGACGACTTGGGTCTTCTCGCGCAAGGCATCCAAAAACGCCTTCGCCCCCGCGAGCGGCTCAATCGTCGCGATTACTTCTTGGATGCGCTTAAGTCCGAGTCCATGCTTCTCGAGAAGATCAATGCGGTAGCGCATAAGCTTATCGTAATCGGGTTCATCACGCGTCGTGCGCTTAAACTCAGGGATTCCCGTCGCTTCTGCAAAAGCAATCCATATTTCAGGTACGAGCACGCCTTCAAGATCGAGGCAAACAATGTTCATTTGTTATTTTCTCCTTCGTTGGAAGAGTTAATTTGTTCAGAAAGTTCAATCGTATCGTTCTTCGGACGCGACAGCACCCCCAGTTCAACGAGCGCTTCGCCCGCAAGAAAAAGAGAGCCGCAAATAAGCGTCGTACCCTTCGTCACCGAAAGTGCTGCGCTCAGCGAGGGCATTGCCGTCGCTTCCATACCCGCCGCCCGCATTTTCGCGGCAGTTTCCGCGGCAAAAAGTGAACGCGGACTGGGCGTTTGGACACTATACGCACGCGCAATATGCGGCGCAAGGATACGCAAAACCGTGTCGCTATCTTTATCAGCACAGAATCCCGCAATGAGTTCAAGCCGCTCCGAGCCAAAGCATTCCATTAAAGCATGGGCGAGCGCTTCCGCCGCGGGCGGATTGTGGGCACCGTCCACAATAAAGCGTCCCACGCGCTGAAAGCGTCCGAGCCACACAACATGCGCGAAGCCCTCAAGTGCCTTTTTATAAGTAGCGGATGAATTAGCAAAAAGACACTTCAGCGTCGCCATTGCCGTTTGGGCATTTTCTCGATTAAAAGAACCTGCCAACGCGAGGTTAGCGGGGACTTCCTCGAGTGCAACGACATCGGGTGCGTAAATATAGCGTGCGCCCACCGCTTCGGCGCGTTCACGGACTACGCGTTGCACCTCGGGCGGATTCGCGCCAAGGATAATAGGGACCCCGCCTTTAATAATACCCGCTTTCTCACGCGCAATCTTCTCTAGCGTATCCCCAAGCCACGCACAATGGTCAAGCCCAACGCGCGTAATAATTGTCGAGTCCGGACAGCATAGATTCGTCGCGTCCAGTCTACCGCCAAGCCCCGTCTCTAGAATCGTGAAATCGGGGTTCGCCTCGGCATACAAACAAAAGGCAAGCGCAGTTAAATACTCAAAATAGGTTAATTCCGCGAAACCATCGCCAGCCATACGCGAAACAAGTGGATCCAATTTGTCGTCCGCGACAGGGTTTCCGTTTAAGAAGAAGCGCTCATTCAGCGAGACAAGATGAGGGGAGGTATAGCGTCCTATTGAGTAGCCCGCGGCAGAAAGTGCCGCATCGAGAAGTGCACAAACCGCGCCCTTCCCATTCGTCCCCGCCACATGAATAGCACGAACCTTCTTTTCGGGATTGCCAAGACTATCTAAAACGCCGCGCAGAACCTCAAGTCCAGGCTTCATACCAAAACGGCGACGACGCGCCAATTCTTCGCGCAATGTCCTCATCGTCCAATCCAAACTGCCGCGACGGCGGAGAACGCATAGCCACCAAGAATAATCCAAAGTTTCCTATCCGTCAACAAAATCCGCTCGGGGCGCCCCACATCCGCCCTGCGATGTACGAGATACATGTAGCGCAAAACACCCGCCAACACAAAGAAGGAAGTCGTCCAAAGGAGCGGGAAGCGATGACCCATCTGAGACCGGAGCGTATAGGCGAGATATTCGCCGACGGAAGCAAGCCCCGCAAAGATGATAAGAAAGCCGAGGAGTTTTGGATGATACCGTTTAAGAACGGCACGCGATTCACGCGCGACTTCCAACTCATTCTGGCGCTTACAAAAGGCGAGAAACATCGAAAGCGTAAAGGTGCAAATCAAGAGCCACGGCGAGACATACGCCGCGATAATTGCCGCGCCCGCTACCGCACGCAAAACGAATCCGAGAGCCAAAGTCGCCACATCCACATAAGGGACGCGCTTCAAGAAGCCCGTATAGAGACATTGCATTATCGTATACGCGAGCATTGTGCCAAACGCGAGTGTTCGCGAAGGGAGAACCATAACAATGCAGGCTGGATACGCGAATCCCACAGCGAAAAGGACGAGCGCGACACGCACAGCCGAAATACGCGAAATAAGCCGCGCCGCGATAGGTCGCAACCGCTTTATTGGGTGTCGCCGGTCAGTCTCAAAGTCCGCCACATCATTAAGAAGATAAAAAGCGGAAGACACAAGCGAGAACGAGCCAGCCATTAATAAAGCTAAGAGAAACGACTGCCAACCACGGACAATCTCCCTTTGGCTCGCGTCCGCGACGGAGAAGAACCATGCCATCATCACAACGCCGTTCTTGGTCCATTGCTCAATACGGATAGCACGCAACCAAATTAGCAATCGCTCTTTCATTCTTGCGTAACCCCCGTCGTCCAGCGAATAAGCCCCCAGAATAGTGCGTGATTCGTTTGCCCCGTCGGCAATGACTCGCTTTCATAAAGCGTCCAAAACTTAGCCCAGTTACGATCCACGGCGGGCACCCAACGGATAGGGAAGAGCGCGAGAAACCATCCGCGCGTAATTTGCGTCTCAGGTTCCGTCTCCGATTCCCAGAACGGCCACAAGCGAAAATGGTTGCGTCCCGAAGCATAAAATGGGAAGACGCGCGCCTCATCATCATAAAGTTCAATAAACTTCCAGCCAAAACGCGTCACTTTTGAGGTTGCCTCACTCGTACGATAGGCGTAAGTTACATCCGATTCATAAAGGGGCCAAAACGACCACCTCTCGCGCGTAGGACCATTCTCATGTTCAAAGAAAGGCCACAAGATTCGCCACTTCGTACGCGGCGGCAAATCGTTATGCGATGCTGTCTGGGCATAAGAGAAGAACGGCGGGAGCCACATATCCTGCGTTTCGCGTGCACGCCGAACTTGTCCATAAAGTGGCCACACCATCCATGAATAGCCCGCGCCTGCCGTATCACGATCTTCCTCGTAATCTGCCCATGTGACGAGTGGCCAAAGTGCCGCGGAAGCAACCGATTCGCGGCGTTTATTAAGACAATAAAATGGCCAGAAACTCCAAGAGCCATCCGATCGCCAAAAGACGAATGGCCAAAGGATGGATGTTGTCTCCATCCACTCCTTGCGCGATGGGCGCGGCATTTTATAGCTCATCCAGAGTGGCCACAGGCAAAAGCGCACATCGTACATAAAGAGCACATGCGGATGATTCCCTAAAATCGGGAATAGCCCCGCATAAGAGCCATAATCCTTGTCCCTACCATTAAACCAGATAGGAACGATTGAGAATTGATAGCCGTCATCCGTTATATGCGCTTTATAATCAAGGATATAGCAAAGCCGCCACCAGTCGCGATGTGCCGTAAAGACAGGCCAAAGGCAATCCGTCACCTCCCCTTCGCGCGAGAACAAAGGACGCGTCGCCACATAGTCGGGCTTCTGTTCATAGAAAGGCCCGACCTGAAGCGTAGTTGCGAGAATTAGAAGACTACTTAACACGCGCGGCGAAGTCCTTAAATTCCTGCTGTTCGTAAGGCGAAAGCTCGTTAAGGCGACGACGCACCTTTATAATGGTAGAGCGCGTGCGCTTCACATCGCCGCGTGCAAATTGAACACGCGCGAGCGTAATCAGCATACGCACATCCGTCTCACGTCCGTTCTCGCCCTTTGAAAGTTCTACTGCCTTCTCAGCGGCTTTCTCTGCCTCATCCAAATTCTCATTCGCGTCAAGGAGCGAAGAGGCGAGTGTTTCCCACGCGACATAAAGTTTAGGATCGGCTTCCGTCGCCCTTCGTGCGAAGCGAATAGCCTCATCCGCGCGTTTACCACGACGCAGAACTTCCGCGAGGTCGTTTAATGCGAGAGCAAGCGGCTTTTCGTTATCTACACTACGACGCAAGAACCCTTCAGCCTCGGCATAGCGTCCATTACGCAGGGCTATTGAGCCTAGGACATAGTTAGCAAGCGGTGCGCGGCGATTACTCTTAAGTACTTGCTTCGCTTGCGCTTCAGCATCCACAGTATCATCCAATTGGATATCGAGTCCGAGGATAATATCGCGCGTCCCCGCGAGGTCGGGACGATTTCGTGCGGCGACAACAAAAGCATCACGCGCGGCGCGGCGATTTTCCACATCATTCTTGCGCATCATGACAAAGGCACGCGTCGTCAAAAGATAATAGTCATCTGCTGAGCGCGCCTGCTTTTCCATAGCGGGCAAGATCTCGCTCTCAAGTTCTTTCTCGAGCTTCGCACGCGCGGCAGTATCCTTCGCCTCATCAATCTGCCGCATAACTGTTGCCGCGAGAAAGCTCCATGCTTGCATATCATCCTCGTGCGCGTCCGTCAACCGCCGCAGAATCTTCTTCGCGCCCGCCGTATCGTTCTTCATTAGCATAAGAAGCGCCTTCTCGGTCTGAGCACGCGCATCATCGCCTCCCTTAGCCGTTGCTTGTTCTAAATAATCAACGGCCTTTTGCAAATTGCCCTCAAGCAACTCTAGACGCGTAAGACCAATGAGTGCATCATGATTCGCCGCGTCTTTAGCGAGGATATCGCGATAGATTTCTCGCGACTTCTTCTGTTGGTTATCGCTCGCGTAAAGTGCCGCCATCATATTCAACATTGACACACGGCTATCCGTCGGGATGAAGTCAATGGCGCGGCGGATTTGGTTCAACCCTTCACCTGGCAAGCCCGAACGCGCCCAACCAAGACCAAGTCGCGCAAAGAGTTCCGCGTTGCGAATATACCCATAATACACCGAGAGACTACCGAGGCGATAGCGCCGTTCGCTATCCGCGACAATCGCTTTCATCTGCTTCGTTAATTCGCGTTGCTTGGCGCGTGCCTTCTCAAAACCCGCGTCCGCCATGCCAAGCTCATTAAAGAGCGCGCTAATATTATCCGCGTCAATTGCGTTTAGTACGAGCTCATACATCGCGAAAGCTCCCGCGTCCTTCTTTTGGCTTTGCAAATAAAAACCCAAGTCATTCGCGATAAGCCCTAAGTGACGGCGCAGATTTAGGCGCTGACGCTCGACGGGATCTTCAATCTCTCCCATGCGATGACTGCCCCAGCCTTTGGGCGCGGCTAAAAGTTTATCATATTCGCTCCATTGCGCGAAAGTGCCGAGTCGCGCGGGATCCGCACCAAAGAAGAGAAACTCTGGGACGGGTTGCTTATGGGCGTACAGCCAAAGGTCAGGCGTGCCAAATACGGCTACGCGCTCAACGATATTGGAGTCCGCCGCGAACCAATCTTGCACGAAGGGCCATACGCCCAATTCCAGCGACAGCGCGAGACTCTCCGTATTCTCACCCATGATCGCCTCTTTCTTCACGAGGTCGCTAAGTCGCGCAAGATATTTTTCGTCCATATCACGCTGGAGGCAAATTAAATTAAGCTTCTTACCCGCTTTATCCGCCGCGTGAAGGAGGTGGTTGTCTAGGGTGCCGTCCGTAACGAACCACTCGCGCGCACCGAGATCCGCGACTATCTTTTCCGCGGCAATATCGGCGAACTTGCCGCGCTCACCATCAAAGCCGAGGAAGCAATTAATGAAGAGGGCGATCGCCATAACAAGCGCAAAGACACCACCCACGGCGAGTCCAATAGGGCGAGCAAACTTAGAGAGGCGCTCCTTTTCGTCCACACCCGATTCGGACGCGATAGGCAATGTGATTTGCGAGAGCCAATACACCACAACATAGGCAACGAGAAACGCGGCGAATGCAGAAGCGGCAACAGGCAATACGCCATAGGTGCGCATAGCGGAAGACGGCGCGAGTGGCGAAGCGTACGCAATAATCGCGAGAACCGTCATAAACATATTAAAGAGCCAGCCCATCCAGCTACAATCCTTAGCAAAAGCACGGCGTGTCGCGACGAGCGCTACAAGCGCAGGTACTACGGCGAAGCAAGGGACAACGAGGGAGCTCTTCGCGGCAATATCAAAGCGCAAGCACATCTTCTGCGCTTTAATAAATGCGCCAAAGTCACCGATTGTGCACGGAATAAATATCGCCGCCGTTAAGACGCAAGGGACGAGAAACGCCGCAAGTGCCGCGCCCGGATTTTGACCTTGCGAACTGCAAAGACTCCAAACTATAACAATATAAAGTGGCAGAAGATAGATGAAAAGAAGACTATCCGAAAAGCCCATGCCTACCATAACGCCCGCAAGAATAGCACTCAAGATGCTCCACACGCGCGAAGAGCCCGCGAGCGGAATCAGCGCCACAAAAGCGAGCATTGCCCAAAGCGCGTCAAAGAGACGCGGCTCAAAATGTGTCGCCGCCTCACGAACAGCTGGAGTCAGCGCGAAAGCTATGGCGGCGACGAGCCCCCCCAACCGCGCGAAGGAATAAACCTGCGGACCCGTTATACACGCCTCAAGCCGCGCTCTAAACAAAGTGCGAACGAGTAAGTAAAGTACAACCACGGCGAGAATGCCCATAATTGGCGCGAGGCTATTTGCCGCGCCCGAACCCTTCGCGAAAAGCGCGAGAAGCGGATACGGATTATAGTCCGCGATATCCAAGCCGCGCCAAACAATAGAGAGGTGTGCACTCTCGCCTGGGAACAAGTACTTCGCGACGGACGGGAAATACACGAGCGCAGCAAAAACTGCGAGTCCCGCCATTAGAATAAGGTCAGACTTCTTAGACTTATTTGATAAGAACTTCATATTTTCTCTCTTTCTTTGCTGTGCGTACCACTATTATACCATAAATTTGGCATGCATTTCGCGTACACCTTCATGATGCCAACTATCTAACTTGAGACGCCGTCCGCCAACCGTAATAATTGTAATGCCCTTTTTTGTCCATGCGCGATCATTAACTTGGGTAATCTCCTTATAAGTATAGGCGTGATTATCCCAAGTAAAGCCGTCCGCATCAAAGGCGACATTAAGCCGCGCGGCTTTTAGGAGCCTACCGCCAATCGTGAGCGCGGCGAGCGCGGCGAGTCCAGCGAAGAGATATTGCGTGCGCGTCTTCTGCGTCTTAAAAGCCTCTAAGTCGCACCCAGCCGGCGGCTCAGATTGTTCTATTGAAACATAAAGGTCATGGGCGGGGGTGCGCGGATAGACGATAAGCCCGTCATAAGCGAACCAAATGAACATCGCGCACATGAGTAGCGCCACAGCACCATGACGGCGCGCATATTCTTTATTGAGTTTAAGTTTTGTCATAATGCCCTCGGATGATATTTACGGTGAA
>CAVCAF010000015.1:0-4973 GCA_963600185.1 Azospirillum sp. 51_20 | reverse complement strand
TCAGAAAAGATTGCCAAGTCGCGCGAATAAGCGAGGACGGTATTTTCAGCCATGCTACGCTCAAAGCGTAGCGAACCGATAAAAGTATCTATGTCGCTCGCGAAACTCACAGCCGAGAAATAAAGTCGTCAATCAATACGCGCATGTTCGGTTTGGCATCGCGTCCCGCCGCCATCACTTCCTCATGATTGAGCGGTTGCTTGGAGATGCCCGCGGCGAGATTAGAGACGAGTGAAAGCGCGGCAATTTTAAAGCCACACGCCCGCGCAAAAATTGCCTCGGGCACCGTCGACATGCCCACGACATCCGCACCCTGCGTTTTATAGGCTTGAATCTCAGCGGGGGTCTCATAACAAGGTCCCGTCGTATACGCGTAAACGCCGCGCAAGATTCGCAGTCCCAACCGATAAGCCCCCGCGCACAGCAACTCCTGATAGCGCGACGTATAGATCTCGCTCATATCGGGGAAGCGGCAACCCCATTCCTCATTATGTGCGCCAATGAGCGGATTTATCCCCGCGATATTGATATGATCTTTAAGGACGACGAAGTCCCCTGCTTGCAAGACACCGTTAATGCCGCCCGCGGCATTTGTTAGTAGCACCACGCTACAACCCATACGCCGCAACATCTCAATTGGGAACACGACGCTTTCCCAGCCAAGCCCTTCATAATAATGATGGCGTCCGCACCACGCGGCAATCGTCTTACCGCCACGGCGATAAAGGATGAACTCGCCCGCGTGCCCTTTCACATTTGACGCACCGAACCCCGCGATATCGCCGTATGAAACACGCGCGAACACCTCGTCCATTATGAGCGCGTCGCCCCATCCGCTACCGAGCACGATGCCCAAATCAGGTGCCGCGGTAAAACAACTATCGGGGAAACACGCGGCGGCAGTATCAAAGAATTGCTTATTCATCTTTACTCCTTTCTAATGACTGTATAAAGGCGCGTGGCCAACAAGAGGAAGTAAAACCATCATACGGACAATTCCGTGAGCGGCTCACGCTTTTGGCGAGCGACCATTTATGAGACGCACCAATCTCTAGACGCGTAGGGGGCAACGCTTTTAACGCGGGCTCATAAGCCCGTGGGAATAAGCGACGCGGCAGTTCCGTCCACGCACGCGCCCAGTCCTCGCGCGACATACCCTCTTCCTCAACCATGACTTGATAGGTTATGGCGATGGCTGTCTCGAGTCCGATAATGCCATTGGCGGACTTCGCGAAACCTTGCGCCTTCACGGCACTTGGGTGCGGCGCATGATCGGTCGCGAACATCAGCACACCATCCTTGACCGCCTTACGCAATTCGGCACGGTCTTCACGCGTCCCGAGTGGCGGTGCCATCTTAAAGTTTGCGTCATCTACTGTCAAATCGTCGCATGTTAAGAGTAAATGGTGCGGGGTCGCCTCCGCCGTTACCCTAAGCCCTTCTTTCTGCGCAGAGCGGATAAGTTCAACGCCACCTGCCGTTGAAATGTGTTGGATATGCAGGCGGCAACCCGTCACACGGCAGATTGCAAGATCACGCTGGATCGCTTCCGTCTCCACCTCGGGGACAATTATAGGCAAGTTAAGTTTCCGTGCGAGAACACACTCACGAATAACGCCTGGGGGATGATTGCGATAGGTCATAGCGTGCTGGCAGACGGCTACATCTTGGCGCGCGGCGTGGCGCATAGCCTCCTCCATAACCTTATCGTCCTCAACATACGAGCCATCATCCGTAAAGAAAGCGGCACCGTTTTCAGCGAGTTCCTCAATCGGCGCGACCTCTTTCCCGCAACGTCCAACGGTTATGCAAGCGGATGGAAACAGGCGCACGCCCTCCGCGCTAGAATGCTGGAGATTCGCCTTTAGCCATTCAATGGAATCGCCAGCTGGCGTTGTATTGGGCATAGCGACAACGGCGGCGAATCCGCCGCGCGCGGCAGCGGCGAGTCCCGTTGCGGAAGTTTCCGCCGCGGGCATGCCAGGGTCACGAAAGTGCACATGCACATCTATGAAGCCCGCGAACTCAACTACCTCGCTCATTGCCTACGCCCTTCTACGCGCCCTAAAAGAGCTTCGACGGATACTCCCCCACCGCGACGAGTTTGACAATCGCGTCCACGACGAACGGCTTATCCTCACGATAAGTAACGCCGAACCAACGCGACTCTGTTGGCAAAACGCGGCAGGTCGCCTTGCCTTCATGGATGAGTTCATCCACCACAAACGGAATGTACCATTCGCTCTTTTCTTTGGTGCCATTCTCCTTTAGCCAAAGCGGGAACTTCTCTTCTAACTGTGTGAAGAGTCCGGGCGTAAAGCCCCACAAGTTCATGGAGACGCGTGCGTCGAGCGGTACTTTCACAGGCGCGGCACTATCTTCCTGATTCTCCGCGACATCGCCCGCCCTAACGAGTTTTAACATCTCTTTAACACCCGCGAGATAACCTTCTCCCGTCACATCGCAAACGCCGCGGGCGACGGATCCGTTTTCAGAAAGGGTATTCTCTAGTTTATAGCCGACCATCGCGAGCGTGAGCGGCGACTGGTCTTGCACGGCACTTAAAAACTTCCCGAGTCGCGCGAAAGCGTCGCGTCCGTAAAAGTCATCCGCATTAATTACCGCAAAAGGTTCCTGCACCAAATGCCGCGCCGCCCGCGTCGCGTGGGCTGTCCCCCACGGCTTTACGCGCCCCTCGGGCACCGTATACGGTGCGGGCAAATCGGCAATGTCCTGATAGCAATATTCAACTGGCATATGCCCCGCGTACTTCGAGCCGACCTTCGACTTAAACTCTTCCTCAAAGTCGTGACGGATAATGAAGACGACCTTGCCAAACCCCGCCCGCATCGCGTCATAAACGGAATAATCAAGAATCGCCTCGCCCGAAGGCCCCACGGGGTCAACCTGCTTGAGTCCGCCATAGCGCGAACCCATGCCCGCCGCCAATACTACCAATGTTGGTTTAGCCATTTTTTACCTCTTTCTTTTTATTAGGCTTACGCGCAATGCGTGCAACGATACGCGACGCACCGAGATTCGTGAACCCGAGTGCCAAGAGAAACTTGCCGAACGGATGGCGCGACTCCGCCTTCACTTCGCATATCTCAATTCCGTCCGCGGCACAGAGTGCTTTAAAATCCTTAAGCGTAATGCAATGGATGTTTGGCGTATCGTACCACTGAAACGGCAACGCCTTCGAAACGGGGAGCCGTCCTAAGAAGCCAAGAATAAGACGAATTCGATACGCCGCAAAGTTCGGGAAGGACACAATCGCTTCATCGGCAATGCGCAACGCTTCCCGAAGGAGTCCGCGCGGATTCTTCACTTCCTGCAAGGTATCCGAACAAATCGCGACATTGTAGTGCTTGTCACTAATGAGCGCGAGGCCCTCATCCGCGTCCTCCCAGAAAAGATTGTTGCCGTCCGCAACTGCTTCCTTAAACTGGTCAATGTCAATTTCAACACCGTCACCCGTCACCGCGAGATCGTGCTTTAGAAGATTAAGTAGCGTCCCGTCGCCGCACCCAATATCAATAACATGTGCCGCGGCCGGCACCATTTTCACGACATTGCAATAAAGTCGCCGTTGCCATTTCATAACCCGCGGCGTATGAGGCGCGAGGAATCCGCCCACGAGTCCAGAAAGATCATCAATATCCGTCAAGAACGAATCGTGTCCAGTGCCTGCTTCTAGGTGGCAATAAGTGACGCGCTTGCCCGCCTTCACGAGCGCGGCAGTTATCTCTTTCGATTGTGCCGCGGAGAAAAGAATGTCGCCTTGATACGAAACAACGAGGCACTCCGCCTTTACGCGTGCGCACGCCGCTTCCAGCGACCCATACCGTGCCCCCGCGTCAAAAAGATCCATCGTCCGCGTGATGTGCAAGTAGCTGTTCGCGTCAAAACGGTTGATGAACTTCACCGCCTGATGGTCAAGGTAGCTCTCAATTTGGAAGTCCGTACGGAACTCTTCCATGCGCCGCACGCGCTCGGCGGGCGCGGCTTCCACAAAGTTTTTCTGCAATTCGCGTCCGAACTTCGCCTGCAACAGATCGCGCGAGAGGTAGGTAATGTGCGCCAGTTGCCGCGCGGATGCGAGTCCCACCACGGGGCCCTTTCCGTCCCCGACCTCATAATAGTCGCCCCCGCACCACTTCGGATCTTCCGTTATCGAGGCGCGTCCGACGATATCAAACGCCAATGCTTCCGTATTTAGCGTCGCGGCAGTCGCGATCAAACACGCCTTATCCATCTCATCTGGGCAACGCGTAATCCAGTCCATTACCTGCATGCCGCCGTAGCTGCCGCCAATAAGTGCCGCGAGGTGAGAGATCCCGAGTTGCTTAAGAAGCATACGATAAACATCCACCGCCTCGGAGAATGTGTAGCGCGGGAAGCTCGAGCCGTAGGGCTTACCCGTGTCGGGATTTATGCTCATCGGGCCCGTTGTGCCACTGCAGCCCCCAAGCACATTCGCACAAATAACATGCCACTTGTTCGTGTCGATTGCGCGTCCGGGGCCCACCATGCCTTCCCACCAGCCCGAGGGACGCTCCTCGCCCGGACGCCGCCCCACGACATGCGCGTCGCCCGTCAACGCATGACAAATAAATACCGCATTCGTGCCCGTGTACGGCGCACCGCATTCTTCATAAGTGACCTCAATTTGCTTGAAAACCTCACCGGACTCAAGCCGCCACCCCCCCGCAGGCAACTGCAGGGATAACCGCTTCTCTTCGACTATGCCAATACCTTCGCTCATATTCGGATAAGATTATACCATATTTTCGCTCCAAGAGGTAGTGTAAGTATCGTAAAACACCAAAATAGCGCGGCACTTTCGCAGGAATAGTACCCTAGACTCGTAGGGGTCGTACCCTACGATCCTAGGAATCGTACCCTAGCATCTTAGGAATCGTACCCTACGGTGCTAGGGATAGAGCCCTACGAGACTAGGGTACTATCCCTAC
>CAVCAF010000014.1:0-20707 GCA_963600185.1 Azospirillum sp. 51_20 | reverse complement strand
CAGAGCTCGCAGAGAGAGATAGCCGTGTAGAGTTGTAGAATTGTAGAAAGCTCTATATCTCTACATTTCTACACGGCTATAAAAAACCTCTGAGGACTCTCGGGTGAGACAAATATCTTGTTAATCTTGTAAATCCTGTCTAAAATAGTACAAGGGTTGCCTCTTTACTTTGATCTTGAGCGATTGAATAGCGTGCCGTGAATTGCGGGGGTGGGGATTTGCTCTACCTCTATGGGCGGAAATATGGTATAATAGTCGCACTATGAACTTGTTTGAAGAGTTGAAGGCGCGGGGACTCGTGGAGTCCCTGACAGACCCTGAGATTGAGCGGGCACTTGATAAGCCGCTTACGCTTTATTGTGGCTTTGATCCTTCCGCACGCAGTTTGCAGGCGGGTAATCTTGTATCCATTATGGTGCTGAAGCGCTTCCAGATGGCTGGGCACAAGGTGATTGCGCTTGTGGGCGGTGCGACGGGACTTATTGGTGACCCGAGTGGAAAGTCCGCTGAGCGCAATATGCAGACGGTTGAGCAGGTTGAGGAAAACAAGCGCGGCATTCGTGAGAATCTTTCACGCGTCCTAGATTTTGAGGGACCCAACGCGGCAATTATGGTCGACAACTACGACTGGTACAAGAATACGAGTGCAATCGCGTTCTTGCGTGATATCGCGATCAACTTTCGTGTGCCGCAAATGCTCGCCAAGGAAAGCGTGAAGAAGCGTTTAGAGGCGCGTGAAGGAGCTCTTACTTTCACGGAGTTCTCGTATCAGATTCTGCAGGGCAACGACTTCTTGCACCTCTATGACACCTATGGCTGCCAAATGGAAGTTGGTGGCGCGGATCAATGGGGCAACATTACGGCGGGCACGGATCTTGTGCGTCGTATGCGCGGCAAATCGGCGTATGGGCTGACCTTCCCGCTCCTTCTAGACTCGACGGGTCGCAAGTTTGGTAAGTCTGAGGGCAATGCGCTCTTTCTAGATGAGTCGCTGACGAGCGTGTATGATTGGTATCAGTACTTCCTTCGGTCGGCGGATGCGGACGTTATCCGTTATTTGAAGGTATTCTCGCTACGCTCGCTTGAGGAAATCGCGGCACTTGAGGCGGAAATGAAGGCGCACCCCGAAGCACGCATTCCGCAAAAGGCACTCGCGGAAGAATTGACGCGGCTTATTCATGGTGAGGCGGGGCTCAAGAAGGCGCAGGAAGCGACGCAGGCGCTATTTGGTGGCTCGCAGGCAGGTAAAAGCGCGGCAGAACTTGAGACGATCTTTAAGGATGTGAAGAGCGCGACCGTCAAGAAGGCGGAGTCCGTCGGGCGCACGGTGTGGTCCGTTGCCGCGGCGGCAGGTATGTTTAAGTCCAATGGTGAAGCGCGGCGTATGGCGCAGCAAGGCGGGCTCTCGCTGAATGGCGTGAAGGTCGACGACAAGCGTCTTTTGGCGGCGGAAGACTTCGTGGAAGGGCGTCTTGCGGTTCTTAAGCAAGGCAAGAAAAACAACTTCCTACTAAGGATTGAAGATTGAAGATAATAGAGCGCTATGTATTTAGCTCGTTTTTGTCGAGTTTCACGCTCGCATTCTTAGTGCTTAGTTTCGTCCTAACGATAGGGCTTATGATTCAGATCGTGGGACTGATTCTGGACGGTGTGTCGCTGTCGCTTGTCGGGTCGTTCGCCGCGGTGAGCTTCCCAGAGACGATGCAATGGACGATACCGCTCGCGCTTCTCGTCTCGGGCATTCTCGTCTTCTCGCGCCTGAGTGCCGATAGCGAGATTGCCGCGATGCGCTCGTGCGGTGTAAACTTGATTTCCATCATCAAGTGGCCTGCCATTTTTGCGCTCGCTTGCACCTTGCTCGGCGCGTGGATCAATAATGAAATAGTGCCGCGAGGGCATACGGTTAGGCGCAATCTTAAGACGAAAGTCTCGGTTGATACGAGCCTTGATGTCTTAGAGCCAGGCATGTGGATTGACGACTTCCCCAAGGCGAAGCTCTATTTTGCCGCGCGGGAGGGCAACCTCCTCAAGGATGTGCGCGCGGTGGACTTCTCGAATCCTAAGGTGCGGCGGTTTATCACGGCTAAGGAAGCGCGTGTGACTGAAGAAGGGCGCGATGTGATACTCGACCTTCATAATATGACGGTTGACCCCGTGGATGAGAATACGCCCGGCATGATGACGGTGGAAAATTATTCGTACCGTATTGAGAATGCGCTTAGAAATTCACAGTACATCAAGAAGATTAAAGATTTGCGCTTCTGGGAACTTCTCGAGAGTATCTGTGCGCAGGAAGTCGTCATTAGAAAGATGAAGATGAAGGCGGTGGATTCTGGGGCGCTTAAGGCAGAGCGAAAGGCTGTGTCGCGTGCGAAGGTAGAGTTTTCTAAGCGGCTCGTGTTCGCCTGCGCGTCGATTTGCTTTGTGCTCGTCGGCATTCCGCTCGGCATTCGTGCCCAGCGTAAGGAGAGCTCTATTGGCATGGCGATTGCGCTTGGCGTGGCGCTCGGGTATTACTTGCTCGTTATGTTGATGTTGAGCTTAGATCGCACCTACGCGATCCATCCCGAGTTCCTAATTTGGCTACCCGTTCTCGCCTCATTAGCGCTCGGTAGTGTGCTCGTACGCAAGAACCTTTAAAGCAAGGAGTAAAAGAAATATGGCAAAGATACATCCTACTGCAATTGTTGAAGACGGTGCTCAATTGGGCGCTGATGTAGAAGTGGGTCCCTATGCGCATGTTGGCGCACATGTCAAAATTGGCGCGGGTACGATGATTGGTCAAGGCGCGATTGTGGACGGGCACACGACGCTCGGCGAGAAGTGTCAGATTTACCCCTATGCGCTCGTGGGCATGAAGACGCAAGACCTGAAGTATAAGGAAGGCTCCGTCAGCTATGTGGAGATTGGCGATCGCACGGTGATTCGTGAGTTCGCGACAGTCCATCTCGGTACGGCGGACGGCGAAAAGACGATAATCGGTAGCGACTGCCTCTTTATGGCGTATTGCCACGCGGCACATGGTTGCGTTCTTGGGAACCATGTTATTTGCTCCAACTCGGTGCAATTGGCGGGCGATGTGCACTTAGCGGACTACGCGATTATTGGCGGCGTGACGGGCATTCATCAATTCTGCCATGTCGGACGCTATGCGATGGTTGGGGGCGCGGCGAAAGTGCGGCAGGACTTCCCGCCCTACATGCTCGGTGATATGGTTGAGGGGTCGCTTAAGGTGATAGGTCCTAATGTCGTTGGGCTTATGCGCCACGGCTTCTCGCGTGATGTCATCCAAGCGCTTAAGGAAGCGCACCGCTTCTTGTATCGGGACGGACTCAACCGTACCCAGGCTCTCGAGCGCGTCGAGAACGATGTGGAGCAGATTCCTGAGGTAAAGGAACTCGTCACTTTCTATCGTGAATCGAAACGCGGCGTATCGTAAGCCCGCAAAATATGGTATAATATACAAACAACTTTTAGAAGAAAGGATATCTATAAATGAGACCAGTAGTGCTAATCATCCGTGATGGCTGGGGCGTAAATCCGCGTAAGGACGGCAACTCCGTTTTCGACGCGAAGACTCCTGTGATTGATGAAATTCGCGCACGCTATCCGCATTGCTTGCTCGATTGCTGTGGCGAGGCGGTTGGGTTGCCCGACGGCTACCAAGGTAGTTCCGAAGTCGGTCACCTCAATATGGGCGCGGGGCGTATCGTCGTGCAGGAACTTAAGCGCATTGATGACGGACTCTCCTCGGGCGAACTCTTTGAGAATCCGAAATGGAAGACCCTTATCGCGCAGTGGAAGGCGAATAATTCGCAATTCCATTTCTTTGGGCTTTTGCAGGATGAGGGTGTACACGCGCACCAAGAGCACCTCTTTAAGCTTATGCGCCGCGCCCGCTCGGAGTTCCCCGAGGGACGCATTGTGGTGCATCCGTTTCTCGATGGACGCGACACGCCGCCGCGCTCAACGATGGAATATATCGCGCGCTTGAAACAGGAACTCGCCGCGGTCGGCAACGCCAAGATTGGTACGGCGATGGGTCGCTACTATGGCATGGATCGCGTCAAAAATTGGAAGTTGACGAGCGAAGCTTACGATTGCATTGTTGGTTGTAAGGGCAAGAAGGCGGCGACGATTGAGGAAGTCGTTAAGAACGAGTATGCGACGGGCAAGACACCTGACGGTACGCCGATGACCGACGAGTACATTCCGTGCTATGTAATTGGCGACTATGCAGGCGTTCAGGATGGTGATGTGATTATGCACACCAATTATCGCCAAGACCGCGCCATTCAGCTCACGCAGGCGTTTGTGCTCGATGATTATCCAGGGGAGCGTTGCGCCCGCCCGAAGGTCACCTTCCTAGGCTTCACGCGTTATTGGGACGAGTTTACGGACTACCTCCTCGGCGCGATGGGTGCGGGGGGCGGTATGGCGAACCTCCTCGGCGAAGTCGTTTCTAAGGCGGGTATTCGTCAATTGCGCCTCGCGGAAACCCAGAAGTTCCGCCATGTGACGAGCTTCTTTAATGGTAAGTCCACAACGCCTTCAGAGGGCGAAGATCAAGTGGAAGTCAAGAGCCGCTTTGACCCCGCGACTTTCGCGAGCCATCCAGAGATGGACGCTTACAATGTGACGGATGAACTCCTGCGGCGCCTTGAGAATAATCCGTATGGGCTTATCGTCGTCAACTATGCGAACTGCGATATGGTTGGGCATACGGGCAACGAAAAAGCCGCGGCGAAAGCTGTCGAGGTTACGGATGAGTGCATTGGCAAGATTCTGCCGCGCTTACTGGAACTTGACGCGCACATCCTCATTTACGCCGACCATGGCAACGCGGAACAGATGCTCGATTATAAGACTGGGCTTGTCAAGACGAGCCACACGCTTAATCTCGTGGACTGCTTCTATGTCGCTAATGACGCGCCTGGCGTAAGGTTAACGCCGCTCGCGAAACTCTCGGCAATTGCCCCGACGGCACTTCAGTTGCTCGGGCTTCCTGTGCCGTCCGACATGACTACGCCTTCGCTCCTCGCGGGCAAGGAACCGTGGAGCAAGACCACGCTTAATATCTAAAAGGAATAGTTGGAATCAATGAAAGTCTTCAATTCGCTTACGCGCTCACTCGAAGAGCTCCATCCGCTTGTTGGTAACGAAGTTCGGCTCTACACATGTGGACCGACCGTCTACAACTTCGCGCATATTGGGAACTTCCGCGCGTATGCGTTTGAAGATATTTTGCGCCGCGTTGTTAAGTTCAACGGCATGAAGATTCGCCAAGTGATGAATCTTACGGATGTCGATGATAAGACGATACGCGGCGCAAACACGGCGGGCGTGCCCCTTACGGACTATACGCGCACATATAAAGACGCGTTCTTTGCCGATCTCGCCGCGCTGAACATTGAGCGTGCGGAGGTCTATCCCGCCGCGACCGATCATATTCCAGAAATGATCGCGCTTGTCTCAAAGTTGATTGAGAAGGGTGTTGCCTATAAAAGTGAGGATGGCTCGGTCTACTTCAATGTCCGTGCCTTCCCCAGCTACGGCAAACTCGCGCATATTGACTTTGACAAGCAGCGTACGGGTGCACGGTGCGCGGCGGATGAATATGATAAAGAGAATGTCGGCGACTTCGCTTTATGGAAAGCGTGGGAGCCGAGTGATGGTCCCGTTGGCTGGGACTCTCCCTGGGGGCGTGGGCGTCCAGGGTGGCATATAGAGTGCTCCGCGATGAGTATGAAGTATTTGGGCGAGACATTCGACTTGCATACGGGCGGTATCGATAACCTCTTCCCGCACCATGAAAACGAGATTGCCCAAGCCGAAGCGGCGACAGGTAAGCCGTTTGTTAAGTGCTGGATGCATTGTGCGCACTTAAAGGTTAATGGTGAAAAGATGTCCAAGTCGCTCGGCAACTTCTTTACCTTGCGCGATTTGATTGCCAAAGGCTGGACGGGGCGCGAGATTCGTTATGTTCTTATAAACGCCCATTATCGTACGGGTCTTAACTTCGCTTTTGATGCGCTTGAAGATGCGCGTAAGTCACTCGCGCGGATTGATGCCTGTGTAGACAATACAACGGCGGGCGCGGCACCTGATTGGGCGACTAAGTATCTTGAGGACTTTACGGCGGCGGTTAATGACGACCTTAATATGCCGCGTGCATTCGCCGCGCTATTTGGGCTTGTGCGCGAAACGAATGCGCATGGTGGCGGCGCGGTTCGGGATATCTTCGCGCGGATGGATGAGGTTCTTGGCGTAATCTTCTTTGGACGCAAGGCGCAAGAGGAAACGATTCCAGCCGAGATTGAAGCACTCCTCGCGAAACGCGCGGAAGCCCGCAAGGCGCGTAATTGGGCTGAGTCGGATAAGTTGCGCGACGAAATTGCCGCGGCGGGTTGGCTCGTGAAGGATTCTAAGGAGGGTCAGACATGCACAAAGAAGTAAAGACGAATGAGGAGTTTGACGCGGCGGTTACAACGGGCAAGGTTCTCGTTGACTTTTGGGCACCTTGGTGCGGTCCGTGTCGGATGATGGGCGAGAAGATCTCGAGCGAGATTGAACCCGCGCTACCCGACTTAACAGTCGTCAAGATAAATGTGGATGAAGTGCCAGAACTCGCGGCGCGGTTTGGCGTAATGTCCATCCCGACGCTCCTATGCTATTCGAATGGACAGAAAGTCGCCGAATTTGTGGGGGTTACCTCGCTACAAGAGATTAAGGGCGCATTCTAAGACGCAACACGCTATCTATGTCGATTTTAATAACTGCCGCGTATATTATCCTTTGCCTGCTACTTTTCTCGCTCGCCATCGCGATTCATGAGTTTGGACATTTCATTGCCGCGCTTAAGCTTGGCTTAAAAGTTGAACGCTTCTCAATTGGCTTTGGTCCCGCGATTTGGAAGAAGACGATTAACGGCGTTGAATATCGCTTAAGTTGGATTCCGCTCGGCGGATATGTCTCAATCCCTGATGTTGACCCCGAAGGGACAAAAGCATTGGAGGGGAGCGCGGGTGATTCTGCCGCGCCCCGTACGCGTATTCCTGCTTGGAAGGAACTTGTCGTCGCGGTGGCAGGTCCTGCTATGAATATTGTTTTAGCAGTCGTCCTCGCGATTATTCTCGCGCTTATCCCAAGTGTCCGATTTGGTGAACTGAAGTCCGTTATTGGCGCAGTCCCTGAGAAAGGTCCCGCGGCGGAAGGTGGACTTCGTGCGGGTGACCGGATTGTTTCCGTTGGCGGTCGCCCTGTTGAAACTTGGGTAGAGATGCAGACAGAAGTGCAGATTGCGGGCGAGACCCCAACGGCTTTTGTCATCCAACGCGGCGAAGAAGAGAAGACCCTTACTATTACGCCTAAGCGCGATTCGGTTACGGGGGCGTGCTTTATTCTCGCGTTTAGCCAGACGAATACGACGGGCGCGGCAATGTGGATGCCCAGCCGCAATCCACTTCGCCAATTGGCATGGGACGCGGGCAGTATTTTTCGTGTATTGAAGGGACTCGTCACGCCGAAGGAAATGGCGAGTACGGGCAAGGCGCTCGGGGGTCCCGTTATGATTGCGGAAGGCATTTATGCCGCGGTGCGCCGCGATTTCTTCGATGGACTCGGTTTTTTGCGCTTTCTGAATGTTAACTTGGCGGTTGTCAATTTACTGCCGATACCTGTTTTGGATGGCGGACTAATCTTGTTCGCGCTTATTGCGCTCGTGTTCCGTCGCCGCGTGCCCGATAAAGTTGTGGGGGCGCTCTCAATGACTTTTATGTATGTTCTCATGGGGCTTATGATATTCTTAATCTTTAAGGATAGCCTGCGTAGTTGGCGCATCCATACATTTAAGCCTTGTGCTACACTTGAGGAGCGTACACCTAATGACACCTCGAAAACAAACGCGAACAATTAAAGTCGGGCATGTCGCGCTTGGCGGTGGCGCACCGATAAGCGTGCAGTCCATGTGCAATGTAGACCCCCACGACGCGAAGGGACTTATTGCGCAAATTGAAAGTTGTGCGGCGCTTGGGTGCGATATTATGCGCCTTACGATTCCCGATTTGGACGCGGTGAAGACGCTACGTGAAGTCAAAAGCAAGTCGCCCATCCCACTTGTCGCGGATATTCATTTTGATTATCATCTCGCACTTGCCGCGATTATGGCAGGGGTTGATGCCCTGCGTATTAACCCAGGTAATATTGGGGGGCGTGATCGCGTGCAGGCAGTCGTCCGCGCGGCAAAAGCGGCGAAAATACCTATCCGCATTGGTGTAAACTTTGGGAGTCTTGAGAAGAATCTAGATGAGAAGGTGCGTGCGGGGGCGCTCGCTGTACCCGAGGCACTTTGCGCGTCCGCGTTTGGACACCTCAAGTTATTAGAGGATGAGGGATTTTATGATGTTGTGATTTCCGCTAAGGCTTCGAATGTCGCGGATACACTCGCAACCTATCGCCTACTTTCGGCGCAGACAGATTGTCCCTTGCATATTGGTGTCACGGAAGCAGGAACATTCTTGCCGGGCACCGTGCGCAATTCTGTCGCTCTCGGCATTTTGCTTTCGGAAGGCATTGGCGACACCTTGCGCGTCTCCTTAACGGCGGAACCTGAGAAAGAGGTTCGTGTCGGGACGGAGATTCTGCGTGCACTTTCTCTTCGTGCCGTGGGTCCCGCGATAACCTCGTGCCCAACTTGTGGGCGGACGCGCGTTAATCTATTTAAGGTTGCGACGGGAGTAGAGGAAGCCTTGGAGAAGTTAGCCCATACCCCCGCATTCGCAACGAAGCCCTTGCCGCATGTCGCCGTTATGGGATGTGTTGTTAACGGGCCTGGCGAGGCGAAGAATGCGGAAGTTGCTCTTTGCGGTGGTAAAGGTGAGTTTCTTCTTTATGTCAAAGGCGTTCTAAAAGGCAAGGTCAGCGAAGAAAATGCAGTTGCGGAGGTTCTGAAACATGTCGTTTCTCTATGATAATATAGCGGCGCTTGCCGTCGCGGCACTCGCTTGCGCATTCGCGTGGATTTTTGGTGGCACGCGCGGCGATATGCTGATGCCGACAATTCCTTGGCTATTTGTCTTTCTTCTGGAAATCATGCTGTGCTTCCCCCAACGCCACATGGGCGAGTCTACCGCCGAAGCGCGGCAACGCGTTTGGAAGGCGCTTAAGAAAGATCCGCTAACCTGGCTCGTAATTACATTTATCGCGTTATTAACGATTCCGTTCCTAAATAAGGGTCTCTGCCCTGTCTGCGACTACGCGGAAATTGCGATTAAAGGCGTAGACCCGCGTCCGCCAGTTCCCATTGTGCCATATTGCGTAAATCGTGCACACCACTTGAATGTTTTTCTTTGGTTTTTACCTGCCCTCACGGCTATGCTCGCGGTAAAACATGCGCTCGTCCACCGCGGCAAGCGTTTCCTCTTAGAGATTATTGTCTGGAATGGCGCGGCACTTGCGGTGCTGGGTATTGTCCAGACGGCGACAGGCGCGACGGGCCCCTTATGGGCGACAGAGGAAGTAATGAAGGACTTCTTCTCCACTTTTGGCTATCCGAATATGGGCGGCGATTATTTCACGACATTGTTTGGACTCGCCATTGCGCTTTGGAGGTGGAATATAGCCGAGGATGATAAGAGGGCAACGACGCGTGTGCGAAGTCCGTATGTGAAGTTTTGGTTGCGCCACCTCATGCTTATACCCGCGCTACTTTGCTTTTTCTCGGCACTTGCCACACTTTCGCGCGCGGCAATTCTCTTAGTGACTTCGCTTGCCGTGATTTTCGTTTTACATGCTTACGCAAGTTTCTTTAAGAAGATGTCGCGGCTAAAGCGTGTGCGCATTTTGGCAATTACGATTTTCTCAGTGGTTGTACTCGTAATTGGCGCGGTAATTTGGACGCCGCGCGACTTCCGCAAAGAAGTTAATACACTAGATTCACTCGTTATTCTCGATCGTGTGACGGGGCGTCAACAATATCATGCGCGTGTCGCTACTGAGATTTGGAAGGAGAACTTCCTCTTTGGCTGTGGCGGCTGGGGTTATAAGCACCTCTGCATTCCTAAGATGACGGACGATGAATTGCGCCAAATCCAGATGGTTGGCGGCATAAATGTTCACAATGACTATTTGCAGTTTCTCGCGGAACATGGGCTTGTGGGCTTTGGGCTTCTCGTCGCGATGGTTGTATTACTGATTATGCCCGTTGGGAAAGCATGGCGGGCACTTCTAAAGGCGACGCGGTTTATGTCTAAGAAGGAAGCTCCGCCGCGTCCTGTCGTATTCTTTGTCTTGCCCGCGCCAGTTCTTTGTATCTTGCTAACGGCGCTCGCGACGCTTATTCACGCCTTTGGCGATTGCCCCCTGCGGAGTCCAGCCGTGTTGACGCTTTTCTTTATTTCACTTGCGGCGATGATGGGTTTTATGCCTTATTCGGTCAGCGAGGAGTAGAGATTGTATTCCACTGTTCCCAAGTCCGCCGCGATATGGTATAATAAGGGTGTATTAAAGTTAGAGAGATGTAGATTATGACACTTACACAGCGCGTAGCATTATTGCTGAATCATTTGCTAGAACACCTTTATCCAGGGGTGTATGGCGACTGTTCGTGCCGTGAAGAGATAATTTCGCGTGAACTTCTGCGCCTTATTGGGGATGTTGAGCCTGAGGCGGAAGTGGCGTGGAAGGTGGACTCCTTCTGGGCGGCGATGCCAGAGGTGCGGCGGAAACTTACGACGGATATTACGGCGGCTTACGAGGGCGACCCCGCGGCACAATCTGAGCGCGAGGTTATCGTGGCGTATCCGGGGCTTTACGCGACGACCGTTCACCGTCTTGCCCACGAACTTTATCGGCTACGGGTACCAATTGTGCCGCGTATTATGTCCGAACTCGCCCACTCCCGCACGGGAATTGACATCCACCCAGGCGCGACAATTGGTGAGCGTTTCTTTATTGACCATGGCACTGGCGTTGTGATTGGTGAGACGACGGTCATCGGACGTAATGTTAAACTCTATCAAGGCGTAACACTTGGCGCACTTTCTTTTGAGAAGAATCCCGTGACGGGTGCGCTAATAAAGGGCGTTAAGCGGCATCCGAATGTGGAAGATAATGTCGTAATTTATGCGGGCGCGACGATTTTAGGGGGCGATACGACAATTGGACACGATAGCGAGATTGGCGGCAATGTTTGGCTGAAGGATTCCGTTCCACCTTTTTCGCGCGTCTACAATAAAGAGCCGCCGCCTGTTATTAAGTCGCTCGCGCAATGACATTCGGGGCGATACTGTTCGCGGCGGTAATTGTGGGGACATGGAATGGCAATTGGTTCCCGTCTCACCGCGCTGAACATCGCGCCAAGCCCGAAGTTGAGTCGCGCACAATTGCGGAATCGGGGCGTATGCTCGCCTCGGCACTTCAATCCCTAGATCCCCTTGGCACTAATGACATCATTCTTTGCTTTAATGAAATGCGCAATCGTGAGGTGGCGACGCGTTTAATTGGTGCGATTGGACGCACCAATCTCGTACTCGCGGCAATCTCGGCTTATAGGCGACGCGACCGCTTCGATATGCAGCAGGATGTTATCGCGACGACTTTGCCCGTTGTTAATGGCTCATGGGTGAAGTGGCTGCGCGCGAAGGAAGAAACGCCGCCGCGCGGCTATGCGCAGGTGGATCTCCTGTTTTCCCCTGCGATTACGGGGCGTGTCTATGCTGTCCATCTGAAGTCTAATTACGGACAGCGCACGGAATCAGATCGCGCCCTCAATCGCCTTAAGCGCACCCGCGCAATAAGTGAGTTAATAGGCGCTACTAAATCGTATAAAGGCGCAGTTCTTATTGTGGGCGACATGAACGCGGATAAATGGAAGGCGGAGTTTGCCGCGGAGGAGATGTTCCCGCTCTTAGATAAAGCGCGATTCACGAATGCGCTCGAGTTGTTGCCCGAGAATGAACGCGCGACTTATATTGGACGCGGGAAGTGGGGCGATAGCACGCTAGATTACATCTTTTACCGCGATTTGCGCCTTCTTTCAGCGGCGAAAGTGTTTTCTGCGCAGGGATGTTCAGACCACAACCCTGTTTTCGTCACACTAGAGACTTTAAACAAAATTAAAGGAACTAGTTCTCGTTGAAGCCAAGGTATGATATAATATTAGACAATGAAGTTTGAGTCAGATAGCTATGGATTTACCGACGCGGCTTTGCCCAAAAAGTCTTGCTTCACATTTGAGTTGACGAATGACCAGCAGGAGCTTCTCTTGGGTATTCTCGTGACGGGCAATTATCGCCGCCGCGAAGTACCCTACGCGCTTTATTCAATTGAGGGCGATCACTTTAACGCGACACTTTATGAGAAAGAGAAGCACGGCAAGCGCAAACTCTGTGTGCAGGGCGGTAAGGCGGAAGACTTTGTCTTGTTTGTTTTAGAGCCGCAGGTTCTCGGGCAAGCGACATTAGGCTATGAAGAGATTCTAAACCCTGAGTCCGTCGCGCCTCATGCGGGTAGTGACGAATCGGGCAAGGGCGATTACTTTGGTCCGCTTGTTGTTTGTGCGTGTTATACGGATGAGAAGTTAAGCGCCGAAATGAAGAAGCTAGGCGTAAAAGATTGTAAGCAGATGACCGATAAGGCGGTGCTGGCGGTTGGCGCGGCATTACGCAAGCTTCTGGGCACTGCGCGTTATGCGGTTGTGAAGATTGGTCCTGCCGCGTATAATCGTCTTTACGCTAAGATGCGCAATATTAACCGTATGCTCGCGTGGGCACATGCCGCGGCAATCGAGGATTTGTTAGAAAAGCAGCCGACATGCCCGCGTGTGGTTATTGACCAATTTGCCGCGACGGAAGCTGTCATAACGCGAGCCTTGAAGCCGAGAGCAAAGAAGATAATAGTTGACCAGCATCATAAAGCCGAGAGCGACATCGCCGTCGCGGCAGCCTCGGTTATTGCGCGTGAGCTTTTTTTGCGTGATCGGGACAAGATGTCGCTTGAGGTGTTTGGTGAACCTGCGGCGGGCTCTGACACACCCCCGCCCGCAATCCCCATTGGCTCGAGCGATCCGCGTGTGCGCGAAGTAGCGGAAGAAATGGTTAAGAAGAATGGCCCTGTTTGGCTTATGAATCATTGCAAGGCGCATTTCCAGACGACGGATAAAGTGCTGAGCGCGTGTGGCTTTTCGCGTGCGGACTTGCCTCCTGAGGGACAAGTCATCTCGGCAGTCAAGAATAAAGCTTATAAAGGAACGAAAGAATGATATTCGCTAACTCACTTGTGGACGGTTTCATCTCGTCCAATCTCATGGGTCAAGGCATCGTCGAGGTGCAACTCTTAGGCTCCGTCATTATGGTTGCCGCGATTATTGGTAAGTTCCGTGAATTGCGCTTTACGGCGACGGCGACGCGGCGGTTTTTGCGCGACTTTTCTGAGGGGCGCGATGTACTAGACCATTATCTTACGCGACGTCCAGCGGGGACGGGCGGCATTGAGCGCATTTATAAAGAGACCTGCGAGCGGCTTCTTAAGATTCTAACGCCCGACGCGCGGTCGTTGCTCGCGGGGCGTGCACCGCAAGACGCGGGGGCGGCCGCTTTAACCGCACGCGAAATAGAGCTCGTGCGCGGCACTTGTGAACATACGCTGGATGAAGAAGAGTTGCGTGTAGAGTCGGGCTCGAGTGTTATCGCGACAGTCGTCGCTCTCGCGCCCATGCTCGGACTTCTCGGCACGGTGTGGGGCGTTCTTGACGCGTTTGCCGATATGGGCACGGCGGGGAGCGCGAATCTCGCGACTATCGCGCCTTCTATTTCTGCCGCGCTCGTGACGACGGTCGTCGGGCTTCTAATCGCGATACCGGGCGTGATTGCTTTTAATCGCCTTAATGGACTCATCCGTAATATCACCAGCGACATGGAAGGCTTTACGGACGAATTAATGGGGCGCATCGCGTGTGAGTTCCAAGGGAGGGGAGCTTAATCATGTCGCGGCGTAGACGTGTACGCGGCGAGCGACCAAAAGCCGCGGTCGATATGACTTCGCTTATTGATTTAACCTTTCTTTTGCTTGTAACCTTCATCGTGACTTTGCCTGCACTTGAGCAGGGCGTTTCAATCTTATTGCCGCGGGCGAAGACGGATGAGCTCCCAACGAAGAATAAAAAGGCGAACACGATTACGATCGACGCGCAAAATCGTCTCTTTCTTAATAATCGCCCAATTACCGCGACGGACTTAAAGAATGACTTACTTGCGTTAGCCGCCGCCGATCCTGATGTGCCTGTACTCGTTCGGGGCGATGAGCGCCTTGATTATGGTAGCGTTATGAATATCGTGAAGATCGTCTACGATTGCAAGATTCGTCGCATGGCGCTCGTGACCGTTGAACAATAGAAGCAATGTATAACGACGCGGAAAAGAAGCCAGATGTATTTGACGCGAAGACGGTGGGTCTCGCGCTCGCGATTCATATTGTGCTTTTTCTCGCGCTTTTTCTCGTGGGTAAGTTTACCCGCACCCCTAAAGAAACGGTTATCCCAATTGATTTAACGGTTGTCGTGCATGAGAATCTCGACGGCAATGAAGATGAGCCGCCGCCTGAGAAAGAAGTTGCCGCTCCTAAGCCCGAGCCAGAACCTAAACCTGAGCCTCCCGCGCCTAAGCTTGAACCTGCGCCCGTGCCCGAGCCTGAACCCAAGGTTGACGCGGTAGAGAAGATAGAAAAGCCAAAGAAGGAGCCGCCTAAGAAAGTGGAGCCTAAGCCCACGCCGCCCCCGAAGCCGAAGAAAACTAAGGGGCAACTCGCGAAAGAGCGCGAAGCGCGGCTAAAGGCGATTAGGGACGCGGTTAAGCCAGGCGAAGCGCCGCGCAATAATGGGCGCACCGAAAAGCGTCCGACCAATTGGCAACAACTCCTCAATCAAGGCTATCGGCCAGGCGCGAGAACGCAATTGGCGGCGAATGAGAGTCAGCGTTGCTATTCGCTCATTAGGAATGCCTTTTACGCGAAGTGGGATAGCCCCCCCTGGACGGATTCCTTAGGCGAAATGCAACTTGAAGTGAAGTTTGGCCCTGGTGGCACGGTGAAGGGCTATCGCCTTGTTAAGGGTTCGGGCGATAGAACGGCGGATAACACCGTCCTCGCCGCCGCCGCACGCGTACGGTCAATCCCAGGACTCTCGCGCGACTTTCTTGACCAAAACCCGACAGTCATCGTGCGCTTTACGGTGAAACCGAATTGATATGGTTATGCTTGGTTCTATTTTCAGTTGCCTTTTAGCCGCCATCCCGCTTGCGGGCGTGGAAGGTGAAGGACTTGTCACGCGTGCTTTTCTTGATGTGAACAATGCGCGGGTGGGCGATCCGCTCGTTTTGAGGGTGGACTTCTTTGGTGCCGCGGACTTTACCGCGCTTCATCCGCCGACGCTTTCTACTGAAGTAGATCCGCTCTATTGGCGGATAGATGACCGTAGCGCGAAGACGGAGACGGTGGATACGGCGCGGCGACTCGTTTATCGTTTGCGTCCCATGCGTGAAGGGTGCTATGACTTCCCCGCGCTGAGTTTCACCTATCTTAATAAGCGCACGGGAGAGACGGCGACGCTAAAGACCCAGAAGTTGCCCGTTCATATTAAAGCGGGGGCGCAGGCGGCGTTGGCAGCACTGGACGAGGAGACCGCGGCGACGGCGTATCCAGACGGACTTTTCATAAATCTTGAAGAAAGCCCTTGGCAATCGGGCGCGGCACTTTCGGCGGATGAACTTTTCGCGTGGCGCCGCGCGTGTGCACAGCCTTCGGCGGAAGCGTTTGGTGCGTTTAACTTCCCTGAAGCGCGGCTGAATGCCGCCGCGTGTGAACTTCTAAGCGGACACTGGGCGAAGGCGAAGTCTATTTATGAGGCACTTGAATGGCGCATCGGCGAAACGCCCGCGATTCGCCGCGGACTGCGCGTTGCGCGTGCATTAGAGACGGGCGACAGCGCGGCGGAATTACCCGCGTGGCGACAAGCTCTTCAGCCCCTCCTAAAATATGATTGGCGCGGACGCCTCGCGTGCTTGCTGGGCGGTGTCGTTATCTTAGCTCTCATCCTCTTTTTACTTTCGCGGGCGGCGCGTTTCTTCTTCTCTCTCGCGTTGTTAATTGCCTTTGGGGCGTTGAGCCCAGCTTTAGCGCAGTCTTCACCGTTTGAGGAAATGGATAAGATGATGGAGCGCTTCCAAGAGAATATGGGCTTTAGACGCCTTTCTATGCCCGAGCCGAAGATGGCGGCTTCGGTTGCGCTTGACCGCAATCCTGTCCGCGTAGGGGAGCCATTCGCTTTTATCGTGAGTGTGACATGTCCGAAAGATGTTTCGATCGTGGGGCTGAACCTAGCGCCTCCGCCCATTAAGGGTTTGATTGGGCTAGGGCGCGGCGAGCCGATGACGGACCTTGAAGGCCCCGACACGAATTCTGTCGTCCGCCGCGTGGCGATACCTGTGCGCTGTGATGCACCTTTTAAAGGACATGTGTCCTTCAAGGTCGGTGGCAATTACGAACAGCGCGTCCAGAATCGGAATTCTTACTTTTCCGTAAGTCGTTCATTTGGTTTGGCGACAAAGCCCGTCCCGATTGAGATCTCGCCTTTGCCACAGGAGGGGTGCCCATCTAACTTCACGGGAATAGTCGCGACGAAGTTGACGATTCGCCCCTATGCCGCCGATACCTGCGTTGAGACGAACGATGTCATTATCCTTGATGTCGAAGTTAATTACGCGGGATACATTCCGCGCGGCGCTTTGCCGGGTGTCATGCAGGATGACCGCCGCGGGCATCTCATTTATCGTCTTTATGAACGCGCGGAAGGCGATGCCAAAACGCCGCCAATAACGATTCCGTATTATGACCTTGAGAAGAAGGAATATACACGCGCGATGGCGGCGGGGATTCCGCTACGCTACACTTCGCCGACGACAAACGCGGCACCCACGCGTGTAGCCATCAATCTCGATGACAAGAAGCATGGTGCTGCGGCACTTTTGCCCATCCGTTTCGCACCACGCCGTGAAGCGCGTATTCTCGGCACGCTCGCGCCAAGTGAAAGTCGCGTGACTGAGACGGCGGGCGTATGGGTGCGGCTCGATGACGGACGCCGCGCGGGCTGGGTGCTTAAGAGCGATTGGGAGGCAACGAAGAATGGCAAATAAGCGAATCTTTCTTTCTCCGCCCTGGGTTGGCGCCGCGGAACGCGCGGCAATAAAGGGTGCGTTCGCTTCGGGCTATGTCGCGCCGTGCGGGCCCCAAGTGGATGCCTTTGAAGTGGCACTCGCGCATCAAGCGGGGCGACGCTATGCCGTAGCGGTTTCGAGTGGTACCGCGGCACTTGACTTGATTATGGCACATCTCGGGGTGGACGCTAGTTGGACAGTTATTGCGCCCACGCTGACATTTATTGCGACGGTGGGACCCGCTTGGCACCGCGACGCGAAGCTCGTCTTTGTTGATTCGGACGCGTCAGGCACGCTTGATTGTGCGCTTCTCGCCCAAGCCCTCGCCGCGATTACTGACCCTGCGCGGACGCTTGTCATTGGCGTAGATCTCTATGGTAAGACCTGTGATTACGACCAAATAATCCGTCTTTGCCGCCGTGCAGGCGTGAAGCTCATTATGGATTCTGCCGAGGCTGTGGGCGCAACCTATAAGGGACGCCCCGCGGGATCCGTCGGACTCGCCGCGATTTATTCCTTTAATGGCAATAAGATTATTACGACATCTGGTGGTGGCGCGGTTTTAACGGACTCTAAACCGCTCGCGGAACATATTCGTAAACTCGCCCAGCAAAGTCGTGAGCCAGTCATTTGGTATGAACATCGCGAAGTGGGCTACAACTATCGCCTCAGCAATCTTTTAGCCGCGTTGGGACTCGCCCAGCTCGCGAAGTTGCCGCGCATTCTCTCTAAGCGTGCCGCGAACGCGGCGTTTTATGCGCGTTTCTTTGAGGGTAGGCTTCTGCCGAGCGAGAATCACTGGCTTTCAGTCGCCTTACTGGATACGCCCCAAGAAGCGAAGACGCTAGGCGAGAAGTTCGCGAAAGCGAATA
Source organism: Azospirillum sp. 51_20 (assembly GCA_963600185.1). GTDB lineage: Bacteria > Verrucomicrobiota > Kiritimatiellia > RFP12 > UBA1067 > UBA1067. The sequence goes on along the minus strand of CAVCAF010000014.1, from coordinate 2,631 downwards.
TCGAGGTGCGCCCTGTTTGGAAGCCGCTTCATTTGCAACCTGTCTTTAAAGGCGTACCGATTTACGGCGGCGAAGTCGCCGAGGAGTTTTTCCGGCGCGGCATTTGCTTGCCGTCGGGGTCGGGGCTTACAGCGCACGATTTCGCACGCATTGCGCGTATTCTCAAAACTAAATAACCCTTTTATTGAAAGGATAAAGAGCCATGAATCAAAGAAAGCCAAATCTCTGTGTCGTCCTAAGCGCGGCACTTCTCGCGCTCGGCGCGGCGGTTTTGCCGCTTGCGCCCGTCCACGCTGAACCCGCGACCGCGACACACGAGGCGCAATGGATGTGGTATCCGGGCGACTACGCGCTTTGGTGGGGCAATGAACTCGTGAGCCAACGCCTCCGTTGGGGTGCGCGGCTAACGCCCCAGTGGCCTCTTTATTCGCCTGAGACGCGGGTTCTCTTTCGGCGGGACGGACTCGACCTCGCCGCGGATGAGACGCTTGAGGTGCGTGCGGACGGACACCTTTCCGTTTGGTGGACTGATAAAGACGGACGCGATTATGAGACTTCGGTCATTGGCGGTAAGTTCCTCTTGCCGAAGAATGCGCGGCGAATAGAGTTTCGCGTGCAGAACACGACGCGTCCGCCTGCTCTTTGGGTGAAGGGCGAAACCTTTGTCTCGGATGCGCAATGGACATCGGGTTGGACGACCCCTTGGGACATGTCAAATAACCTGCCAGTAGATACGAGCGCACGCTTTACGGATCCCGCGACCCCGCCTGGACTTAAGCACCTCCCCACAAAAGAGAAGCCGCCGAAGTGGGTGAAGTCCTATAAGGGCAATCACCTTATCGCGGACTTTGGTGAGGAGACTTTCGGTTACCTGCGGCTACTCGATGTTAAGGGTTCGGGCGCGGTGCGCATTATCTACGCCGAGAGTGAACCTGAGATGTACGCCGAAGATCTCATGACGATCTACTATGGGGCACTGGACGGCTGGGAACAAATAGACCTTAAGGCGACGGCTGATTATCGCCGTGAGATAGCGCATGGTTTTCGGTATGTTCATGTTATCCCTGTCTCGGGCGATGTGTCGATTGGCTCGCTCACGATGGACTATGAATGGAAGGATGTGCCTGTGCGCGGCAGTTTCCGTTGCAGCGACCCCGAGATTAATCGTATTTGGGAAGTCTCGGTTCATACCCTCGCGCTCACATGCCGCGAAGTCTTCATTGAAGGCGTGAAGCGCGACCGCTGGGTGTGGAGCGGCGACGCGGTGCAGAGCTTCCTTATGAATTACTATGTCTTTGGCGACTATGACGGATGTCGCGATACGCTTTGGTATGTGCGCGGCAAAGACCCCGTCAAAGTTCACTTGAACGGCATTATGGACTACACCTTCTATTGGTTCGACGCGGTTGAGAAGTACCTGCTCTATTCGGGCGACGCGAACTTCGCACGCCAGATCTATCCGCGCCTTAAGTCCCTACTTGAGTTTGCGCTTGGACGGCTTGATAAAGACGGACGCCCCGCGGATGTGAAGGGCGACTGGATGTTCATCGATTGGGCACCCGAGAAGTTGCCGAACTATGGCGGGGTCACGAGTTTTGAGCAAATGCTCCTTGTGCAAGCACTGAACGCCGCGGCTAATGTCGCCGAGCGTGTGGACGCTAAGGAAGATGCCGCGGCATGGCGCGAACGCGCCCAGAAGTTGCGTGCGGAAATCTTGCCGCGCTACTGGAATGCCGAGAAGGGCGCTCTTATGCACATGATTTACAATGACGGACGCGTCGACCCCATGGTCACGCGCTATCCGAATATGTTCGGGCTCTTCTTTGGCTACTTTGATGCGGCACAAGAAGAGAGCGTCGTTAAGAATGTAATCTTGAATGACAAGGTCATGAAGATTCACACCCCATATATGCGCTTTTATGAACTCGAGTCGCTCTGTGCGCTTGGACGGCAAACGGAAGTCCTTAAGGAGATTAAATCCTATTGGGGCGGCATGTTGCGCCTTGGGGCGACGAGCTTCTGGGAGCATTACAATCCCGACGAGAGGGGCGACGAGCATTACGCGATGTATGGTAGACGCTTTGGTAAGTCGCTTTGCCATGCATGGGGGGCGAGCCCCGCTTATCTCTTGGGCAAGTATTACCTCGGCGTAAAACCAACTTCGCCAGGCTTCGCAACCTACGAAGTCAAGCCTAACTTAGGCGGCCTTGATTGGATCGAAGGCGATGTGCCTACACCCTGGGGAAGCATCCATGTCTACGCGGATAAGAACGGCCACCGCGTCAGCGAGATCCGTCGTTAATTCAATTGTCAAAGATCAAAGTGTTTATCCACGGATTTCCACAGATTCACACGGAGTTTATTCTAGACAGGATTAACAAGATTCTAGATTTAGTTGAAGTGTCAAGTTGAAGAGTGGTAAAGTAATCAATTGATTATCAATTCCTTTCTTCAACTTCATACTTCAACTTAAAATCCTATAAATCCTGTTAATTTTGTCTAGAAAAATGTCACACGACGGAGGGGTGAGCGAAGCGTTTTCGCTTCGCAACCTAACCTCACGGATCTACTGGGCACTCACCGCGGCACATCGGCGTGGGGGCGTTAGGTTGCGGAGCGGAAACGCTCCGC
>CAVCAF010000013.1:0-21116 GCA_963600185.1 Azospirillum sp. 51_20 | reverse complement strand
CGGGACACCGCCCGCGCGGCAAGACTGGAGGGGCGGGGCGCAAGGGGAGCGAAGGCGAGCGCGAGGGCGCGAGGGAGACAGGGTTTACAGGATTGGCAGGATGAGGGGGCGAAAGTGGGGGCGTTGAGGGCGATTGAGGGGGAGAAAAAGGCGAAAGTGAAAAAAGTTGAAAAAATGCAAAATACCCCCTTGACGGTTATAACAACCTTTGGTATAATATTGGCATGAAAACTGAGAGTAAAAAGGAAATTTTGCAAAATGCAAATGCCTGACATCAACAAAAAGCAGTTGGGGGTTTTAATTCCCCTTGATTTGTACGCGCGTATTAGACGCGCCGCCGAAGCAAAAGGATTGACTATTAGCGAATTAGTCACTATTGCTCTACAACGCGAATACAGCAAGGTTGAGATTACTTCGGTAGATCTATATTGGATTGCCGACCAAGTTAAAAACAACGAAGAAAAACGCGCAAGAAAGCACAAATAAGGAGACTGGTTATGAAACAAGTACAGTTAAAGATAAACCCTGATATCATACTAAATGCGAAATTACAGAAAGTGTCACAAGCGACAGGCGTATCACTCGCTCGCGCTATTACAGAAGCACTAGAAGCCTTTTTGTCTGGCGAAGGTTCTAACAACCCCGAAAGCAAGGCGTCGCGCGCGGGGGAAAAACATATTTTTTGCCATTAAGGTTCTAACAACCCCCGAAGGAGCGGAAATGGAAAAGCAAGGTAAAGTGAGCGTAAGAGAGGGCGTTGGCGCGGCGGTTGGCGGCGCGGCGCAAGTTAGCGTGAGCGGCGGTGTGGGCGGAATGCCCGCCATGCCGCGGCGCGTTGGCGCGGTGCTGGACGGCGACCACGCGGCGATGTTGGATGTCGTTCTCGCGGTGCAGTTCCGCGCGTTCAGCGACTGGCTGAAGCGCACGATTGAACTAGACTATCGCGAAGCGACACGCGACAGAACATAAGACGACAGCTAAGGCAATTACTGAGAAGGAACTAGAAATGAACGGCAACACGATTAAACTACTTCTCGCCGCCTTGAATGAAGAGCTAGAACACGCAAATCAAAAAGGGAAATCCCACAGTGACCGCTTAGGGGCTTGGTGCTCACGCGAGCAGGCTATACACTACTTCTCCCTCCCGAAGGGCAAGCTTGAAACATGGGTAAAGGAAGGCAAGGTTGTTGCTAAAAAGTTTGACCCGACAGACCCAAATAGCACAATCCGTTTTAACACCGCTGATATTAACGCGGCATACGAAGCTATGCCGAACTACAGATTTGAAACTAAACGCCCTACAGGCAAACGAACAAAGGAACAATCAAATGAAAACTAAAGAAAAATGCGGATTCATTATTCACCCTGAAGAATGGGCTATGGTTCGCGATGTGTTAACAACAAAGCAAATCATAACTGCGCTTCTGCCTATTTTAGACGCGTGCCTACTTACTGACGACAATCCGCTTGACACCATAAAAGACCTTGTCAAAACAAACTTGTGTGCGCGTATTTTTTGGGAACGCTACCGTAGAGATATAGACAGCTATAAAAACACACTGGAAGTAGCCGCCGAACGGAAACGCCGCTATAAAGAAAAAATAAGCAAAGAGTCGACAGAAACGCCCGCGACCACAAAAGAGAAACAAACTATCAATGTAAACAACAAGACGGAGAAGCCCAGCCCTGAAGTCGCACCGTTATCATTAACCGCCAAGGCGAAGCCTGTCAAAAGCAGGCAAGAGGATATCTTAGTTAAGGGCGGAGTTGAAGAAGCAAAGAAGCTCGCGGAGAAAGCGGCAAAATCACTCAATGGCAAGGAAGGCGAATCAGCATTCTTCTCTGGCGAATACGACGCTGTATCAATTATTCTTGCATTAACCGCCGATTATGGCTCAATTAACCGTTGGCGGCAACTCGTCAGAACTAAAGGCGAACCTGCAGTATGCGAAGAACTCTTCACTTTTTGGCGAGAGATTAGAGCGGGTGAAGACTGTGCCAACCGAGCCGCCGCTCTCAATAAACGCCTTGCCCTGCTTCCTAATGAAGTAAAACTTATTCAAAGGCAATCACCCCCCGACAAGGTACTCCCTGAAGGGATAACACCTACGCCCATAGGGCGAGAAAGCGCATAAAAATTGCGTGACTTTGAATGATAATTAGAAGGCGGATAATGAAAAAAGCGAATAGATCGTTACCACTTACAGGCGCACAGAAAATGCGCTTGCTACGCGCCCGCGATAATGAAATTAAAATACCCGAAATAAAAGATAAGGCAAGGCGTAAAAAGTGTGAGAAGTCGCTAATTAAGTTTCTTGAAGAATACTGTATGGATGACGGCGGATTTCTCGAATCAAAGCCTTCAAAATCTATGCATAAGATTATAAAAACAATACAAGAGGCGGTAACCTCTTCTCGCTGGTATCATATCCGAATGCCGCGTGGACATGGCAAGACCTCGTTTGTTAAAGGCGGAATTGCATACGCCATTGCTTACGGATACAGAAAATATGTTGTCGCAGTGTGCGCAACAGGGGGAAACGCAACCTCAATGATTCGCGATATATACGCACTTTTTGAACGGAGCAACAAACTTTACGAAGACTTTCCCGAAATAACAGCACCTATTCGTGCACTTGAGGGGAAAACACAACGCGCGAAAACCCTAACCGTGAACAGCGAACAGTGTAACATTCGCATTAACGCAAGTGAGATTGTCTTCCCAACCGTGAGCGGCTCGCCCTCATCAGGCAGTATCCTCAACGCCACAGGTTTTACCGCAAACGCCCGCGGAAAAGTGCGTGGGTCTCTCCGCCCTGACCTTGTGATATTTGATGACCTGCAAAATGAAGAAATGGCGAAAAGTAGAGAACGCGTTCAAGAAGCTGTTTTAAACATTGAGAAGAACTTTCTAAACCTTGGAGGGCACAAGAAGCGCATTGCCGCCCTTATGACATCCACTCCCATAGAACCCGATGATTTAAGTGAAGCTTTTGTTGAGAAAGACAATTGGTACACTTCAACCTACAAGATGATAATCTCTTTTCCTGTCGCGAAAGATACACGCTGGGAGGAATACCGCGCCCTTCTGCGTCACGAGACGATACAAGGGCGCGACCCGCACCTTATCTGCAACAAGTTCTACCGCGCCCACCGCGCCGAAATGGATGAGGGCGGCAAGGTTCTTAATCCCGATAATTATGACCGCCGCCTTGAAGTATCGGGGCTACAACACGCGATGAATCTTTACTTTAATGGCGAGGAGCAATTTTTAAGCGAGTATCAGATGCAACCGAAGCGGCGACAGATGACATTTGCCTTAAAGCCTGCAACTGTTATATCACGCACGCGCCGCGACTGGCAACCCTACACAATACCACCGGAGTCTGTGATGACGGTTTGCGCAACAGACCTAAACCCTGCCTATGGCTACTCTTCGGTAATGACGACTTTCGACCGTCTCGCGACGGCAACCGTGATATGGTATGGCATACATCAAACAAACCTGCATAAAGAAAAGATGACGGAAGCCGAATACCGCGCCGCCGTCTATGATCAGCTTGTTGTTTTTGCTATGCGTTTAAAAACCGAAACGACGGCGCGTGGCATAAAGCTTGACGCGTGGGCGATTGACGCGGGCGGCGACCAGTTCGAGCCTGTCCAACGCCTGCGCCGCACCTCAAAAGACCTTGCGCTCCCTTTTGAAGTCGTGCCCATGGTTGGTAAGGCGGGTAAGACTTGGAATCCCTATGTGCGCTCTAAGATAAGAAATCCCATAAATGAAACGGTAGAGTGTGGCGATGTGAACAGGGACGGCGAACGCCAACGCTGGGTTAACTTTAATGCGGACTATTGGCGCGAGACAATGCAACGCGCGTGGCTGGGTGAAATTGGCACGGCGGGCGGGCTTTCGCTCTTTGGCGGCGACCCCTCTATAAGGCACGATGAGTTTGCCTTGCAAATTACCGCCGAACAACTCCGAATAAAAGACACAACCTCTGACGGACGACTGCGCTATATTTGGGTTGGCGGCGAAACAAACCGCCACGACTACGCGGACGCGCAAACAATGTGCCTAGCCGTCGCCGCGAATCGCGGCATGACGCAAGGCACGGAGTATTTCAGCCCCGCTCAAAAAAGACATGTCGCCAAGATAGTAACGCTTTAATTTAAATGTAAGATTCTAATCTAAACAAGATAAAAAGGAAGATAAACAATGAAAAATACGAGTAAAAACAATAATACCCCGAAAGAGCACGCCGACTCCGCCGCGCCCAATCAAGCCGAATACGCAACGCGTGTTTGCGTGCCTGTGCCTATGCCTATTCAGTGCCCCAACTGCCACTCTTCTAAAACAACGATCGGCAACGGTATTTATTATAATAAACATACCTCTATGCGCTACGAAAACCGCACCTGCCGCTCCTGTGGTTATACTTTTACTTCTTATCGCCGAATGACAGAAGATGAGCTTAAGAACAAGTAAATTAAAAGCCGCGACGCGGGCGAATCTAATAAGGCATAAAATGATTAAAGAAGCGTACTCTGTCCAGTGTAATTCTTGCGGGGGCTATTTATCCCCTTGTGGCGATGTCTCCAAAAAAGAAGTCCGCCTGTCTAAAGAGCAAATGCAGAACGCGCTCCGCTGTGAATCTACCGCTACTGGCGGCTGGCTTTGTGTTGAGAAGAATTGCGTAATCTGCAAGGAGTGCCGCGCTAAAATCTTTCACGGCGAACTGCTTGTAAAGTTTGAACGCGCGGGAAGTAAAATAAAATGAGAACAAAGGCTCAATTACGCGCCGACGCGCCGCGCGTCTGTGATATCATCGAAGCACCGAATGAATTAGCGGGCGCATTTGAGAAATATTGTGGCTATCACTGTAGCCGTGAATGTCTTAACTCAGGCTGTCTCGTAGCAGATAGTCTGTGGGAGCAAGGCGTAATTCACGAAAGATGTCATATGGCGAGATGTTGCGTAGAGTTCGCATTCTTGCCCTATAAGCGCGTAAGTAAAGAACTTGTCAAACTAGGCATAGTACATAAGCCATTTTAAGCTAAAACTTTAAACTTTTCAACAATAAGCAACAACTAACAAAGGAGTAGTAAAATGCTAAGAACACGCAAGGGACAAAAAGTAAAGCAACTGGTAATCAACGGACGAAAGGATGAGATCGGGCGCGAAAACTCTTACCAAGTCATCTTTCGCACCAATCGTCAGCTTTCGGCGGAGTGGTCAAAACTTCGCGGACTCTGCAAGAAGTATGGACACTACGAGAAGAGCTACGAACTCTTTGAGAAACTTGTTCTCCCTGCTATGCGTAAATATATTGCCGCCCAAGGCTATATTGACGCGGCGCGTGCGGAGCATGAGGCGAAAATGGCGAAAAATAACTAAGTTAGAGGGGCGGACAACGCCGCCGCCCACTGTTAACAACTAACAAAGGAATAGTAAAATGAAAAAGTTAGACAAAAAAGAAGTAATAGAGTTTTTTGAAGCCGTTCTATTCTGCGTATTTATGTGGGGCTTCTTGTGGCTATATTGCCGCTTAACCCCCGCGCAGATGAGTGCAGAATATGATCTTGCCGTGCAAGAGGGAGCGCAAGCGCAATCTGCACACGCTGACACAAGCATAACAGGCTGGTTTTCTCATAATTGAATATCTTCATGCCGTAGCACCCACACACGGCGGCGCGAGCTATAAGGTATTTTATACGGCGTACCATGTGGGCTTTTTTTGAAAGCAAGAGACGATGACAAAATGCGTGCGCCCCTCTCGCGCCGCACGCCACGCGTAAATTAGCCGCTTTTTTCTTCTAGAAACGAAAAAAATCCCGAATCTCGGGATTTTCTTGCTTGACAGGGTTTTTCTTGACAAGAATATATGCTATAATAGTGGCGCATGAACGAAGTAGTGACATGTTTTAAAGCCCGTTATTTCGCGGGCGAAACCGCTAAAGTGAAAGTTTCCGCTCCTTCCGCTTCCGCCGTTTTTGTTGTCGTCGGCTCTTCGCAGTACGACCTCACAAAAAACGACTCAAGCGATATTTGGTCTCTCGTGCTCCCAACCGCCGCCCTCTCCGCTGGGCGCGTAAATTGGACGCTCTTTGTTAAGAATGCCGATCTCTCCGTTGAAGCCCTCGCACACAATTCTTTCACTATTCTTTGCGCGGGTGTTTCGCCTAAACGCCAAATCATCGAGAAAATTGACGAGGCTATTCGCACATGGGGCACAAACCCTAACCGCACTATTTCAGTAGGCGAAATAAACATTTCTTATAAATCGCTTAACGAACTCCTAGCCGTCCGTGCGCAATTTATTCAGCAAGCGGAAGCCGAAGAAACGGGCGCGGCTAAGTCGGGCGGCGTTCGTATGGTGGAGGTTCACTTCTAATGGGCTTTTTCTCTAGACATTCTAAACCCAAACCTTCCAACGCACCCAACGCGTCCCCACGCCTCTATGCGCGTTCTTTCGCCGCCGTGGAAGTCTCCGATATCATCGGTGAATGGAAGTGGGACGGCGGCTTTTCTAATCAAGAAGTCGCGAACTCCCTCGCCGTTATGCGTTCGCGTTCTCGCGAAATGATGAAAAATAATGGCGACTTCAAAAAGTTTTTAACACTTTTCAAAAATAATGTGGTCGGTCCTGACGGCTTCGCGCTTAAATCGGGCGCACTACTCGACGCGAACAACCCCAAGATGGATACCGAAGCCGCTTATTTCCTTGAGTGGCATTTCCGCCGCTGGGCGATGAATCGTGAATGGGCGGATGTCACAGGGCTTAAGTCGTTCCCCGCTATTTGTCGGCTTGCCGCGCTCTCGTGGGCGCGCGACGGTGAAGCCTTTATTTGGATAAACTCCCACGCACAGAACCGCTATGGTATCTCTCTTCGCGTTATCCGCCCCGACGCGTGCCCCGAATGGCTTAACCGCGTCACAGAAAAGGGTAATTGGATTCGCAACGGCGTTGAAGTTAACCCCAACACCTATAAGCCTGTTGCTTATTGGTTTGAAGGGCACCAAGAAGACAATACCGCTTCTATTATCTTTAATGGGCGCACCTATGATTTAATGCGCATTCCTGCCGCGGAAGTCTTGCATATCTACTCACAAAATGATGAATGCCAAACGCGCGGCATTCCGCTTGTCCACGCCGCCCTGAAGTGTGGCAAAATGCTTGAAAACTTCAATGAAGCCGAACTTGTCGCCGCCAACGATGAAGCTAACTGGGTGGGCTGTTTTAAAGCCCCCCTCGGGCGCGAAAGCGAACTAAAGCAACTAGACGAGGACGCTGAAGAGCAAGGGCGCTTGCGCCGCCATTCGCGCAAGGGGCACGATATCGTTCTACCCGAAGGCTGGGATTACGAGCCGAAAGTCCCCAATCACCCTAACCGCGAGATTTCCGCTTTTAAAGCCTCTATGAAGCGCGATCTTGCCAATGCCTTAGATGTTGAATACGCCAACTTCGCCAATGACTGGTCGGGCGTTAATTATTCCTCGGTTCGCGCGGGCACACTCGCCGAACGCGACACTTGGCAGACCCTACAAGCCGACTTCATCGATATGCTCTGTACGCCACTCTTCAAAGCGTGGCTTCACTCCTTCCTTTCCCTTGCCGTTTCGGGTAATTATAAGCCTGAAGACTACGAGAGACTCGAAGAGCATACCTTCCGCGGTCGCCGTTGGACTTGGGTTGACCCTATGCGCGATGTAAACGCCGCCGCCGTCGCTGTCGCTCATCACTGGAAGACCGACGCGCAAGTAGCCGCCGATTATGGTTGTGATATTGATGACAACATTGAAGAAGCCGCACGCGTTAAACAAGAGCGTGACCGCTACAACCTTATTACACCTCTACCGATGAATACGCCTTCTCCAACGCCGGCTCAAGACACGGCAAATCAAGAGGAAGAACCAAATGAACAAGATGAAAACTAATAAAGACGACTGCAAAAAGTCCCCCAACTCCTTCGCGTTTCGTGAAGGTGCGCTTGAACTCGTCCGCAGTGAGCCTAAAGACGGCGAAGAGCCTAAAACAACTATTCGCCTTTCTGTCTCCAGTGAAACGCCTTATTACCGCGAAGCTATGTGGGATAGTAAATCCCATAAGTATGTAAGCGGTTATGAAGTCCTCGGGCACGCTGAAGGCGAAATTGACTTTTCGCGCATGAAAGACGGTCTCGTTATTCAAGATACACACTTTGGTGACCAAATCGGGCTAATAAGAGAGCCCGCGGTCGTGGACGGCAAGCTCGGCGGTATTGTTGAGTTTTGCTGTAGTGAACGCGCCAAAGAAATAGAGCGCGACGCAATCAACCTCTTACGCCGTAATATTTCCGTGGGCTATCGCGTCCAAGAGTATAAATGCGTGGGCGCGGCTCCTGACGGTGAACCAATTTATCGTGCGGTGAAATGGACTCCCCACGAAGCAAGTTTTGTGAATGTTCCAGCTGATACCACTGTCGGTGTTAGCCGTTCACTTAGTCAACTGGCAGGCGGCAAACCCGCCGCCGCTATAAAAAAGGAGACAACCCTAATGGATCCAAACCAAGTAGTTGAATGTTTCCGTCTGGCAAAGGCGGGAAACGTTGAACACGCCGAAGTAGACGCGCTCATTAAGAGCGGTAAGTCCTTCGATGAAATCCGCGATTCGCTCGAGGCGAAAGTCGAGAGCTATCAGCGGGAATTACAAGAAAAAGCCGCCGCCGTGAAGCCTTCTATGCCCGCGCCGACTGCCGAAAAAGCCGTAATTGACGACGCGACGAAGTCCGCGATTATTCGCCGCTACTCCCTCGCCAATGTCCTGCGTGCCCTCGCGGGTGATAAGTCGGTAGATATTGGCTATGAACGCGAAATCTCTGATGAGATCGTCGCGAAGACGGGGCGCCGCGCCGCGCAGGGTATTATCGTACCTGACTTCATCCGCGCCGCCGCTAACACGGCAGACGGTTCGCTCGTCCTCGGTACGCCTGCTTTCAACGCCGACACCACCGCGGGCGGTATTACGGGCGTAGGCGGTACAGGTAAGAACATTATCGCGACTGACCTCTTGAGCGGCTCGTTCATCGAAGCCCTCCGTGCGGCTCTCGTCCTCTCGGGCGCGGGTATGCAAACCCTCTCGGGTCTCGTCGGTAATGTCGCTATCCCAAAGGGCGGTAAGGTTAACGCCGCGTGGATTACGAACGAGAACGGCGACGCAACGAAGACGAACCCAACCTTTGGGCAAGTCACCGCGACACCTCACACCGTCGGCGCGTATACCGACATCACCCGCAAGCTCCTCTTGCAGTCCTCTATTGATGTACAGGGCTTCTGCGTGCGTGAACTCGTTTACGCGATCGCTTACGCGCTTGAGAACGCCGCCTTTAATGGTTCGGGCGCGAATGGTGAGCCTACGGGCTTGGTTTCGCAGATTACAAACACCGTTTCCTTCACCGCGGGTGCTCCTACGCTCGCGAAAGTGCTCGAAATGGTCACGAAGATTGACGAAGCTAACGGCAACCTCGGTGCGCAGTCCTTCGTGGGTCGTCCCTCGGTTTGGGGCTTGCTCGCTGGTACGCTCGATTGGACGGCTGTCACAAGCGGTGAGTCTACTGTCTCGGGTATCACGAGCGGAAAGTACCTCTTGGACGCGGCAACCAATACGGTTCAGGGTATCCCCTTCGTTAAGTCCAACATCGCGCCAGCAAAAACGCTCCTCTTGGGCGACTTCTCGCAACTTATGCTCTGCCTCTGGTCGGGTACGGATATCGTGGTTGACCAGTACTCGCAGTGCACCAAGGGTGCGCTCCGTATCGTTGCCTTGCAGGACGCGGACTTTGTCGTTCGTCAGCCTGCCGCCTTCGCGAAGGGCACAACGCTCCTTGCATAACCCAAAGAGGTATTGCCCGAATGGTTAACATAATAGAATCGGCTATCAATGCGCTTTGCGCGTCTCTCCATGACGCGGTGCAAACTATGCGCCATGGCGAAGCCCAAGCTCGGGTCTTAGCCGCTTCTTCTTGTGACCTTTCGAGCGATACCCTAGCCCAATCAGAAGGTGCACGAGAAATGCGCCGCGTTATTGCTAAACGCCGCGACTTCCCCACCCTCTCAACAGGCGACGCGGTCGAGGTTGACGGCTTGCTCTCGGTCGTCACCTCGCTCCGCGCCGATCCTGTCTCTGCCTCGCTTACTATTGGGCTTTCTGCCGCGTTTATGCCTTGCCGTATCGCTTATTCGCTTAAGCGTCCGCAAAGTAAGACGGTTTCTTCGAGCGCAAGGGCTACTATTCCTTTGTTCGTTAGTTTCCCTCTCAACGCCCTTGCGCTCGAAGATACCGCCTTGCCTTCTGCCTATGCGGACGCGCCAGCTTTTCAATACACCCCCTCTTGGACGGTTGCTATACCTGTCGCCCAATGGCTAGAGCCTACGCCCCCTCAAGTCGGGGACGAATTACGCTTTGACACAACCGAACATAACGCGCCTATACGCGAATTATGCTTAAAAGTCACTTCCGCCGTCTCAAATGCAGGCGTTTGGCTTCTCAGGGCTAGACCTAGGGGGGGGCAATGATAAGTACTTCTGTACAAATTGACCCCGCCGCACTCGCAAGCCTCAACGCCGTACTAGAACGCGTCAAAGTCGAGACCCCAAAGCGTCTATCAACCGAAATACGCCGCGCCGCCCTCTACCTCTGTAAGGGTCTTAAAAAACGCACTATAAAAGCCCCTAAACGCATTCAAGCGGGCGAATATGCCGCTACGCCTTCTCCCTTTAAACCCCGTTATATTCACTCTTCCTCACGCGCTAACGCCCTCTTGCGCCGTTGGCAGTTAATACGCCACTTAGGTACGCCTGACGCTTACGCTAAGCAATACTTCGTCTCTACAAAAGCCCACCGCAACAATCGCGGGCGTATGGTCGGCAAGAACGAAGCCGCTGAAAAACGCGAACTCTTACGCTACCATGGCTCTATCGCCCGCCAAGGTCTCGCGAAAGCCTCGTGGGGCTGGGTCGCACAAAAAATCTATGCCGCGGGTGCGCAAGACCTCGCTTTTAAACTCGGTAAAGTGCGCCGCGACCCACGAAAAGCCGTAAATGGCAACTTCCAAAAGCTCCAAAATGGCGCAAATGCTCACCTTGAAAACGCCCTTGATTATATCTTGAACGCCCTCCCCCCTCCCGCGCTCTCCGCCGCAGTCGCGGCGACCGCTAAACGCTTAGAATATAATATCCAAAATCATATTGAAAGAACTATTAAATGACGCGCGAACCTGAAGAAATCGTTGAAGCCGCCCTCCTTGATGTGCTTTCCACCGCCTGCCTAGACGCGCAAGCGAACCCCCTCGCCGCTGTCATCGGCGCACTCTCCCCTGTCTCTCAAGGCGCGGTTAAAGCCGCTCACGATTCCTTTATCTCCGTCTTTGTTGACCTCACCGATCAACCCCTCGACTGGCTGAATGATTATATCCCCCTCGTCTTCTCCGCGCGTGTCGTCGTCCATTTCGCCACCGCCGATGAACCCTCGGGCGAAGGCTTCCGCGACCTCTGCCGCCGCGTACGCTTCGCCCTTAACCCCCTACTAGGTGACGGATGTTCCACTTTAAACACGGCGGACTTCTCCTGTGACCTCTTTAAAATCGAATCTACTTCTACCGCACTGGATACGGATGTTGAAAGCGGCGGTATGACTAAAACTTATAATGTGTCTATCGCTGGACGCGTTATATGCAACAATAAAAATGAAAGCGAGGTATAATAAATGGCTAATGCAACCTTTAATGCGGGTATTGACTATTTCGGGCTGGAAACCTCTTCCTCTAACGCCTTAAAAGTCACCTCTTCTAACGAAAACCGCTCTAAACAGTCCGCCTCGGGGGCTAACCTCTACGGTGACGCGGCGGTAGTTGACGCGTGGGGCGAATCCGCCGCGCCGTCCGCTGAATATGTTATTGTCTCTGCACTCTCCCAAACGACTATGCCCGATTTAGGCTCGGTGCATTCCATCACGGGTATTGAGAACCCTGTCGTGCTCGGCTCGGTCTCTATCTCTACGAAAACAGGCTCTGCACCAACGCTCTCTGCCTCCGGTCAAATGGTTCAATCGGGCGCAACGCAACTGCGTAAATACACCCTCCCGACCTTCTCCCTTACCCCACGCCATAGAGCGCAGGACTTCATGGGGCTTTGCACCATAAAAAAAGGCTCATCCGCCGCCGATTCCTCAACCGATTATGGGCTTGAGGAGGTCTCGGCTTCCTTCCCGATCACCTTCACGCTCGCGCAACCAAAAGGAACGGTTGTTAATTATGACCTCCACGGCGATATGGCGACTTGCTCCTATACCATGAACTGGTACGCGTCTACCGCCCCAACTATCGCCCTAACAGAAGCGGCAACCACCCTCGGCGCGACTATCTCCGCCCCTGTGGCTAAAAATTGCCCCGAAGGCGGTTATACACAATATACTTGGACTTGCTCCTACCCCATGAAGGGTACGGAATATTCCGCCTCTGAGTCTTAATTGGCAGTTTAGGCAGTTTAAGGAGTCTTAAATGGTCTCAGAACTCGCTAAAGGTGACTGGCTAGACCTTCAAGCGCAAGGGTTAAACCCTACGCTTGAAGACTTTGACCGCCTAAACCTTATTGCACTACGCCTTACAGACGGCGCGGAAACCACCGCCGCCGCCTTCCCGCGCGTAGGCTGGGCGGGTGATGTCCCCTTCTTTGAGCCTACCATTCAAGCCTTCGCGTGGTTCTATTCTTTCGCTCAACGCGCCGCCGCGAACGAAGAAACTGAGACTACTTTCTGGGCGTTCGCCCTCGCGCACGCCCGCGAGCGTGGATTTTTTGATTCTCTGATAACCCCTGAAGCCATTGATAAAGCCGTCTCCGCGTGGTCTAAGTCATTACCAGTCACGCGGGCGGAAGTCCTCCGTGCCTGCCGCTACGCTTCCCTTGGTGAAGATGACGCACGCGCCGCGGCAAATCTGGACGCTAAATCCCCACGCTTCCGCGCTAATCGTGAAGAAGCCGCGCGTAATCTTGCCACCCTTGAAACGCTCCTTACGAACGCCGCCGCCGCACTAAAGGCAACCACTCAAGACCTCGAAACACAAACACCGTCACGACTAGACCGCCTCTGTGAAGCCGCCGCTATTGAGCTGGGACGCCCTCTATCTAAGAATGAAGCAAAACTCCACGCCGACTACGACCTTACTCTGCGTGAGATTATCGAGAGATTAAAGAAAAAGGCAAATAATGAATATGATGAACATTAAAATGCCTAACTTTATCTCCCCCACAGTTAAGGGAGTTTCCGAAGCTTCCGCGGGCGTTTGGAAGAACTTGCTCCAATCTCGCTTTTTCTCGTTGTTTCCTGACATCTCGCCTCATATTATACACTTTAACGGCTGTCTCGTCAAGGGGGGTAAATGAGCTATTCTAAAAAGATAGACATTCGGCTTAACTCCACCGCTAACTTAGCGGGCGTAAACAAGACGAAACAAAGCCTAAATGACTTAGCGGGCGCGGTAGGCAAGCTCGGCTCGGTGTTGGGCGGTTCGTCCTCTCTCGTGGGCGAGTTCCTCAGAAATATCATCAAAGGCGGTATTTGGCAAGCGGGCGCAAGCGCACTGGGGTACTGCTATAAAAAGATTATTGAATATACCAATGCCGCCAAAGAAGCCGAAGTCAAAGCCGCTCAAGAAGCTAAAGAAGCGAATGACGAACGCCTAAAAGCCCTTAATGCTTATGCTCAAGCCGCCGACAAGTTAACCCAAGCACGCGCTTCTTCTATAAATCAAAACTTAAAAGCGGTCAATGAAGAGATTGACGCGACAAAAGAGCTTACGAAGGCTACGCTTGAGCTTCAAAAGGCGCAGGCGCGTAAAAATGGTGATACCCAAAGCGTACAAGCTATTGACCGCAACCTTGACTCCCTCGATACCGCCGCCGTGCGCGATAAACTCTTAAAGCAAATCTCCGCCACACGCGAACGCCGCGACAACGCTAAAGACTCCCTCGCGCGTCAAGAAAAAGGTCTTGTTGACACCCTCGCAATTCTACAACACCTCAAAAAAGCCCAAGCTAACGCGATCGCTTCCGCGCGTGAAGAAGCAATCTCTTCAACCTCTTCTTCCTCCTCTATTCGCCAAGCAAAAGCCGCCACTAAAGCCGAAGCTGAACTCCGCGCCACCGAAAACTTTAAAGCCCGCGCCGCACAAATCGCTGACGCGACAAAGAAGGTAAAGGACTTCCAAGATAAAATCAACGCCACTAAAGCGGATATTAAATCTAATAATCTAGAAGATGTTAACCTCCGCCGCCGCTTAAAAGCCCTTGACCTCTCAACCGAAGCTAAACGCGTTAATGCCGAAGCCGATACACAAGCCGCCGCCGCCAAAGAAGCCGCCCGCCTGCAACAAGAAAAAGAGTCTGCCGCACTAAAAGCCGCTCAAGCCGAAGCCGAACTCCGTAATAAACTTGAGCGCGAACTTCATCAAAAACGCATGGCTGACTTGAAAGAAGAGCTCGCCACGCAATCTAAAGCCGCCGCACCTCTCCGTGCCGTCGCTTCTGCCGCCGCCGCGCAATTTGATTCCGCTTTCGCACTCTATCGCGACCCAAACCGCGCCAAAGAAGCTATCCAAGAGGAAAAAGCCTACCAAGACGACCTCAACCGCCTACATACTGACGCGGCTAAGTACGGCGGCGCGTGGCGTATCGCCCAACTCTCTCAACTTATGGTCGCGGGCGATTCTGAGGCGCAAGCCTCCACCCTCGCCGCTTGGCGCAAATCTAAATCTTTCACCCCTCAAATAGAGGCTATGGTTCGTGCCTCCGCCGCTGAAAAAACACGCTCTTCCACAGAAGACGAACTCCGTAAAATCGAACATAACACCGCTAACCTCGCACAAAAAATCGAGGACTTGCTAACTATGAAAGGCTAATCTCTTATGGCTACGCTCGCGGACTATTTTAACGGCAATGTCTCTCGGCAGAAATACGCCCAAATCTACTCCCTAGATTCAGGCTATGCCTCTACAACTGTGGACGGCTCACCTGTTATTACGGTATTTATCCGCAACCTCTATGTAGCCTCTTATGAAACAAGAACCTATTCCTTCGAGGGTGTCCCTGTCTCTATGATTGACTCCCTCCCAAGTTCTGTTTCTGTTACCGATGTCGGCGGCGCAGCGCACACGGTCTATCTTTCAGGTTATGTTACGGACGGCTCATCAGGCACTGCCGCCTTTGAAAAAGATAAGAACGCCGTCACAATCCGCCGAATATCTCCGCATATGTGCGCCATTGATGTATCACGCACCATCGGCTCGTTAGCCTGTAATGGTACTACCGTAATCGCCGCGCCAACTTGGTAAAAAAGGAGGGTTATATGCATATAAAAGATGACTTCAAAAAAGGTGTTGTATCACAAGTCCCAGCTTCGTGGTTTAATACCGTTGCCTCTTTCATAAATAACCTTGTCGCGGGCTGGGGTATTACACTTAATAAAACCGATAAACTCTCTACTATCGCCGTAAACCCTAACCAACTTACAGCTTTTCTCCCTAGTGATAAAAAAGGCTCTGAACCAAAAGACGGCACAGACTCTGACGCAAGCGTCCTTGACCAAACAGGCGACTCTTGGACTTGGCAGAAGTCCACCGAAAACGAAAATGGGCTTTATCTCGATGTCTATTGTAAGCTCTGCCCGCAAGCCACAGGCTCTAGCTTTTCTGTCTTTCAGCGTTGCCGCCTTTCCTTCTCAAAAGACGGACTCCTCATCAAAGCCGAACTCCTCGCTGATCGTATCCGCCTAAAAGCCGCTAATGCCTAATAAATGAGTGAAAGGAGCAAAAATGGAACAGATAAACGCAATTATTGATCTTAATGTTGATAAGTTAGACTTCCCTTTGCGGACGCTTAAGGCGAAGCAAGCACATAACTTTGTAGCCGTCATTCGCAATGTCCCAACCGATGTTTCCGATGTTTATTTGCGCGTTTTTAAAGAGAATGAGGCTTATTTTGATATTTCCGCCCATGAACACACCTTCCGCGGTGTTTGGTCTGTGCGCGTCTCCGCCGCGTGTTTCCCCTCCGCTGGCAACTTCTCTTATGAACTCCACGCCACCGCCGCGGATGATGAACCTGTCGCCCTAGGCGCGGGGAACCTCCAAATAGCGCCGTTCTCTTATACCACAACCCCTATCGCCGTAGGTACGGTACAAGAAGTAGCTCAGCTCCCTTGTGACGGCGGCGGCTTCGTCCAAGTCCTTATGAAATGGGACGGCTACGAATGGATGCCTGAAGCCGTTAAAAAAGACTAAGTGAAAGGGTTATGTTATGGCAATATCTACTATCTTAAAAGGCGCGAATACACCCACTCTTAACTTAAAGGTTTCGGGTGATTATGACTGCACAGGCGCAACTCTAACACTCTCTTTTAATGGCTTTACACGCGTTTTTAGCAATTTCACGGCGCAAGATACGCTAAACTTCTCATTTTCCGCCGCCGAAACTGCCCAAATGCCACTCGGTACTAATCGTGCAACGCTCTCGCTTAAATGTGCGGACGGCACAATTTATGAATTACCTTGGGTAAAAATTAAAGTCACCGATTCCCCCGAAGCCATTACAGAAGCTATTGGAACTTCCGTCTACTTGACGAAGGTGTTCCCCGCCGAGAAAAATGAAGAGACGGGGGAGTATGAGGTTAGTGTAAAGTCCGTTTTTAAAAATAAAGTCACGATTGAACCAGGGACAGGGGATGAAACGGCAGAGGAGGAGACGTCCGACAGTGTTGGCATTGCCGCGTTTGATAATTCCGTTGAGCGCGGGCTTGAGGTTTTTGATGAGAGCGCGGCGATTTCTTCGAAACTTGTGCCTGACGGCACGGCATTCGCGACTTGCGGGGCGATACGAGAAGTTGCATACAAGTTCCCCACCTTCTCTTCGTCTGACACCGTCAACACGATTATTACCAAACTTCAGCAGATTATTACGCTCTTACAAGAGATTGGAGACTAACGCTATGAAGAAGATATTGAAAGTGCTTTTGAAAAGTTGCCGCGAAACGCCGTTTGGTGTGGGTGCGGCGGCGGTGTGTAGTCTCATCCTCTCAGGGGCACTCTTCACCGCCTTCGCTGTGGATACCACGGTTGAATTGCCTGTCGCGTTCGGCGATATCCCTGCGAATACGGAGACGCTATCGGGCGTGGAAATTGAGGGCGTACTCGCGCCTGAGTCGGTTTTTCAGTCCGTTCCCCTCACCGAAGAGCAAAAGGCGCGAGGGATAACCTACGAGAAAAAAGGTATTCAACAAGATACGGCAATCGCGATTGGTGAGGGAGCGAAAGCAAGTGTTGACCCTGCCTATGTTGAGACGGCGGGGAGCAACACGATTCTACGTTCCGTTTCGGTAGCGATTGGTGGGCACGCGGACGCACGCGTTGATAACTACTGCAACGCGCAAGCTATCGCCATTGGCTGGATGAGCCAAGCGAAAGCGTCTAACGCCATCGCTATTGGCTCGGGCAACCAATCCACGAACGAGACGGCTATGACAGGTGACGCGGCATACGCGGCAGGCGATAGTTCAATCGCGATGGGCTACGGCGCGAAAGCAACCGCCCTGCAAGCCGTGCAGTTCGGTAAGGGTGTGAACGACACAAAGCAGTCCTTTAAGTTCTTTGACACCTACATCGTTAAGGACGGCAAACTCGCCGTGGAGGAGTCATCCATTGACACGAACACGGTAGAGGAGATTGTCGCGGACGCAATTGCCGCGGCACTTGACCCACGCATTGTCCACGACTACGATGACCCCGACAACGAACTTATCAAGGTGCAGTCTCACGCGATTACAACGCTTCTGCCGACAAATGCGCTCTTCGCGGATGTTGATGTTGAAGCGACTAGTACGCGTAATTATGAGTTGTTCTTCGCCGACACGCCCGAAATGCGGCAGAACTTGCCTGTGCAAGTTTTTTCGGGCAACACCAATTTAACGAAACTCGGTGTGTGGTGGAATCGCAAGATTCTACGCCTACCCTTCATGGCGAAGGTGCAAGAGCCGATAACAAATCTCGTACTCCTCACCGTTGAGGAATACCCCGCGACTACTGCGGCAAGGTCACCAACCATTACCAACCTCATTTGGACAGTCGACACAAACAACAATACAAAAACGATTAGCCAAGTTCTCGGTACAGATTTAGACACGCTCAAGAGTTTTGATATAGCGTGGCAAAATACGGTCACGAATTACACCGAAGGTTCTAGTCACCCAATAGGGGTAGAGCCTTATACAATTACTACAGGAGTGGTCACTTACGCTACTTACACGCTCCCCGCAATGCCGAATACTATCCCTTCAACTGCCGAGATTCTCTCGCTGAAAGTGACGGATTATGATTCGGGTGGTTGGTCGCCCACCATAACCAATGTCGTGTGGGAGGTTGACGATTCAAACACAGCAAAGAAGATAAGCCGTGTTTGCGGAACAAACTTGCAGTCACTCAAGAGTTTTGATGTGGCGTGGCAACAAACAGTCACCAATATCATTGAAGGGATTGGCCTTACTGCCAAAACAGGGCTAGTGTCGGTGACAAAGATTGACCACGCGCTCTATCCGTTCGCATTTCCCGAGATGACGAACGCGATTCCTGCCGCCGCGGAGATAACTTCCGTTAAGATTACTGACTACTACACAGACTTTTACAAGGAGGTGGTGAAATGAATGCCGCGATGAAGTTTGAGGGCAACGCCGCCGCCAAGTTTGCCCCTGAGGTTGTGCTGGAGGTGAAAGAACCGCAAGTGTTCTTTAGAGATAATAAGTTAATCCACGGCGACTCTTATTCAATTGATAAGCTTGTGATTCCCGATGAAGCGGTGTTTGATATCGCCAACGCGGAAGACATGCATAGCTTGTTTTATAATGGTGAATATTCTTCTATGCTATTCCCCGAAGGCTTCGGTGCGAAAGCGATAGATATGGAATATATGTTTTTTCGATGTAAAAATCTTGAAGAGTTAATCTTGCCGAAAGGCTTTGGGCAAAACGCACTTTCTTTGAATGCGTTCTTAATGATGGACTCTGGTTCGAAATTGAAAAAACTTGTCCTTCCCGAGGGCTTTGGGCAAAAAGCAACAATCTTAAAAGACTGTTTCTCATATCTTTCTGTGCTTGAGTCATTGCGGCTTCCCGAGGGCTTCGGTCAGAACGCAACACAACTCTATCGGTGCTTTTGTCGCTGTTCTTCGCTCACCTCGCTTACCTTACCCGAAAGCTTTGGCAAGGTAGCAACCTATATGCGCACTTGCTTTTATAGAATGACCTCGTTAGTGTCGCTTTATTTGCCTGACGGCTTTGGGAGGGCTTCTACAGACAATGAAGTCTGTTTCAAAGACTGTCCCGCGCTAACCACTATTACAGGCAACCCGAACTTCAAAGTCAGCATTGACTTCTCCTTTTCTCCGCTCCTTACAGTGGATAGTCTAATGGTCATTATCAACGGACTGCAGACGGTGACGAAAGCGCAGACGCTGACGCTCGGCGAGACCAACCTCGCGAAGTTGACCGAGGAACAAAAGGCGGTAGCCATTAACAAGGGCTGGACGCTCGCGTAAAGGAGGATAATTTATGGCAACAGATAAAATAACTTTAGGCAAAAGAAAGTTCAAAGAATCCTTGCGCTTCACCCCCCTCACCCTAGGGCGTTTGCAAGGGAGTACCTTTGTTGTATCCCGCATTTGTAAGGCGAACTTCAATTGGAGAATGCGTAAAGAACTTGTAGATCCAATCATTATTAGGAGAGACGGCTCTACTAGCAACATAGTTATAAAAGAAGTTGTATTCCCTAAAGGTTTTGGTAAGTATGCAACAAAATTAAACAATATTACCTCCTACTTGGAAGTGACCGAACCTGTCGTTCTTCCTGAGGGGTTTGGACAAAATGCGTTGGATATGAACTTCTGCTTTATTGCCAACCAAAAAAAACTTTTAACTTCTCTTTTACTTCCAGAAAAATGCGGGCAAAAAGCCGAACAGCTTCGGTCTTGTTTTCGTAATCAAAGTAAACTTTACGCGTTAACACTCCCTGTCGCGTTTGGTTCGTGCGCAAAGGACTTATCCTATTGTTTTAATAAATGTTCTTCGCTCGTCCAACTTGAACTGCACGATGGCTTTGGCGTGAAAGCAACGGAAGTTTTCTCCTGCTTCGCTGATTGCTCTTCGTTAGGGAATCTTAATTTACCCGCGAACTTTGCGGCAACGGCGACATCTTGCAATTCAGTTTTCTTGAATGATTCTTCGCTCGAGATTCTATCAATAAATGGTGATTCTTTCGCGAAAGCGAGCAGACTAGAGTATTTTTTTCAAAATTGTAAAATGCTTAGATATCTTTCTCTCTCAGAAAACTTTGGTAAAGTTGCGACTTCTCTTCAAAACTGTTTTTTTAACTGCACGAGTTTGGATGACCTGCTCCTGCCTACGGGCTTTGGCGCGGCGAGCACGAACAATACGAACGCGTTCTATAACTGCTCGGCACTCACCACGCTGATAGGGAGTCCGCAGTTCAAAACGAGTGTTAGTTTCTCCTCGTCTCCGCTTCTCACGGCGGATAGTCTCATGGTCATTATCAACGGCTTGCAGACGGTGACGGAAGCGCAGACACTCTCGCTGGGTGCAACTAACCTCGCGAAGTTGACCGAGGAGCAAAAAGCGGTAGCAACCGCGAAAGGCTGGACACTCGCGTAATTCGTATTTTTGACAATGAAAGGAAACTGGAACTATGACAACTGGACAAACTGAAAACGGCATAACAACCTTGACCCCCGCGGAAGGCTACCGCCTGACGAATGGCGAAACAATCGCTGAAGGCGTGGTTTACCTCGGCACGCGCGACAGCGCGGCAAACTGGCGCGAGATAACAGTAGCAGAAGCGGAAGCCCTCGCCGCCGAACAAGAAACCGCCGCTGAGACCGCCCCGCTCCACTAAGGTAGGGCGGGCAGTCCCTTGCCCGCCGCCACCGCAAATAGAAAGACCCCGAAGGATGACCGATGAACAGATACTACAATGGAAAAAAGAGCGCGATATAGCCCGCGCCATTGCGGACGAGGAGAGCCGAAAGG
>CAVCAF010000012.1:513-21516 GCA_963600185.1 Azospirillum sp. 51_20 | reverse complement strand
ACTTTGATCTTTGACAATTGAAAAGTTAATTACCCTCAGAAGTTGGGTGAGTTCTGGAGATTTTGTAGCGCCTCAATGCGGTCGGCGAGTGAGGGGTGCGTTGCCCAAATGGATGTTTTACGCTTGCCCTCAGCAATGCCCATCGCCTTAAGCGAATCGGGCAAAACGCCTGGTTGCAAATTGCCGAGCCGCCGCAACGCGGCAATCATTGAGCTGGGCGAGCCGAGCAACTTCGCCGATCCTGCGTCCGCGGCATATTCGCGGCGGCGTGAAAAGGCGAACACAATAAGTGACGCGAGAAGTCCGAGGACGATATCCAGTACTATCACGACTAGGCAATAAATTAAACCATTAGGCGCGCGGCGATTTCGCTCATTATTGCCCACATTAGCAACAATATAGGCAATGGCGCGCGAGAAGAAGATGACAAAGGCATTCAAAACGCCCTGAATGAGCGTGAGTGTCACCATGTCGCCATTCGCCACATGGCTCATTTCGTGTCCGAGTACCGCACGGAGCTCTTCCTTTGACATTTGCGCCATGATATCCGTTGAGACGGCGACCAGCGCATGATTGCGGAACGCTCCCGTCGCGAAAGCATTGGCAGAGCCTGGATAAATCGCGACTTCGGGCATCTTCACATTCGCGCGGCGGGCAAGCTCCGCAACCGTATCAACGAGCCACCGCTCGGAGGAGCCCTCTGTGCCATCAATGGTCCGTGCGCGGCACGCGAACTTCGCCATGGGCTTAGACAAGAGTAGCGAGATAATCGCCCCCACAAAGCCATAGACGAAGGCGAAGATTGCAAGCGTTGACCATTCAGTCCCTATTAGCTTAGCAACCGAAGGGCCCATAAACGCGGCAAGCAAGTTCGCGACAATGCCAAGCGTAATTAGAACGGCAAAGTTCGTTATGAGGAAGAGTAATACACGTTTCATCTTTTTGTTCCTTTCTAAATTGAGGTCATTCTTTCCTTAAAGTTTAGCGCGAACTGACGCGCGCCTTGCGTCCGTAAACAACAATCTTCGCGAGTGCGAAGGCTCCGTTCGCGGCACCTTCCGCACGACTGACGCGAACATACCGCGCGACGACACGCGGCTTTTGTGAGGCAAGGTCAATACGCCATTCATCAGGCTCATCTGGTAAAGTCGCCTTTTTCGTTGCTGAGACTTCCAGAATGGGAACCTTCCCGCGCCAAACCTCGTGCCATACTTTACCATCCTTGCTAACTTCAACCACGAGTGGGGTCTGCTGCGTCTTCTTACGCGTCGCCTCGTCTGTATTCTTTATCAGAACACCTGCCACCTCAACGGCATTAGGCAAAGTAAGCATAATTGAAGGCGCGTTCGTATTCGCCGCGCAAACCATGGTCTCATTAGCGGGCGAGATATCCGAGAACTTGTTCCATGTAAGAGCCGGATTCTTCTCTGCGTCGTGCAGAAGCGGACTTGCGGACGGCATAGCGCCCTCGGAAGCAATGCGTGCACCAAAAAGCATAGACGGCGTTTTCTCGAGCTTCTTCTCGTGTGCGCCTTCCTTCTTTAAAGAATCTTTTCGTGCACTAGGCTTCGCATATTTGTTCGCGAGTTCAAGTGCCGCGAGGAATCCCTCCCGATTATTATTTTCGGACGCGGCATAAACAATCTCGCACCAATTCAACTCGGGCGTTTTCGGTTGCCAGCCCGCTTTTTTCATGCGCGAACGGTTCTGCGCGGAGTAACTCGTATAAGTTTTAGGGTCAGCCCATGTTTTAGCGGACGCGAGAAACTTCGCCGCGGAGCGTTTATCTTTCATAAAGACGCGAGAAGCCCAAATAATCGCGTCGTTAAAGAAGTTAGGTGCACCCAATTGTGCCGTCGTTATCGTATCAAATAAGTCAAGAAGTGCCGCGGGGTCATTCTCTAATAATTCCGCCGAAGCCTGCAAAAAGCCATCAAAGTCGCAATACTGCGTCCATGGTTCTTCAGGCTCACGCAAAAGTGCATGGACCGTTTTCAGCGCGGCAAGGCGCACTTCTCGCGATGCGCCCATGTTCTTTAGGTGCGCAAGCCACGCGCCTAACATCTCATAAGCGAATGGTGGCACGCTCGCGAGAGACTTCGCCGCTAGGAATCCGAAACTTTGCCATACCTTAGAAGAAACTTTATTCTTCTCAAGCCAAGATCGATAATCACGCCAGACAAGGACATTTAAAGGATATGCCCTAATTGCCGCGCGATAAGTCTCGTCCACGCGCTCAGTCCATCCCTCGGCTCTAAACTGCCGCGCCCGCGTCGCCGCGAGCCAACGGACGCGCTCCGAAGCGAGGAACGCCTCCTCATCAGCGAAAACGACGCTACTCGCGAGTATCTGACTCAACTCTTTACCGAGGAGTCCTTCTTCTTGCCAATCAAGCCGCTTTTCCTTGGCTTCGCCCACGACCATCCAATCGCCCTTGCCCCTGCGCACAAGTAGTGTATCTTTATTGACGAGGCACGCGGCACGCGCTTGCGCCTGGAGAAGTTGCGCAATATATATGAATTGGTCATCGCGCGTTCCGCCCGTGAACTCAAGGACGCGTGCTTCAGGCCACTGAAGTGTCCATAGCCCTAAGCCCTGAGGGTCATCGTGCTTCAACCCAAAGCAATTAAAGCCCGTTAGCGGGACATTGTTCGTAAGCGAAAGGAGTTCCTCCTCCGGCACATTCGCGCGGCTATTGAGCCAATCAATATCTTGCACGCGTAGTTTATTAGAAAGCGCCTCTCGCCACGCGCGGACGCTATAATTCTCGACTACGGCAGGCAACCGCCCCGCCCGATACAGGCGTTCGTATGTCTTAAAGCGTGCGATAATGGGTGCGCGTTTGGAGTCCGCCGCGTTTAAGGCGAGCGCCGTCGCGAGACGACGACCAACCCGCGTCGCGCGTATCCAATTAGAGGCATCATTCCAAACGAGCATATCCAGCCTGCGCAAAGCGCGGCGTTCCGTAATGCCATAAGGCGGACAGGCACTCGCGAAGTCTTCCATCCATTCGAGGTCATTAAAGAAGTCCTGCAAGAACTCAACGCCCCCTTCCCGCGCCGCCATACTGCGCAAGGCATCCACGCCCGCCGCCGCGAAGATATGGGTGCGGATGTTCGCGAGGCGCACAGCGAGCTCCGCCTCCTTTAGGTCATTCTTCGCGTAAGCACGGATAAGTTCCACATTCTCACGAATGGGCGTAGTCACATCCGTAGAACTAAAATGAACACCACTAGGACTGTTGAGAACCGCCTGCCGAGCTAGAGCGCATTTCTCTTTCTGCAAATCATATGCCGCGCGCGCAGTTAATGTCTCACGCCGTTTAGGCGTCCAGGCGAACTTTGACTTCAGAATCTCTTGAGAACCCTCAACACCCCCGACCGTGTGCAAGGGTGCAACTGTGGGTTGTTCGACCGCCGTCTCTTCTAGTGCGCGCCGCAGGGCATCATCCGCCGAGGGATGCGTCTCTTCAACTGTGACCGTCTCCTCAGGAATTACTTCTTGTTGCTGAGGTTTCATAAAGAACCACCAATACGCGCCTCCCCCCGCGAGTAGCAACAAAAGCAAAACAAACAAAAAGCATCCTGCACGCGACTTAGGCAAGTCCCCCGCGTTTAAATTAGGCATCGTCTGTTTAGCCGGCACAGCGGACTTATGCGAGGAGGCAGGTTGCGCATTCACCACTTCCCCCGCTTCGGATACTGCAAACGGTGCACCACAAACAGGGCACGCAAAATGCTTGCCATACAAATCATCCGTCAAATCAAACTCGGCAACGCAATGCGGACACTTTATCTTCTTAGACATAGCACATTCCTTCCGCACACTTACTCTTCCGAATCATGTCGCGCACTCTTGCGTGGACGAATTTGGTCATAAGAAACGCTAATAGCGCCACTCGATGCCGCGCCCGCCACATCCGCTTGCCCGGACACTACAAAAGAACTCACCATATCGCCGTATTCGGGATAAAAGTCAAAAGTAAATGTCGTCGCGAGTCCATCGTCCGAAATGGTAGGCTTCTGCAACAGAAGTAGCGAGTTCTTGCCTTCAAAAAGCTCTAAGGTATTAAATCGCACCCCGCCAAAAGATGAACGCGTAAATGTCACCGCATAGCGTCCAGCCGTAGGGAACGCTTCGCGCACCCCCGCTTTCACACGCATCTTAAAATCGCCGCGTTTGATATCGCCAGGTCGCCATCCATATGGAATAGAAAGCTCGGGCTTCTCATAAGATTCTAACCACGCCATTGCCGCAACACCCCACGGCGTGCGCGAATCTAAAGCGCATACCTTTTGGAGCAACTTGACCGCTTCCTCTTTCTTCGTTTCATCCGCGCGATAAAGCATAAACTCCGCCATATCTAGAGCCTGTTGCTGTTCATGTGAAAGATGTTCCGTAGGCTTCGCACGCTCCGCGCCAATAAACGCGGCACCCTCGCTAACTTCCTTCTTAAGCGCGAAAGCTGTGCACTGCTTGACAAGATCCTCGCCTGTTCCTAAGGTAAAGCGGCGTTGCCACCCTGTTTTATCGCGTGCATCTATCTTGCGAAGCCGCTCCCAAATACGCGCATACGCTTTCTCATCAAGAACACGCGCTTCACTACCTAAGTACGGCACCATCGCCGCCAGAAACTCGCCACACTTCTCAGCACTATCTAAATCAGAACGCGAGAAAACACGCGCGAGGAGGTTGCTTTTAAGTTCTTTCTGTCGCGTATGCGCCGTGTCGATTCGCTTCAAGATGGTCTGAAGCGATAAATCACCCGAGACATTCTCCCAAATAAGGAAAAGCTCGCCATCTTTATCGCCCACAAAAATAGCGGGTGTACGCGTCGTTTCTAAGGCTCCGCCCTGCGCATAAGCATTTTCTCGTTGCAACCCCAGCGTCGCGCACTTATCTTGCGCTTCTACCGTCGCCAAGTTAACAAAACCCAGCAAATAACGGACGCTTGTGGCATTGCGAAACGCCGCGGACTCTAGCCCCTCTCGCAACTTCACGCCAACAGGCGACTCGGCACCATTATAAACAAGGGTTATCCAGCCCTTCTGGCGAGACTTCGCGTCGCGGCGAATATCGCGTCCCGAGGCGACTACTTTATCTTCCGCAAAAAGTGCGAGCGGTAAAGCAAAGATGAAAACAAGTAAAAACCGTTTCCAAGGCATTACCCAACCTCTAAAGAAGGCGCGACATCCAAAGCAAGCGCCGCTTCCCCGCTATACTTCTGACGAAAATAGGCGAGCCCCGCAATCATTGCGCCATTATCACCACAGAACTTAGGCTTCGCGAGTAAAAGTGGCAAGCCCGCTTGTTCCGCGAGGTTCGTTAATACCGTGCGCAAGCGCGAATTAAGCGATACACCTCCCCCAACAACAAACGCCTTATAACGCCGCCGCTTAAGAGCCGTGCGCGTGCGGTCGGCAATCGCCTGCACAATCGCCTCTTGATAACTCGCGACGACGCGCGGAATCTCCCCCTCCTCAGCAAGTTTCGCCGCGCCACCCGCGTTTTGTACATAATGTAAGAGTGCCGTCTTGAGTCCGGAAAATGAAACACATAAGTCCGCAGGGAGTCCCGCGAGCGCCGTCACCCCTTCGCGAGGTCGCCCTTTCGGGAAGAGAATTAAGTTCTTTGTACCATTCGTGACGAGATATTCACGCGCAATCTTATCTAACTTAGGCCCGCCTGGATACCCCAGCCCCAACAACTTAGAAGCTTTATCAAAAGCCTCACCTGCCGCGTCGTCAAGAGTCTGCCCTATCGTCTCATAACTACCGTACGACTCAAGGTCAATCCAATTCGTGTGTCCGCCCGAGACAGCGAGTCCCAGCGCGGGGACAGCCTCTAAAGGAGATAGCGACCCCTCTTGCGGTGCGTCTTCATACAAAAACGGCGTATGTAAATGAGCCTCTATATGATTTACGCCGATTAGTGGCACGCCAAGTGAAAGCGCGAGTCCTTTCGCCGCGTTGAGTCCAACAATCAACGCGGGAGAAAGACCAGGTCCATAAGTTACAGCGACCGCATCTATCTTGCCACTAGGCTCTTTCGCCTTAAAAGCGTCTAGTGCCGCGCGGACAACCCCCGTAATCTTCTCAATATGGGCACGCGAAGCAATCTCGGGCACAACGCCGCCATAGGGTTGATGTAGCGGTATCTGTGTATAAACAACATTCGAAAGTACTTCTACGCCGTCTCTTACAACAGCAACGGCTGTTTCATCACAACTTGTTTCAATTCCTAAAATATTCATATCTAATTACCAGAACTTCCACCACGGCGTACTTTTCGCGGGGACACCTTTTTCTTTGTAAAGTTCTTGCACACGCGCCTGCCCCGCCATTTCAGGGTCGCGCACAAGCGAATGCTCACGGAACTCTAATGTTGTCGGTAGCGACCAGAACTCACTACGCACGAAATAATCGGGGTCTAACCGATGAAAAACAATGACTTTGCCATCGGACATAATGGAAATCGTCGGCTTCGTAATTTTCATTACCGCGCCTAAGTCAAAAGTTGTCCACTCGCGCACACTCGTGCCCGTATCTTGCGCCTTAAGAAAGAGGTGCTCAGTATCGCCGCGCATCCAACGCACGAGTTCAAATTGGCGATTAAGTTTCTCTTTATTCGCGAAAATCTGCAAGGCACGCGTCAGCGACATACCAGGTACAATATCAAACGAACGATACTGTCCCTCATAGCGTACGCCCCCATGCACTAAAACGGGACGCGCCAAATAACGCCGCTCCTCGCGCAAATCAAAGTGGTCACCCAGAAATACTTCAAGCTTTTGTCCCTCATTAGAATCAACGCGGAATCCCGCCGTTATGGGCGTAGAAGAGACACAAGTAAGCTGTTCGCCGCCAATCGAACGGAAGACCTCTATAATAAAGCGGTCTTCGGAGTTCAAATAGCCAACGCTCACTTTATCGGGGGACATATTTCGCACATCCACAACGCCGCGGACGCGCTCTCCCGAGACATAAGTGATTTGGTCAAGCTTCAAATCAACTGTTATCTCGCTTAACGGCGGCGCGGCAAAAAGCGCGGCGCTTAAACCAAACACACCTAGGAGTAAAGCTCTTCTTATCATTTCGATTCTCCTAATTCAAGTTCAAGACCATCATAGGCGGGCAATATCCCTCCCGGCAAGCGTTCACACCAAGCCTCATGCGACAAGTCATGACACATGTGTGTAATATAGCCGCGCTTCGGGGCAATCTCACGAAATGCCGCGAGAGCACCCGCTAAATTGAAGTGCGTCGAATGAATGCGCTCGCGTAGGCAATCAAGTATGAGTACATCAACGCCTTTCAATAACGCGACACTCTCCTCTGGCAAAGCACAACAATCACTCGCGTAGCCAAGACGCACCCCATCCGCCTCAACAAGATAGCCACAGCAAGGGAAACCATGCTCAACCGCAAATGCCGTCAGCCGCGCTTCTCCGATAGAAAAAGACTCGGTATTCTCATGGAACTCAACTTGCGGACGGTAGAGTCCATTTTTGCCTCCCTTAATACCAATATAAGGGAAGATGTGATGCATTTGAATTATGGTATCGGGCAACGCATAGCACGCGAGTGGCTTGCCCTCAATCTTAAAGTTGCGTCCATTTGCACCAGGTGCCGCGGGGTCGCAAGGGACTTTGCGTCCGTTAATTGTATTAAAACGGCGGACATCATCAAAGCCGCCAATATGATCCATATGTGCATGGGTTAAGACAACCGCGTCAACCTTAGCGATTCCATACGCGAGACAAGCCTCGCGCAATTCTGGCGGCGTGTCAATCAAGAACGCGGTTTCCCCAACCGTCACATAAGCCCCACACCGCCGCCGCTTATCACGCGGGTCTTTAGAGGTACAAACAGGGCAGGCGCACCCAATTTGCGGCACGCCCACGCTTGTTCCTGTACCTAAGAAACGAAACTTCATCTAAGCTTATTTTCTCTCTGGCATCTTACCCGTCGTGAAATATTGCTCAACTTCCTCAAGCGTGCGTCCCTTCGTTTCGGGCAAGAAGAACGCCGCGGTAATGAAGTAAATGACGGTAAAGCCCGCGAGAACGAAGAAGACGGAACCATTATCATTCGTCGCCGCACACCACCGCGGGAAGACCGTCGCGATACCCGCCGAGACACCTTGGTTAATAATCATCGCAATCGCCATGCCATTCGCACGAATCCGCGTCGGCATAAGTTCCGTAAGCGCGAGCCATACGCAAACGCCTGGACCTACCGCGAAGAAAGCGATGTACATAAAGAAGAATACTGTCGCGATAATGCCCGTCGTCATAGACGCGACAACCCAGCCTTTTGAAATGGCGAGGAATATTGTGCCAACGCCGCAAAGTCCAACGATAATGCCCGAAGTGCCAAGTTTCAAAAGGAACTTGCGTCCTTTCTTATCAACAAGGGCACAGGCGATAACCGTCATCACACAATTCATAACCTTAATCGCCGCGTCTGACATATTCGCGAAAACGCCGTGCATGCCCGTCTTTTGGAAGATCGTTACCGTATAATTGAGGACGGAGTTAATGCCCGTTGTTTGGTTGCACGCGAGTATCACAACGGCGAGAACAAATGGGAAAATATACTTCTTCTGAAAGAGCGTATCACGCGTCGCGGCATTCTTCGACTTCTCCTGTGCGGCGAACTCATCCGCCGCAATCATGTCGTCTAGAATCTCTTGTGCCTTCTCTTCTCCATTATTCGCAGCTAACGAAGCCAGCGCTTCCGCCTTGCGTCCCTTTTTATAGAGCCAGCGCGGCGACTCCTTTAGGCGAAACGCGCCCACAAAGAGAATAATGCCGGGTATGCACGAGAAGAAGAAAATCATCTGCCATGCGCGAACCCATATAGCAATCTGTGCAGGGGCAAACCATGTTTTTATCTGGTCAAACGCGATTGCCGCGACTTCAACATTCTTCTCCTTCGCCATCTCAGTAACGACCTTGTTCACATCGCCTGTAAAGTAGGCAACAACGATACCCACAACTGCAACGAAAACAAGCCCAATCGTCAACAAAAGCTGGAAAGCACCCGTACCCTTACCGCGCGAATCAGCGTCTAAACACTCCGCGAGATACATCGGGACAATAACACCGAAAAGCCCCGCCGCGGCACCCTGCATGGCGCGACCACCAATCATCATCCAGAAATTGCCGCCCTCAAAGAATCCAGACGCACAAATCACGGGGAGCGATGCTAGGAACAACAATGCAGAAGCAATTATCATACGCTTACGCCCGAAACATTCCGCGAAAAAGCCTGCCACGAGCGAAGTCGGTAGCGACCCCCAGAGTGCCATGCCAACAATCCACCCAATCTGGTCTGGGCTAAAGTTTGAGGTTCGCTCAATGTAGGGCAGTGCCGCGGCGATTACCCCAACATCAACGCCATACAAAAGCCCGCCCAGCCCCGCCATTACGAGCAGAAACTTAGCGTAATGCTTAACGCTTACGGATAGCTCCACTTTCTGTTTCGTCATATCGAACCTCCTTTTTCTTTTAATAATCTAGTTGACTACCACCGATTGTTTCGCGCAAAATCGAGTCGCCTGGCACTTTCGTAGGGTCCGTATCGCGCACCGTTGAGAGCAACTCCGACAAAAACTCCGCCTTCACTTCGCCTGGCATCTTACGACGAACTATCTCGAGCAGCCCTGCCACATAATTCTTAAGGACGGCGAGTTCATATTCTAGCCCACTATCAAAGACGGTGTCCACATCGTTCTTAAACGGGTCTATCCAGAGCTTCTCTCCCGCCAAAACCTTCGGCCACATCCTAAAAGTCTCGGTTGGACTCATCTTACGAAATTGATTGTCGCGCACCAGTCGCCGCAAAAGGCGTCCGTCCGCCATAGGCAAGCAAGTATTGGCGAAGAACTCGGGTTGCGTCCGCGGCTCAACAAACATACGAAACACTGCCTTCGCTACTTTCTCAGGACGCAAAATCGGGTTTAGCGCGTGGATACCTTCCAGAATAACGATTCCGCCTTTGGGTAAAGTCGTCACGCGTGGCTGATCGAACCCCTCATGTTTATGAAAGTTAAAGCCGCGCAAGTGAGTAGGTTGCCCCACAAAAAGAAGCTCTAAATCCGCGAGTAGCCGCTCGCGGTCTACGCATTGCACGCACTCATAATCAAAGTCGCCGTTCTCATCGCGCGGATTTCGCGCGTCGCCCACAAAATAGTCGTCCGTCGAAAGGTGAATGGAAGAAACCCCATTCACACTTAACTGGGTACAAAGTCGCTTAGCGGTCGTTGTTTTCCCAGCCGAGGATGCGCCCGCGAGCAAAATGAGTTTCACATCGTCCCGCGCCGTAATCGTATCGGCTATGCGCGAAAGATTCTTTACTTGCCGCGCTTCACAGACGCGTATGAACTCGTCTATTGCGTCCGTCGCCACCAATTTATTAAGCTCTTCTATCGTCATTTTACACAAGTCCCCGACCAGCCGAGTTTACGACTGAGTACTTCATGCGGATCGTATCCCTCAAGTTCAATGAACTTCACGCCTTGCGGGGCTTTTGAGATTACGATTGATTCATCCGCCACGACCGAAAGCGCCGATTCGCCGTCCGCATAAACCCCGACCTTCTCAATGGGGCGATTCTCACGCGTCCGCGGCGTTATTGTGAGCGTAACCGCATCACTTACAACAATAGGTCTTACGCCAAGCGCATGGGGGCTCATAGGTGTAATAACGAACGCGGCAGAATCGGGCATAAGGACGGGGCCTCCCGCGGCGAGAGAATAGGCAGTAGAACCCGTAGGTGTCGCGACAATGATACCATCCGCCATATAGCGCGTGGCGGCGTGTCCGCGGCAGGTTACATCCAAGATAAGCGCGTGCCCCGTCCGCTCCCGCATAACGACAACATCATTAAGTGCGTAAGCGATAACCTTGCGTCCTTTTCGCGTGCCCACAACTTTAAGCGTCGTACGCGTCGCGATTTTGTAGCGTCCCTTCGCGAGCATACCGAGCGCCGCGTCAAAATCCTTTTCTTCTACACTTGACAAGTACCCAAGCCCCCCGAGGTTAAAACCCAAAATGGGGGTCTTCGGATAAGTACGCGCGGCTCTTAGAATTGTGCCGTCACCTCCGAGCGCGAGGACAATATCCGCCGTCTTTGCCCGCGTCACCTCAAGTCCAAGCGCCTTCGCACGCGGAATAAGTGCCACGGCAACTGCCTTCGCGCGGGGATTTGCCTCGTTAATGTAGAATCTTATCCTCATGTAACTGCGTGGGCTTCTTTGTTAGGATCTTCTTTTGCGTGCGCTTCTGCGATGAGGCGCGCGAACTTCTTAAGTTCCGCCTCACGACCATTGCGACACTCGTAGTCGCCGTCAGCCACGTGGAGCCTCCTCGTTGGGCTTTACTTCTGGGGCAGGCACGAACGGCACTACAGGCGCGGCGCTTGCCTCAAAGCGCGTCGGGTTTTTCGCCATGAACTCCCACGCGAAGGCACGGTAACTCTCAGCACCCTTCGAGCGCGGATCTAAAAAGACTACAGGAACTCCCATAGACGGAGCTTCCGAAACACGCACATTCCGCGGGATCGTCGTCTCATACACCTTTTCGCCGAAATGCCC
Source organism: Azospirillum sp. 51_20 (assembly GCA_963600185.1). GTDB lineage: Bacteria > Verrucomicrobiota > Kiritimatiellia > RFP12 > UBA1067 > UBA1067. The sequence continues at coordinate 9,918 of CAVCAF010000012.1, read as the reverse complement.
ACGGACTTCTGCCATGACATCTTGCGTCAAGCGCGTCACCGCGTTCACCATCGTAAACACAATACCATTCAACTCAAGATTGGGGTTCACATTCTGGCGAATGCGCGTAATGGAACTCGTAATAAGCGCGAGACCGTCCATCGCCAAGAACTCGGCTTGAATAGGTATAAGTACGCCATCCGAAGCCACGAGTGAACTCGTCATGACAATTCCAAGCGAAGGCGGACAATCTAGCAATATATAGTCAAACGCACCCGAGTTCTTCACGGGCTCAAGTGCCGCGCCTATCATCTGCAAGCGATCCTCACGCGCACCGAACTCAAGTTCCGCGCCTGCTAAATCTACTTCGGAAGGAATAACATTCAGATTCGCCCACTTTGTCGGCTGGATAACTTCCGCCACATTCTTCTCACCCAATAAAACAGGATAAAGCGAAATGCCTTGCTGTTTTTCAAGGCCAAGCCCCAATGTCGCGTGCGCCTGCGGATCAAGATCCACGACAAGGACGGCACGATGCCGCGCCGAAAGTGCCGCGGCAAGATTCACCACTGTCGTTGTTTTGCCGACCCCGCCTTTTTGATTGGCTATTGCTATTGTCTTCGTTCTACGTTCCATACTCGCTATTCGCGCCCTCCTTCTGCAAACAGTCCGCCGCGCTCTTGCAACTCAGCAATATTGCCTTTCGCACTACGGACAACTTCGCGCCGCCACAATTCCACGATGGCGACATCCCACGGCTCGTCCTCACCCGTTAACACGGCAGAGAAAGGGTCGCCTTTTTCTAAAATCTCGTCCTTAATGCGCCGCGCAATGGTTTCGGGCTCGCCTGTTAAAATCTGCTCAGAGAAGTTGTCGCGCCTAAGGTGACAACCATAACTCAAAACACGCAAGTTCTTCTCATTCTCTTTTAGAAAGTCGAGATACTGCTGCGCTTCCGCGCCAAAGCCTTCCGCCGTAATATTATCGAGGTTCGGCACAATAACCCGCGGCGGATGCGCCTCAAGGCGTCCCTCACGCACACGCACCTTACCAGGTGAATCTGCGAGTTCCGTTACGAGGCTATAATTAAGGAGTGTACTCCCGAAGGTCTCAAGATGTCCCTTGGGACGCAACACCTCGCGCATCTTACGCGCCGCGTACCAGCGGTCAAAATCCGGGTTTGAGCTCATACTCTCGTGAACTCCTTTTCAAAGTCAAGCTCATCTAGGCTCTTCACGCACCAAGTCGCACCTGTAAAATCCTGGGGGAGTGCCGCGCCATGATCAAGCGCAATGACCTTCATCCCCGCGGCGAGTCCCGAGGCGACACCAACGGAAGAGTCCTCTATCACGACGCACGCTTCAGGCTTAACCCCAAGCAATTCTGCCGCGCGTAAATACCCAGACGGACTCGGCTTGCCCGCGACATATTCACCCGCACCCAATATAAGCGCGAGTTCATCTTGAATGCCGCACGCTTTCGCCGCGTTTACAATATCATCATGGGGCGAACCCGATACAATCGCGCAAGGTGCGAGACGCGCCGCTTTATGGAAGAAGGCAATGGAACTTTCAATACGCTGTTCGCGCGGATCACCCGCAATCGCCGCGAAAAAGTCCCGCACGATTACCGAGTCTTCCTCGGGTGTCGTCGCACCTAAACACGGATATTTCGCGTGCAAAATATTGGCGATATCTATCCAGCAATGCCCAATAACGATAGGCATTATCTCTTCTAGACTCACCGAACCGCCGCGCGAAGTTATCCAATCAATAATCGCCCGCGCCCAAAGTGACTCGGAATCAATGAGCGTACCGTCTAAATCAAATAGAAACGCGGCTACCTTCATAAACCTTCTTACTTGTCGCGACCACAGCACTTCTTGTACTTCTTGCCCGACCCACACGGGCACGGGTCGTTGCGGCCAATCTTTGGCTCTTCACGCGTAACGGGCTTCTCGTGCACGATTTCGCCGTCCTTGAACTTCCAGCCGTCCTTATCCTTAATAAAGGAGGAGCGTTCATGGTGGTTGCAGACCTTACCCTGCGTGGAATAAATGGCGCGGAACTCGACAACGCCTGTATCGTCATCGACACCACCCTTCTCAGTCGCCACAATCTCTAGCCCGAGCCATTCCGCGGCGCGACTCCACGCACGGGAAGTTTCCTCGTCAAACTCTGCCTGAATCGCTGGGACGGTGCTTTCATAGAGAAAATCAATATGCTCCGTCGCATACGCCGCGTAACGCGCACGCATTAAAGCTTCCGCCGTAGGTGCCTTAACCTTACCCTCAAGGATAGGTTCACAGCACTCTCCATAAGTTTTGCCCGACTTGCACGGGCACATCTCTTCTTTTTCTACTTTCATACCTATAAGATTATAACATAACGGCACGCACCAAACAAGCCCTTTTCGTTAAAAACGCGTTTGCTTTTGAGTCCTCTTTTAGCAAAAGCACGGGGCTTTTAATAAATAACGCGCGACCTCTTGGGGAAGGTCGCGTGTTATTCTTAGGCTTATATGCCGCGATATTAGCGGGATATAATGTAAACAGGGTCGCGGGTGAGGCGAAAGGTGAAGTTGCCATTCGCGTCTGGCTTAAGTTCCTGCGCCGTGCCCATGACATTCATCACCTCGACAGGCTTCGTGCCCGTCCACGAATAAGGCGTACCCTTCGCGCCGCGCTTAGCCGCCTTATCCCACATCATGCGCACTTTTGCCCCGTCCTCACGGTTAAAGTCGAAGCCAACCTGCGTGGACGAGAGATTCGGCGCGACGCCCGCGTACTTCGCACGCTCCAAGACATGCGTCAATGTGCAAAACGCCGTGAAGACTGGGTTCGCCGAGGTATCCTTCTTTAAGAAGGTGGACTCATTAAGCCCTTCATGGCTCAACGCCTGACCCATGTGCCAAATGATTGTGGAGACACCCTCCGAGAGACCATACGCGTAAACACGCGGCATAAACGACGCGATATCGTGAGCCTCAGTGCTGGGTGCGTCGTAACCGACTTCCGTAATATAGAGCTTACGATCGCCAAGACCATACTTCTTCATAAGGCGCTTCGTGTTTTGGACGCCTTCCAAGAACTCTCCATCTGGTGGCGGCGTATGATAGGCGTGAATAACGACATCATCAATCCAGTTCGTGCCGCCTTTAGCGAAAAACTCTTCCACGAGTTCAGGGCAGAATGAATACGGACACGGTCCCAGAATCTTCGCGTTGGGTTGGACGCGCTTCACGCCCTTCCAAGTCGCCTTAGTCGTCTCAACGAGCGACTCAACGGAACCCATCCAGCCCGCATAAGGGACGGGCTCATTCCAAATCTCATAGTTATCGTAGCCGCCGAACTGCGCGTTCACCTTCACGATGTACGAGACCCAGTCCGCATACTTTTCCATATCCGTCGGTGCCCAGCGATAGCCCTGGGGCTCATCGAGGTGTCCGTTAAGCCATGGCGGGGTATAGCAGAAGCAGAAGAACGAGTTATGGATATCCTTCGGCTGACGGCGAAGGCAAGTCTCATCGGGCTTCTCAGGGAAGTTTTCTGAGTCAGGCGTCACATTGTTACTGCAGAAGATATGCCGCGACCATTTCGCGCCCATCGCCGCGAGAGGACCGCCTACCCACGAACCAAAGATTGAGTCGGGATTCGGGCCTTCACAACCTGGACGCGGACCGCGTGCAATCGAGTATCCGCGGCGGAATTGCTGGAGCGGCTCATTGCCGTCCGTAATAACGCCCGTCACCCACGCGAAACCGTAATCTTTGAACGCGAAGGCAAGCGGCAAGACAGCATTGGTGACCCCCGCGGGGATTGTCGTCTCACCCAGCATATTCGTCTTACCGAAGAAGTCAATCATCGCGAAAGTCGCCTTCAAGTCATGCGCCGAGGGCTTCTTGGCGGAAAATATCGCCGTTGCCTTAAAGGGTGCATTCGTCCCAATATGCCAATACGAGTCGGGCCACGCCTGAATCGTAGAAATGCGCATCCCTTCATACGGATCTGACTTGCGCGTAAAGCCAATTTCGTCAATGTCGAAACTAGACGCGCACTTGCGTCCGCCGCTCAATTGCAACTTAAGATAACGTACCGCGGCGAGATTGCATTTCTTACGATCCCGTGGCGCTTTGGGGCCTTCTTGGAACCAATTCAAGTGCTTAAGCGGAATCTTCAAGGTCTGCCATTCGCCAATACGCGAGGGGTCGAGGTTCGCGCCACCACGCCAAAGCGCGACATCATCCTCAAAAAGTACAAACCACCACTCCATCGCGCCCGCCGTCTGTAAACGCACGCGGAATGTCATCGCCTCATATTGCGAGAGGTCGAGCGACTTAGGGACGGGGAATGTCAACTCCACACGCTCGCACATCTTACTAATGGCAGGGTCAAGGGCGCGCTCCATATCCATATGCAAACACCGCATACCCTCGCTCGCGATACCATCACGAATCTCGAGGTGATAACGCGCTTTACCATAGTAGTTGCGCTCGGCAAAGTGCCGCTCAGCCGTCTCAAACGACTCAAAGAGGTAATCGGGCTTCTCAAGTGCCTCGTTTACCCCGCAGTGCTCCATAAAGCGGCTTTCGGCACCCGCAGGAGCAGGCGAAAGCGTGAGTTTTACTGGTTGCGGCGCGGCAGTTACCACGCCCGCGAGCGACGCGGCACCCACCCAGAGCGCACGCGTCAGATTCTTTTTTAGCATATGCATTTACTTAGTTTCTTTCTTTTATATTTAATCTTATTGTAGCTCAAGTATCACGCGGAAACCCGCTCTGCGGTGCCCTTCCCATTGAAAAAAGAAAGGCGCAATCGCCGCTGGACGGCAATCACTCCAAGCACTAGCAAAGTCACCGCCTTTTATCAACATTCCTGAGTTAAAGTCTGTAACCGACGCGATACCATCCAATGATGTCGAGCCATACGCCCAAGACGAGACAGGGTCGACAATATCCGTCTTACTCCACTCTCTCGCATTAGCAGGTGATCCACTACTAACCACGGCGGCTTCGCGGCAGATCTCATTGACATTCCCAAGCATATCGTAGAGACCGTAGGCGTTCGGCAAATAAGACCCAACACGCGCCGTACCGTATTCATCTGTATAAGAAGAGAAGTCGCTTTTGCCGCCATCCCAAGTTGTTTCGGGCATACCATCCACAATACCGCCATTCATCTTCCAGCGACCAAGCTTAGAAAGGTTCTCTTCCGCGAGGGCAATCAGCGTTGGGCTCGTGTTGTCATTGCCTCCGGGGGCAGCAATGTAGGTGCGCCCATTATAGAACATCTCGTCCGTTCCACCATGCGCGGCGAACTCCCACTGACACTCCGTCGGCAAATCAAATGCCGCACCCGTGAGCGCATTCAGCTTGCCAAGGAAGGAATCCGACTTAATTGCGACCTTGTTTTGAGGAGCCCACTTCGTTTCTCCCCGAACGATAGAGAACCAAACACTTTCTACGGGGCGCGTCGCGGCACAATCAGGATGTTTGAATGAGGAAGGATTGTCATCTCTAAACTTCAACCACTGCGCCTGCGTCACCTCGAAGACTCCCATATAGTAGTCTTTTGAGAACCGTACCTTGTGGCGCACTTCCTTCGTGCGCACATCACTAAACTGCCAGTTATATTCATCCTCAAAGCCACCGAGTGTTGTTTCAACACCGCCCGCGGGAATGCGACGCATAACCATTTTCGAAGTACGATAAACATCATTTGAGATTCCGCCTTCAGCAGGCAAGTAGCTCTCGTCCAGATAATAGTTCATCGCGCCACTTTCGAGGTCAACAACAAGCACATTAGGTGGGGTATTCGTCGCCCAAGCCGTGACGCGGGCGGATACCGTCGGCGTTTTAAAGACTTGGTCGGGCCAGTCTTTGTACGCGGACCACTTAATCGTGCGCACTTCGTCGCCCGAAGTCGGATGAATGAGCTTATTGGCATCTCCCGTCACTTCCCGAACGAGTGAACCCTCAATAGGTTCGCCATCCTTCAAGATTTCGAGCGTAACAATGCCGGGAGCCTCCGAAAGGCGATAAGTTATTGTTACTGTACGATAGCCCTGCTGGGTCATCTTCACATCGCTCACGACGGGAAGTGCCGCGATCGCGGCAGACGCGAAGCAAGCCGCGCCCATGCAAAGCGTCCAGACTCTAATATTCTTAAGCATAGTCTTCATAGTTCATCTCCTTTCTACTTTACGGTTGCGGAATCTCTAGAATAATACGGCAACCTGCCCAGCTCCTACCTTCCCAAGTATAGAAATCGGCGGAGGCAAAAGACGGACGGCACACATACCAAGGGTCTCTCCAAGAGCCCCCTTTTTGCAATGTCGCGCCACCGCATTGACTCGTGTCAATCTCTTCAAGTGTTTTCACATTATACGCCTGTGAGGAGACAGGGTCAACATAGTCCGTCTCACTCCATGCGCGAGGTCCGTTGCCATTTTCCAGCATAGCGGGCTCGCGGCATATCTCACGCACATTGCCGAGCATATCATAAAGCCCATAATCACTTGGCAAGTACGACCCAACACGCGCCGTACCGTATTCCGTCGTGCAGTCGAAAGGTGCCCAAGTTGACCCCGTTAGACAGCCGCCATTACCCTGCCAGCGTCCAAGCAAGGAGAGATTCGCCTGAGCTTCAGCCAAAACTGTCGCGTCGACCTTGTCACCACCATTTGGGGTTGTAATGTAAGTGTGACCATTATAGAACATCTCGTCCGTCCCGCCATGCGCGGCATATTCCCACTGACATTCCGTAGGCAAATCAAATGCCGCACCTGTGCGCGTGCGCAACTTGCCAATAAAGGAGGATGAACTTGGCGCGACATTATTCGCGGGCGTCCAAACTGAAATCCCGCTTGTCGCGCTACCACGAATTTGCGAATAGCCTACGCCCTCAACAGGACGCGTCTCGGTATAAGTGAGGTTAGTGTAGGAAGATGGGTTTCGCGAATAAACCTTTGACCACTGACCTTGTGTGACTTCAAAGACACCCATATAAAAGTCCTTTGAGAACTTTACCTTATGGGGCGCTTCGCGTCCGCCTGCACCCGTTTGTTGCCACGCGTACTCATTACCTTTGCCACCGAGGGTTGTTTCTACGCCTGCGGCGGGGATGCGACGAAAGACCATTTGGGAGAGGCGATAAAGGTCATTCGTTAGCCCACCATAAGGCAAATAACTCTCGTCCGTATAATAGCGCATGGCACCATCCGAGAGGTCAACGACGAGCACATTCGGGGGCGCATTCGTCGTCCAAGCCGTGACACGCGCCGAAATTGCCGCGTCCGTAAACTGTTGTTGAGGCCAGGCTTTATCCGCCTGCCACTTAATGGTGCGCACTTCGCCTTCCGCCGTCGGCTCAACGAGTTTATTCGCGTCGCCCGTCACATATTGTACACGTTCACCCGCAACAGGCTCGCCATTATTGAGGATTTCAAGCGTGATGATACTCGGGTCGCCCGTTAGACGATAGGTTATCGTCACAGGATCACGCTCCGCCGCCTGACTTATCGTTACATCACTCACGACGGACTCCGCGGCGAAAAGTACGCCCGCACACAATGCGCATACACTCGCGCCTATAAACCGTACTAGTCTCATAGTAACATCCTCCCTCTGATACCCTTTAACGCACGATTACAGCGAACCCCGTGGGTTTTGTCCCGAAGTCCGCCAACTTTTCTGTCTCAACGACGGACTTTACGCGCGTATCGAAAGAAATCGTCGCGCTTGCCGCGCTGGACGCGCTCCGCACCGTTGTCGCCTCCTCGGCTCGAACCACGGACACAAAAAGTGCCGCGCTCCCGACCGCGAGTAGACTCATTAGTATCGTCTTTTTATTCATAGGCAACCTCCCAACTTTAGTTAACCGTAAATCTTCTCATCCGCGACAGAATACGCCGCGAACGAACGCCAGACGGGTTCCTCACTCATCGCTTCCGCGACAACCCGCACGGAGCGCACAATCTCAGGCGCGAACATCTGAATGCGCTTATGTCCAATCGATTCGCCGCGGGCGACAACCTTCACTTCGCCTTTCGCCGTGACGACTTCCACCCGATAGCAGCGCACATGGTCACCGTAGCGCAAATCTTCCTGCACCACGATTTGGTTCACCCGCGTCGGTTCAGAGAAGCGAATCTCTGCCGCGCCTTCCACAACCGCGAGCGGCTTGCCGAAACGCGCCTCAATCGCCTTACCAAACGCGACATATTGCTTAAAGTCTTCCTCGGGGATGAGGCCATCCGTATTCGGGTTCGCGTTCAAAAGCAAGTTGCAGTTGCGTCCAACGCTACAATAGTACTGCGAGAGGAGTTCCTCTTGCGTCCAATACCGCCAACCCTTAGTACCAGGTGTCCAGAACCACTGGTGATTGCGAATAGGCACATCGCACTCGCCAGGCGACCAGTAAGCACCCTCAAAGTCGCCATGGAACGCGTGCTCACGGTCTCCGCCTTCAGAAGTCAGCGTATTCGTGCGACTCCAGCACGGATACGGCGCAACGCCGCGCTCATTGCCGACCCAGCGGATAAGATTCTTTGCCCGTGCAGGTCCCTGAAAGAGGATGGCATTCGGCTGATACTTCTCTAAGATTGGTACGAGGTCTGGGCCACCCTTCTCAGGCGGAAGCGCCCCGCCGTCAAACCAAATCTCGCCAAGCTCGCCATAACGCGTCCAAAGTTCCGTCGCCATTTGCTCGCAGATTTTGACATACCGCTTCTGCGTTTCGGGGTCGCCGCCTTTGCCGCGGTTGACGAGTCCAGGGTTGTCTACATTAAGGTATCCGTTCGCACTCACCGAAGCATAGAGTCCCGGCATCATCCCATACCGCCAACAGGAATCGACAAACCGCCTTACGAGGTCGCCCTTTCCTCCCTCAAAGTTAATCGCCTGCTTACATCCGTAATCGTAGATATCCGTCTGCCATTGCATGAAGCCCGAACAGTGCTTAGCGACGAGCACGCAGTACTTCGCACCCATCGCCTTCGCCGCTTCCATCCATTGGTCAGTATCGAGCTTCGCGGGATTATAGAGCCGCGGATCAGGGAAGTCCTTAAAGGTACGCCATTCCCAATTGGGCTTGTAAACTGGGATGTCGAAGTGGAAGAACATGCCGCGCTCAAGATCCGCCCACTTCAAATGGGACGCGCTCGGCTTCACCCCGCAGCCGCACCCTCCAATAAGCGGAATCGACCGACATCCCGCGAAAAGACCTGCCGCCGAAGCGGAAGCCAAAAACTCTCGTCTAGATACATTCATGGGCTAACTTTACCTTTCTACTATAGCGTGAGGGAAGAAAAGAAAAACGACAAACCGCGGCACGGGCACAGCTCTCTACGAAGCGGCCAAGGAGAAGTTCCGCGGCACAAAACGCCGCTTGTACGCACCACCTAGCGCATGGGGGGGGGGGGGGGGGGG
>CAVCAF010000012.1:0-461 GCA_963600185.1 Azospirillum sp. 51_20 | reverse complement strand
GGGGGGGTAAAAAGATTGGTAGAGAGCGCGATTCCTGACCTGCCAGATAACTGGTGAGAATGAATGAGTGAGAGACAGGAACAGCGCTCCCTACCAAATAAAAAGCACAAATCATTAAGAGCCACACGCGAAACGCGTGAAAGCACAAAGTCTTTTATAGCCCTTAACCTCTTCATACTCTTTTCTAAAGTAGCCCCAAGAATTACCCTAGCACCACTTTATTTCTGCCACTATTATACCATAGTTCGCGCCTATAAGTCAACCCCCTCCCCGCCGCCCGCGCCTCACCACGCCAACCGCGGCGGTTACCTGTTCTTCGGCAAGATCTTGCAGAGAAACGCCTGAAATGCCGCGGCGGGATTGCGCGGCATGCCGTCCACTTCGTTCTCTCGCACCTTCTGGCACAGAATGTCGCGGAAGCTGTCCCGCCCGAGTCTGCGGCAATACCAGCCCCACAAGCG
>CAVCAF010000011.1:0-21643 GCA_963600185.1 Azospirillum sp. 51_20 | reverse complement strand
TTTCTCGTGTAAATCTTCCACTTTCACATACCACGCGTCAATAGCGCGGTAGATAAGGGGGGTATCGGTTCGATCGCAATAGGGGTACGCGTGGACAATCGTCGATTGATGGACGAGTTTACCTTCCGCCTTCAAGCGCTTAATAATATCCTTATCGCAATCTTTGCAGAACCGCCCCTGATACTCGGGCACTTCGGGACCAAATGCCGCGCTCGCGTCGAGGGGATCCACAATTGCGTTCATGCCCGCTTCTTTGCAGACCCTAAAGTCGTCCTCACCGTAGGCGGGGGCGATATGCACGAGTCCCGTACCATCGTCCGTCGTCACATAGTTGTCGTTTAGTACACGAAACGCGCCTTCGGACTTCTTACTGGCGTAATAGGGGAAGATCGGCTCATATTCCCAGCCCTTAAGTGCCGCGCCCTTCATTTCGGCGACGAGTTCATATTGCTCAGGCTTCTTAAAGTAGATAGGGAGCCGCGCTTTAGCCATAATATAGATCGGCTTTGCCGCGTCCGTCAAATCTTTAACAGCGACATAATCAATTTCCGCGCCCGCGCAAATCATAAGGTTCTCGGGGAGCGTCCAGGGTGTCGTCGTCCAAATAAGGAGATAGACTTGCGATTCCGCGGGGAACTTCATCTCGCCTGTAGCAAGCGCCTTCACCCGAACCGTCACGGTCGGATCTTGCACATCCTTATAATTCGACCCCGCCTCAAAGTTCGAAAGCGGCGTAGAAAGCTTCCACGAATACGGCATAATGCGATGAGACTTATAGACGCGCCCCTGATTCCAGAGTTGCTTAAAGACCCACCAAATCGTTTCCATGAAGTCGGGGTTCATGGTCTTATAGTCATGGTCAAAGTCGACCCAGCGCCCCATGCGCGTCACAGTTTTACGCCACTCAGCCACATACTTAAGCACCATTGAGCGACACTGCTCATTAAACTTATCCACGCCGAACTTCTTAATCTCGGGAGCCCCCGCGATACCGAGCGCATCTTGGGCGAGTGCCTCGATGGGGAGCCCGTGGGTATCCCAGCCAAAACGACGCTCCACATACTTACCGCGCATCGTCTGGTACCGCGGCACAATATCCTTAATCGTGCCCGCCAAGAGGTGTCCGTAATGCGGGAGCCCCGTCGCGAAGGGAGGTCCATCATAAAACTTGTAGCGTTCTTTGCCCTCATTCTTCTTAAGGGACTTCGCGAATGTCGCGTCCTTATCCCAAAAAGCAAGGACTTCTTCTTCCATCTGCGGGAAGGCGACCTTATTGGATACTGGCTTAAACATACTATTTCTCTTTAAAATCGTTAATTTACGCGGGTTTATACGAATCTTTTAGTGTCACCGCACGGTTGAAAACGGGCGCTTCGGGAGAATGATCTTTCTCATCCGCAACGAAATACCCGACGCGCTCAAATTGGAAGTGCTCCTCTTTTGCCGCGTGGGCGAGGGCTGGCTCCACATAACCCGTCACGACCTTCAGCGAATCAGGGTTCATGTACTTTAGGAACTCATCGGAACCATCCTTAAGCGGATCTTTTTCCGTAAAGAGGTTGCTGTAGAGCCTAAAAGTTGCCTTCACGCCCGTCGCACAGTCCACCCAATGGATAGTGCCCTTAATTTTGCGTCCGTCCGTGGCGTTTCCGCCCCAAGAGGCTTCGTCCCATGTTCCATGTATCTCAGAGACTTCGCCCGCGGCATTTTTAACAACACCCGTACACTTAAAGATACAAGCGCCCCTTAGACGCACTTCGCGTCCAGGTGCCATGCGGAAGAACTTCTTCTCGGGCACTTCCATAAAGTCGGCGCGCTCAATCCAAATCTCGCGTCCGAAGGGGACTTTGCGCGTACCCGCCGCCTCATCGAGGGGGTTATTGGGGGCTTCAACATCACGCGCACCGCCCACCCAGTTGTCAATAACGACTTTGACAGGGTCGAGAACAGCCATGCGCCGCGTGGCCGTTTTATTCAGTTCTTCACGGACGCACCACTCGAGTAGCGCGGGGTCGCTTTCACTTTCCGTTTTTGAGACCCCGACGCGGGCACAAAACTCCCGAATCGCGCCGGGCGTAAAACCGCGGCGACGCATGCCGCATACCGTCGGCATCCGAGGATCATCCCACCCCGCCACATGCTTCTCGGTGACGAGTTTTAGCAGTAGGCGCTTGGACATTACCGTATAAGTAATATTAAGCCGCGCGAACTCCCGTTGCTGTGTACGAATCTTTACGCCATTACGAATCGGCAACAGCCCCATTTCATCAAGGCGATCGACTACCCAATCATAAAGCGGACGGTGCACCTCGAACTCCAAGGTGCACATGGAGTGGGTCACTCCCTCGAGCGCATCCTCAATCGGGTGCGCGAAGTCGTACATCGGGTAAATACACCACTTATTACCGAGGTGGTAGTGCGCGACATGACGAATGCGGTAAAGGACGGGATCGCGGAAGTGGATGTTGGGCGAGGCCATATCAATCTTTGCCCTCAAGCACCATTCGCCATCCGCATACTTACCCGCCTTCATATCACGGAATATCTCGAGATTGCGCTCGGGGGTAGTGTCGCGCGAGGGGCTGGGTTTACCTGGCTTTTCAGGAACGCCGCGGTAGTCTTTCCATTCCTCCTGAGTAAGATTACAGCAATACGCCTTACCTGCCTTAATGAGGTTCTCGGCGATTTCGTACATCTTATCGAACATGTTCGAGGCATTATAAAACCCCGCCTCGCCCGCGTCACCTGGTCCCGACCACTTAAACCCGAGCCAGCGAATGTCGCGTTTAATGTTCTCGGCGTATTCATCGCTTTCTTTCGTCGGGTTCGTATCGTCTAGGCGCAGGTGGCATTGTCCACCGAAGAGTTCCGCCATACCGAAGTCGACACAGACGGCTTTGGCGTGCCCAATATGGATGTAGCCATTGGGTTCAGGCGGGAAGCGCGTTACGACGAGTCCGCCCGTACGCCCTTCGGCGACATCTTTTTCAATCCATTGCCTCAGAAAGTGACGTGAGGTATCCGATTCGTTTTCCATGATAATACTCTTTAGAAGTCCAGATTACGCACATTTAGTGCATTTTCTTCAATAAACTTACGCCGCGGTTCAACTTCATCGCCCATCAAAAGCGAGAACATACGATCTGCCGCCGCCGCGTCCGAAAGTTTTACACGTAGCATACGACGCTTGGCGGGGTTCATCGTCGTATCGTAGAGTTCGTCCGCGTCCATTTCGCCCAAGCCCTTAAAGCGGTAAATTGAGAGTCCCTGCTTGCCATGAGCACGCACATCCTCGAGCAACTTCGGGAGCGCTCCCGCGAACCAATCGTCGGGCGTCCACCCATAAACCGAGAGGGACGAGAACTGCTTTTTGAGCATGGAAGCCCCCGAACCCTGCGCATTCGCGTCATTTACGAGCACGGCTGGATCAAACCCGCGCTCCTCAACCATCTTAGCCGTCGCCTCGATTTCCGCGAGAAGCGTCATGAGTTCCTTCGCTTTTGCCGCGTCCATTACCGCACCGTCTTTGCCGCGGACTTCGAAATCGTCTAGCCCGAGGGTCAACAACTTCGCCGTAAGTTCATCATCCGTAAGCACATATTCCGTCTTTTTCTTGCGTTCCACCTTATAGAGCGGCGGTTGCGCGAGATAGACATATCCCTTCTCAATAAGTTCAGGCATTTTACGGAAGAAGAAGGTTAGCAGAAGCGTTCGGATATGCGCACCGTCAACATCCGCATCCGTCATGATAACGATTTTATGGTAGCGCGCTTTAGAAACATCCCATTCCTCACCAAATCCGCACCCAATTGCCGTAATGAGCGTACGGATTTCGGCGTTAGCGAGCATACGGTCAACCCGCGCCTTTTCGACATTGAGCACTTTGCCGCGCAGGGGCAAAATAGCCTGCGTCGCACGGTCGCGTCCAGATTGTGCCGAACCACCCGCCGAATCACCTTCCACGAGGTAAAGTTCGGTTTTTGCGGGGTCTCGTTCGGAGCAGTCGCGCAACTTACCCGGGAGCGAAAGCCCATCCATTACGCCCTTGCGGCGCGTAGAATCACGGGCTGCCCGCGCGGCTTCTCGTGCCCTCGCCGCCAAAAGCGTCTTCTCAATAATCACTTTCGCGACAGCCGGATTTTCCTCAAAGAAGGTCATGAGCTTGTCGGAAACGATGGACGACACGATGCCATCCACTTCGCCATTACCGAGCTTCGTTTTCGTCTGCCCTTCAAACTGCGGCTGGGGCACTTTCACGCTCACAATAACCGTAAGCCCTTCGCGCATATCGTCGCCCGTGAGCTGGTCTTTCGCCTTTATGAGGCTATTATCAGAGCCATACTTGTTAATAGTCGCCGTTAAAGCGCGGCGGAAGCCCGAGAGATGGGTGCCGCCCTCGACGGTATGGATGTTGTTGCAGTAGGTCTGCTCCAAAGTCGAGTAGCTATCGGTATACTGCATCGAAATCTCGGCTTGCACCATGCCCGTAAGCCCCTGCTTTTGTCCCTCAAAATGGATAATGGGCGACAGCGGCTTTTTGCTCTGGTTTAGGAACTCCACGAACTGGTCAAGTCCCCCATCATAATGGAAAGTCTCCTCATGATGTGCCTCGCCCTCATCATCACGGAAGTGGATCGTGACGCCCTTATTAAGGAACGCGAGTTCACGCAAGCGGTTGCAAAGAATCTCCCACTTAAAGGCATGGCAAGAGAAAATCGTGTGGTCGGGGAAGAAAGTGACGCGGGTGCCCGTCTCCTCTCCACATTCACCGACGACCGCAAGCGGCTTCGTTACATGTCCACGCGAAAGTTCAAGATGATGAATCTTACCGCCGCGCTTAACATCGACTTTCATCCATTCCGAAAGCGCGTTTACGCACGAAACGCCCACACCATGGAGTCCGCCCGAGACCTTGTAATTCGAGCCATCGAACTTACCGCCCGCATGCAAAATCGTAAGCACGACTTCAATCGCCGGACGATGCTGGGTCGGGTGCATATCGACGGGAATGCCGCGACCATTATCCGCAACAGTCAAGGAGCCGTCCGGGTTTATAATAACATCAATCTGAGAGCAATAGCCAGCTAAGGCTTCATCAATGGAGTTATCAACCACCTCGTAAACAAGGTGATGATAGCCGCGCTCACCCGTGTCGCCAATGTACATAGCTGGGCGCTTGCGCACAGCTTCCATACCTTCCAAAACCTGGATGTTTGCCGCGTTATATCCGCCCTCGCTGGGGGCTACATTCTCTTCGTCATTCATACCTCTATATTATACCAAAAATTGGCTTTTTAGGGTAGAAAAAAGTTGAGGTTTTTACCTTTTTTGCGGCAAGTGAAAAAACCCTATTGACTTAGAACCCCGAAATTTGGTATAATATGCACCAATTGTTGGCGAGATACTCAAGCGGTCAACGAGGGCAGACTGTAAATCTGCTGGCTTACGCCTTCTAAGGTTCGAATCCTTATCTCGCCACCAGTTCCTTTCTTTTTTCATGTTAGTAAGGTGGGATGGCCGAGCGGTTAGGTCGCGGACTGCAAATCCGCTTACAGCGGTTCAACTCCGCTTCCCACCTCCAAAGTGAGTCTCGTAAGAGGCTCGCTTTTTTTGTTGGCTAGAGGGGTTTAGTTGGACGGCATAGGAGAGACACTGTCTCAAGCACCCCGAGACAGTATCTCGGGCACCCCCTCTTACGCAACTCGGGTACCCCGAGACAGTAACCCAGCCACCCCTTCCTACGCAACCCCGCCACCCCTTTGTACGCAGACCCCCCACCCACTTGTACGCACCCCGCCTTTTAGACAAGGTAGGGGGTCATATCTTCTGGGATGGGGGCTTCAAATGAAAGTGCCGCGCCCGAAACGGGATGGCGCAACTTAAGCTGCCAGGCGTGCAACATTTGCCGCGCGGGGCGCGGCACTAGGCGCTTATCAAGTGCACTTTTACCATAAACCGCGTCACCTATAACTGGACACCCAATGGACGCCATATGCACGCGAATTTGGTGCGTCCGCCCCGTTTCTATTCGGCAAGAAATGCGCGAGATGGGGCTGCCCAGAGCGTCCGTTGCGGCGATTAATTGCCAATTTGTTATCGCTTCTTTGCCATTTCGCTCAACTATCGCCATGCGCTTACGGTCGACGGGATGGCGTCCGATAAAGTTGACTATGCGTCCAGAGTCCAGTCTGGGGCGTCCATGACAAATGGCGAGGTAGGTCTTTTCTATATTCGTATGCCCTGCGAAAGCCTTTACTAGCCCCGCCATAGCTTTCTCGGACTTCGCCACAACTATGAGTCCGCTCGTATCTTGGTCTAGACGATGAACAATCCCCGGACGCGCCACGCCACCTATACCCGAAAGGGCTGGACAGTGGTGTAAAAGTGCGTTGACGAGCGTCCCTGTGAAGTGTCCGGGCGCGGGATGAACGACCATGCCAGGGGCTTTGTTAACGACGAGCATATCCTCGTCCTCATACACAATCGCGAGCGGGATTGCCTCCGGTTCAGGTATGGCGGGCACAGGCGGCGGAATTTCTACCTCAATACTATCCGTTTCGGCAACCTTCATGCCTGCTTTTGCCGCGCTCACCCCATTTACCTTAACGAAGCCAGCCTTGATAAGCCCTTCTATGCGGGAGCGTGAGAAGTCCGGATACCGCGTCAAAAGTAGTTTATCAAGCCGCTCCATGCTTAGTCCTCTTGCCAACGGATGTAGCGTACGGATGTGTCCTTTATGTAGCACTCGGCTTCCACCGTATGGGTCATCCCACCCGATTCGCCCGTTATCTTCACCTTAAAGACGGACTCCTTTTCTATCGAAAAAGAGAGGTATTCGGACGCTTCTGATGAAATATCCGCGTCTTTATTGACTTGGGTGACGCGGTTACAAAGGTCAGAAAAGTCCTTAAATGGCCACGATGTCCGCAGGGGGTCCACATCGTAAGTCTCAGGCATGATGCCGCGCGCGGCAATTATGGCTTGGGCGACTTCCTCGGCATCCGCGAGCGCATCATCATCCTCAGGATTGCGATAGACACCCGGAATCGACACAAGTGCCGCGGTATTTTCGCAAGTGTTCACATTTATTTTCTTGCCGCCTTCAACGGAAAAGACATCCAGCATGCCCTTAACCGTTATCTGGTCTTCTTCACGTTCCCACGGATTTATTACCCCTCCAGTCAGTACTTGTGGATAGTCTCTAAAGCCACGGACATATTCAAGTTCCTTCACATCAGGTATGCGTCCCTGCCGCGGGCGGCGTTTAAGTTCGTTTTTCTCCTCATCCGTCCCCACGAACTTCTCTTCCAAATCCTCATACCACTTGTTTTCCGCACCGCATTCTTCCCCGTCAATCGCCGTGACGGTATCATCCTCATCGCGCCAATCGTCCCATGAAGCGATTAGGATGTTCCAAAGTTTGATTATGCCGTCCTTTTGGGTAGAGAGTTCTTCAGGGATATTATGGGCGCGAAAGAGCATCCACCACCGCTCCATATACTTCGTGTCGTCGCCCGCCTTGCAAAGTTCATTTATGTCAATAATTCCCTTATCTCCCGCATTTACGGCAGATATCTCCACTTTTACGGTGCCACCTTCTGGGTTCTCGGTGTCTAGAACGATGGGGCCCATCGTGCATTTTGACGCGGACTTTAACTCTTGCTTCTCAAGTACCCAGCGATCATCCTCGAGGAGTTTCGCCGTATCTTGGTCTTCAGTCCAATCGGGAGCGTCCGAATAACTCGTAAGGACAACTTCGGCGAGGATACGCCCCGCATCCACGAAACGGTCCACCCTATTGCGCGAGAGGACATAAAGGTTAATGCCACTTTGTTGCCGCGCTTCATAGACGAACGAGATTACTATCACCGAAAGGATAGCAATAATCCAAATCGCCATAACGAGGGCGCTTCCGCGGCGGTTTTTCATCGCGCACCTCCTCCCGAGGGGGGTGCGGGGGGAGGCGTACCGCCCCCGCCATTTCCACCGCCACCACTTCGGCGACCTATCCCATGTGCCGCGCCAGCTGCCGCGGCCTTTTCCTTAGACGAAGCGGTAGGTGCTTCAGCCCCATCCTGACTTTGTTCGAAGACAGGTATGCGTACTATCCGCATAAGCGGTGCCGTATGGGTGCGGTAACTTTTGCCTTCGGGGTCCAGTATTCTAAAGGTTAACTCTACCTTATAAGGTACGCTATTTGACTCTGTCCACTCATCCTCAAAAAGGGACTCGTCATTTTTCGCTTTCGTCTTATCCTTATTCTTCAAAACGCGGCAGTTGAACCCCGCTACCCCATCCGCAATTAGGACAGGCTGGTACATATCTTCATTGGCGAAAGTATAGTCCGTTTCGGTATCTTGCGGACGCAATGCCGCGTCTGGACACTGCCGCGCATAAAGTCCCGTGACGGAAATTGGGTCGCGATAGTCGCTATTCCCCTCCTCTAATACAAGAACCTGCACGCGGTGGACGGTATCCCCGACGGCACTTTCGCTCCCAATTAGGGCAGGTCCCGTCTTCGACCACTCAATAACATCCGAATCTTTCGCGTCCTCCCCTTCTCCATTATTATAGAGGATAAAGCCGTAGCGTTCATCTTGCTTACCATCATGGGGATAGTACATACTGCGAAGTCCCGCAATAACTTGCCGAAGCGCATAGTCCGCCCGCTGATTTTTATCCATATACTCGCCCGAGACCTGCCAAGCAGTCGTGACGGCATTAAAGGTAAGGACGGCAAAAGTGGTCAAAATGCCCAAAAGGAGCGTCGCGAGCAACATTTCAACCATGGTAAAGGCGCGGCGGATCATTTGTCACTCCTCCTTTCGCCAGTAGGTGACATAGCTTTCTTTTTCGCCATGCCCTCGATAACGGTCGCCCCAACGCACGGTTATGCGCACAACATAGATTCCGCCCAAACGCTCAATTTCGTCCTTATCATTCTTGTTAAGGCACTCCCGCTCCCATGTATAGCCGCGATACTTCTCTTCTTGTTCGCGCGTCAGGTGGATTTTCGAGATTTTATCCCATAAAGCCGAGGCACGCGTCTCTGGGACATCGAGATCTATGTCGGGATCTTGCACATCCGCGAGCGGATACGCCATGTCGCCCATATCCATAACTTCCTGCGTCGCCTGAAAACGTGTAGCCGAAAGCATAAGTTCCTGCGCCTGAGAAAGTGAAACGAGGAGCCCCGCCATGCCGAGACCAAGGATTATGGTCGCAATCAGCACTTCAAGGAGTGTAAAACCGCGGCGCATACCTTAGTCTTCCTCCTCACCTGGCGAAATTACCGTTACGGCGCCAAAGCGGTCAACCGTAATGAGGAGTCCGTCTTCTGGCTTGGAACCGTCCGCATAAACATAAACGCGATGAGGTTCGCACCTCCCATTCACCTGCCAAACGAAACTAACAGGCTCTTGCTCTTCGGTCACAACTGCCGCGTCGGACTCCTCTTTTTTCTCCTCTTCCGCGGCAATTTTCTCTTCTTCGCGTGCTTTTTTGTACTTTCCGAGCAAGTAATCGACATTCGAATAGATAGAAATACGCGCCTTGCGCATTTCTTCTTGTCCCTCACTCTGGGGCAACTCCTCATTCCCCGAGACAACCTTAAGACGGATACCTTCCATTACTTCTTTGGAGAGGCTTGGGAAGAGCATCTCAGTCGCCGAATGGCCTTTGCCTTGGGGAAGTGCCGCGCCGTCCTCGCCTTCCGCGGCAGTTTCTAGCTCATCGCCCCCAATAAGAATGCGCTCACCCGAAAGCGTCCATGCTTCCTGTGCTCCCGTATCCTTCATAAGTTCCGTACCCGAGATTTCCACATTCGCCCTAACGGTATCCCCAACTGAATCAACCGAATAGGTAATAATGCAGGGTTTTTGGGTGACGAGTGCCGTAGAGCGTGCCTTGCGAATCGCGGCGAAAACATCGCGCGCGGCACCCTTCAAACGAAAAGCGCCGCGCCCAGCTGTAAACGAAATAACGGCTACGCCCATCATCGTCGCGATAATGCCGATGACAACTAGAAGTTCAATCAGCGTAAAGCCGCGACGCATAAAGGCGAATGCTTATTTCGACTTCTTATCCGTCTTGTCACTACGGATGTCGTCATCCGTGCCAAACTCGCCGTCCATACCCGCACAGACGACCGCATACTTGCGTCCGTTCTTCTCGAGTTTGTACTCGTTGTTCCACGGGTCATACAACGCACCCTCGCCGCCCTTAAGGATTGGACCATCATCACCCTCATCCTTAATAAGGTCGCGCAAGTCGCTCGGCAACTTACCGTGCTTAATCTTGTAGCTCAGCACCGCCCCATCAATCGAGTCCACCGAAGACTTCGCGGCAGTTTTGTTCGCGTTATCGAGGTGTTCGTTGATGTTCTGGATGGCGATTGTCGCGAGCACACCCAAGATTGCCACGACGACCAGCAATTCCACGAGCGTAAAGCCGCGCTTAACTGTCTCAAAAATACAATTCTTCTTCATTTTAGATTCCTTTCTAATTAGTGATTAAACTTTAAGTGCCGTCTTGTCGACTTTTACATCTTTAAACTCCAACCAGTCTTGGTTGAAGCGCATAATCCCGAGGGGCGCGGTTGTCTTCCATGCCCCACGCGTGAAGTCGACGCAGGTGACGGAACTGGAGCGACTCCTGACCGACTTCTCGGTTAGTTCGCACATCGAGCACCACGCCGCGAGGTCATAAACATCCATATCAAGCGGCAACCCGTTCTGCAAGCAGTAGCACCACCGCAAGTCCATTAAGAAGTCCATACCGCCATGCCCGCCGACTTTCTGGCTGATTTCGCCTGCCGCGCGCCACAAGGGGTGCATATAATCGGCGCGATATTTCTCAGCTTCCTCAGCCGTCATATACGCGTGTGCGCCGCCATCCCCATACTTCTTCTCAATCGCGAGGCGATACGGATAGTCCTTAAAGATTCCCTTCGTGCCCGCAATTGTGTTGTAGCGCGTATAGGGCCGCGCACTCGAGACATCATGCGCGAGGAGAATTGTGCGCCCGAGTTTCGTACGGATGAGCGTCATATTCATATCGCCCATCGCGAACTTCTTGCCGAGATACTTACCCTTGCCACGCACTTGGGCAAGTTCCTCAAATCGCGCCTGCTTGCCTTCGAGCGAGGTAAGATAATCAAATTGGTCGCCACGGTTAATGCCCATATACTGGCAAACGGGACCTAGTCCATGCGTCGGATACTGGTTGCCCTTGTGAGTCAGATCCCACTCCGCGCGCCACCACTCGTAGTCCCCGACATTGCTGGAAGATAGGAAGCTTAAGTCGTGAATATACGCCGCTTCCCCATGCATCAAGTCGCCCAGAAGCCCTTGACGGCACATATTAAGCGCGAGAAGTTCCATCTCACCATAGCAACAATTCTCGAGTTGCATACAGTGTACGCGCATCTTTTCCGCCATCTCAACCTGCGCCCAGCAGTCGTCCAGCGTCATTGCCGCGGGCACCTCGGTTAGGATGTGCTTGCCGCATGCCATTGCCCGCAGGGCGACAGGCGTATGCAGTGCCCAAGGAGTTGTCGAATAAACGACATCCACATCTGCCGCGTCGCAAAGCGCCTTATACGCCTCAGCGCCCACATACTTCTTGCACTGTCCTGGCTTGTAGCCGAACTTCTTCTCAAGAAGTGCCGCGGCGGCTTCCACCTTCTCGCCCACGAGATCACAAAGCGCCGTAATTTCCATGCCCGGTATCTGCGGCAGGCGATTGAGCGGACCTTGTCCGCGCCCGCCAAGCCCGACAATACCGACGCGCACGCGCTTCATCGGTGCACACCGAAAGCCCGCCATGGGTGCGCCACTCGTAAAGTCAAATAGCCGTGTGGAGGTGCATCCCGCCGCAGCCGCAGCGACGCCCATCCACGCCGTACCTTTAAGAAACTCTCGTCTATTTATGCTCATGTCGCTCTTCTAGCCTTTCTACATTTTGCATGCCAACTATTATAACACACTCTCAAACACAAAACAACCCAAGAGAGCCAATTTTTGGTATAATATTCCCATGACTAAGGCATGGAGTATACTACCTGAAGAATGGAAGCCTATTTTAGCCGCGCGCGGACTGCGTCCGTTTCGCGCCGACCAGATTTTGCAGGCTCTCTATCGCGACTACATTACCGACTGGCAAGAGGCGACGACGCTGCCGAAAGACTTCCGCGAGATTCTCGCGAAGGAGTTCCCGCTTACCCCGACGGAACTCGCCGATGTCTCGACTTCAACGGACGGTACGCGCAAGCTTCTTCTTAAATACGCGGACGGCAACTGCGTCGAGACTGTGCTTATCCCCGCACGCGAGCGCTTCACGCAATGCATCTCGACCCAAGTCGGCTGCGGCATGGCGTGCGCATTTTGTGCCTCAGGCTCCCGCGGCGTTGTGCGCTCTTTGACAGCGGATGAGATTGTCGCTGAGTATCTCGCGGGGCGCAAGTTCGGCGAGATAACCAATATTGTCGTCATGGGCATGGGCGAGCCGTTCGCCAACTATGATGAGACGATGCGCGCACTTAAACTTATCAATGCGGGCAAGGGTCCCAATCTCGGGGCGCGGCACATTACCCTTTCCACCTGCGGAGTCGTGCCAGGTTTCGCACGCCTCGCCGCCGAGGGCATCCAGTTTGAGCTTTCAGTCTCACTCCACGCGCCAAACGACGCGCTACGCTCTGAGCTTATGCCCGTCAATAAGCGCTGGCCCATTGACGAACTACTCACCGCTTGCGCCGACTATACGCGGCAGACAAAGCGCATAATAACCTTTGAGTACACCGTCATCGCGGGCGTAAACGACTCACGCGCCTGCGCCGAAGAACTCGCGCGACAAGTCCGCCGCGTGCCAATGGCGAAGGTAAACCTCATACCACTTTCGCCCGTCTCGCACCGTCCGGACTTCAAAACGCCGAGCGAGGCGACGCTACTCATGTTCCTCGATGTGCTCATGAAGGCGGGGGTGCAGACGATGCTACGGCGCTCACGCGGCAAAGATACGAATGCCGCGTGCGGACAGCTCCGTCTCAGGAATCTCGAAAATCAATAATCCGCGTTAACGACGGACTGCACTTTTTCGGCGAGCCCCACAAAGTTAGCTTTATTCTGAAGCGCGGCGTTTACATCAAATGCCGCGCTAAGTTCGCTAATCGCGTCCTTCGCCGCAGGGGTTGTCGCGCGCAGAATGTTGAGTTTCTCCGCGGCAATTATGCCGTTGCGCAAATCAAGAAACCGCCACGACGGCTCCGCATTCGGATACACGAGAAAGGTGTCGCCCGCGAGCCAATCGCGTCCCTCCGACTCAAAGGTCGCGTCCTCAACGGGATTCGCTGGCCAACTATTGTATGCCCAACGAAGAAATCCGTCAAACCCCGCGACGGCTGGATACACCCCCAGCCAAAACGCCTCGCCAAGCCCCGAGCACGAGAAGGTGTTGGGGTAGCGCGGACTGCAACAAACATAGAAAGTCGTCTTATAGCCCTTCGCGCGCCGCGTCGGCAACTCCGCCATAAATGCAGGCGTCAACATGCCATCGCGCAGTCCCTGACTGTAGTTATCAATTGTGATTCCCTCGAAGTCGGAGGGCTTACGGTTGCCCGCCATGGCGATGCGCATCCCGGGAGCCTTCTCTTGGATGAAGTCCGCAATAAACTTCACATCCTCAGGACTGCGCTCGTCCATCGCGATGTAAGTATCGTTAAACCAGCCTTTCGCCTTTAAGTGCGCGGCAAAGTCCTTCAAAAAAGCCCCCCAGTAGTCCGCGAATTCGGGTGTCGCCGGCTTGCAAACAACGCGGCACTCCTCGCCCGATTCCGTCTTGTAGTCGCAGACATATCCCCACGGACACATCGTGTAGCAGGCAATGTCGGGTCCAATCCCGCAGGAGCGTCCAAACGCGACATACGCATCAAAAAGCGTATAGTCAAACGCCCAGGAACCGTCCGCCTTCTTTACGCGTCCAATCATCGAGCCATACGCGTCGTAACACTGGTGATTCCACGGCTTCGTCATGAGCGTCACCGTCAGTGCCTTTTGCCCAGCCCCCGCTAAAAGTTCCCACAACGGACGCATCGCCGCGTAGTGCTCAGCCGAGAAAGGCGCAATGTTCGCGTGCCGCGCCACAGCCCACGGATTCTGCCAAAGGTCAAGAAAGTACTGCCACTCCTTGGCGGGAGGCAATGTACGCGCCAAAATGCGTAGCGTCACATCACGCACTTTGTAAACACCCGCGTGCGCATTAGCTGTAGCCGTCACCTCTAAAACACGCGGACTCGACACGTCGCCACCCCAAACGACGCGATCATAAACCTCAAGGCGTTGCAAGCTCCGCGGCGCAGGCGCATACTTTACCGTCTTGAGTGCACCTAGACGGAGCGCGTAGTCGGCACTCTTCGCGTCCTCAGCTTCCACACTATCAGGCAAAATCACCGCCCGCGTTTCGCCGCGCCAGAGCGTTATCTCAAAACCATGCGCTAGAGAAACGCACATCAAAAGCGCGAGCACCACCAACTTCGCGCGAAGTCTATAAATAGTAATCTGCAACCTTTTACAACGTGTCATACACAACCTTTCTTGATTATCTGCCTACTATTTTATCATATTTCCGGCCCAAACGCACGCCCTTTTTCGCGTCTTCTCCTCAAATGTGCCGCGGGTTTGTGAAATTAGGTTGCGGAGCGAAAACGCTCCGCGTAAGGCTCCTCAGCCCCCAGCCCATACTCGGTCTCAAACTTGGTTAAACATAGAGCCTATTATATCGGACGCGGTTAAGAGCGCGTCGTTAATAACGCCCTTTTCTATCTCCAAGACAGACTCCTTTTGCTCAAAGGGTCTAGAAATGAGGAATGATGTATTTACTAATAATTCCTCATAATCCTGACCGCCGCCTTTGACTGCCACGATGAGAGAGCACTCATAACTCCTAACAAGTTTGGTGTTAACAATCTGTTTCTTATAAGTTATGCCAAGCCAAATACCTAGGTTTATTGTGTTTATACCAGCCTTCTGGTTCTGATAATAAGAAGCAAGAGCGGGTTGAGCTAGAAGATACTTATGAAGTTCGCTGAGACAACTACTAGTGAACGCGGCACTGTCCACTGTTTGCATATGCCCAAGTGACATATTAAAAGCCTCAATTCGCCACTTTTTATCTGGGAGATTCTCAATTATCTTCTCTACCCTTGGACTCAGCATATAGGCGTTCGGGTGTTTCTCAACTGATACGCACCCAACAAACAACAGCAAAACTCCCATTAAGCCGATTCCGCAAAATGGGAGCTTTTTAACGCGAGATTGACGCGTAATATTCAAAGTTCTCAAAACCCTATTGTCTCATTTTCGTTCGCTGTTGCGTAAGGGGGCAAAATGAAACGCGGCAGAGTCTCTAATTCCTCCTCTTCCTGCACAGCGTCCGTAGCGGGCACAGACGCGGGCGCAGGCTCAGGTGCATTGGGCAAGCCACAGAAAGTATTCAACTGCGCAGGAGTCCACTCACGATAAGATGTGCCGCGCAAGGTCGCGGGCAAAGGCTTCTGCGAGATGTAGAGCGCATAAAGTGCGTCCGGATACTTTCTGAAATTGCGCCTAAGCGAATGTGGCTCAATCAGTATGCGTTTAGCATCGTCAAAGGTTGCCCGCGGCACACTGCTTAAGGCTTCCTCCTGAACGGCAACAACAACCGTCTGCACACGGTTAGTGCCCTTCTCCCGATAGACGACTTCCACGCCCTTTACCTTAGCCGACAGCGTTAACGCGCGCGCTGTTAGAGCCGCCAATATTGCCTTGTTTTCGGGCGAAATATCTTTAGGCCACACAATCCCCGCGGCAGACTTTCGGCAAATAAGATTTACTTTCGCGGCGAGTTCTGCTTTGCTACTCGCGACTTCTTGTTGCACTGTGGAATCGCTACGCGGGGTTGCCTGACCGATACCAAAGCAAACATTATCTTTAGAAAGGCAAGTTCCTTCTAAAACGGCTTTCTTATTGGCTCTAAACACATCTGTACAAGTGCTAGCAAAGACACTAGCACCTATACAAAATGTAAGAAGCGTGAGATTAAAACGCGTCTTCATCGCCATCCGCTCCCGCTTTTATGCGATCCGTTACCGTTGGCACGGCCGCGGGAGCCTTCATTGTGGCGGGCGCAGCACTTTTTTGCGCAGACGGCTCGACCGTAGTACGACGACCTTCCGCGCCATCCTTTGCTGAAGACTCAATCTGCGACTTAATCTGCCGCGCATATTCTGCGCTTGAAGGACTCCAACTCACAATAACACCATAAACTGGCTTGCCACTTACAGGATGAACCGCAGTCCATGTTTTAATAGTAGAGGCCCCATTAATCGTCATCTTCTGAGCGACCGACTTCTGATATTGCTCATAAGAACTAGCGTCATTATAATCAGGCAATGACCCATCATCATATTCTAAAGTCTCTTCAGCTTCATTCTGGGCATCACTTGCGGCAATTGTTTCGCCTGCAAATTGGCGGATCTGAGCCTTCGCGCGCATCGCCGCTTTATCATAGGCCGCCTGTGCAGAGCGGGAACTTTCTGTACGAGCACCTGCCTGCCCATAAGAAACGAGCACATATTCTCCGTTCTCGTTTATCTTCTGTTGAATACCAAAAGTAGAAAGCAAGGTCTGATTATCAGTCGGCAATTGCTCACGAATCGGCTTCTTTGCTTTAGCCTTGGCTACTGGCTTTCCCGAAACGAGCGAATCCGCCATTTCGCCAAGTTTAGGACTCCAAATTAAGACAATGCCAACTTCCGCTTTTTTACCATTTATAACTTCAATTGTATAAAAAGCTTGTGCACCAGAAATTGCCACCTTGGCACTCTCTTGAATTGCTTTCTTGAAAGAATCGCGACTTATGACGCTGTTTAACTTCGCACGAAGCTTTGCAATTTTAGCCTCACTCGCCGCGTTTTCTGCCGAAACATCATAGCCTTCATCCTTTAAAGCATTATCCAACTTCTTATTAAGTAGCAACTTCACTTTGCCAAATAACGAATCATCTGGCATTTCCGCCATTGCTTTTGCTAATTCTTTCTCGGGTCCTCCCATTTCTTTGGGCGGCTCAACATATGTCGTCTCTACAGCGACACTGATTTCAGTTTTCAAATACTTCGCTAACTTAGCCTTCGCGTCAAGCATAGCCTTATCAAACGCCCGCGCACGCGCGTCATTATAAGATGGATGTGTCGGCGGCGCTTGAATAGCTCCAGTACCTGTCTGCACAATAAATGCGCCCGACTTCTTTATATTCGGCCCCTCTGTCCAGCCTTTGGACTCAAGATATTCCATGAGTAACGTGTTCGCGTCTTTAGTCCCTTCAGCAAGTGCCGCTTCGGGGGCTTTCTCCTCTATAGCCGCGTCTTCAGCCGCGCACAAATGTGCTGCACAAAGTGCCACGCCCGCAACTAGAACTATATTTCTCATTTTCATTCGTGTACTCCTTTATTTAGGATTATTAGAACTCAAAAACAATTTTGTTCGTTGAAACACTCAACGCGGGCGGCAATTGCGGCACGCGCTGACGCAACATATCCACTAAATCTTGCGGATTGCCTTTTAGCGTGAAGCGTAGCGTCGCCACGCGAAGTTCTTCATTTAGCGAAGAAGTCGCGCTCCCTGCACCTGGAAGATCGTTTACTTCAGTAACAAGCCTCTCAATAAATCCAGTTTGGTCTTTGGTCGTAACATTGCGAAACACCATCCGCACAGTGCGCCCATTGTTCACTAAATCGGCTATAGCCTTTTGAAGGCGCATATGAAGAGGCTTGCCGACTTGCTTAACCGCCTTCTTAACACAAATTTGTGTTTGCCGCGCAGGCGTACCAGAAAAAGAACAAGCCTTGCGCGGATCATTCACAATTGAAAACAACTGCACGCCCGCCTTATCAAAACATACGGCAGTTAACGACAACTGCGTCCCCTTCCCGCCGTCTGCTGGGTCTGTAATCTCTTCAAAGAGCGTCTTAAGCTCAATCTTATAATCTGAAGTGCCTTTATTTGTTGTCGTCTTAAAACCCTTTTGTATGAAATAATCGCTCATCAACTTCACGGCGTTCGGATTGTCTCCACTGACGAAGAATAGCGGGTCGCCAATTGACTTCAATTCCGCGCCATATGTCTCCTGCAACTCATCTTTATCAATAGCGGCGACAATAACCACATGCCATTGCCCCCCTTCTTGCTTCTCAGAGAGAATGCGATAGTTTGACACAAGTCCCTGTATATCCGCATACGCGCGTGAGCGCACCGTAGAATCATCCACCGCGGCACTAGAAGCGATCGTATTCACGCCATTAACTTGTTCTAGCGCACTCCGACACGCCGCTTCGATTGCCTCTTTTTTCGTTGCACCCTCGCCCTCGGCTTCCACGGTGTTAGGGCGATTACCTGCCATCGCCGCTTTCAACTTCGCCGACGCGTCTACCGTTTTTTGTGTAAGCAAGGCAACGGCTTTCACCTTATCACCTTCAGTAAAGACTTTAACAATGCGCATACCAGCCAATAGTAGTTGAGTATCCTCACGCGCCCACTTCATAAAGGACTCTTTTGTCCCCGCGTCACTTTCACTATAAAAGCTCTCCGTGGCGGCTGCGACTTGGACAGAAAAAGACTTAGCCATGTTGGCTCGCGCATTTAGCTTAGCGAGATCTTCCGCTTCTTTTGCGGACTTCCCTTCTTGAGACGCACTACCAACCGTAAGAACCCAGAATCCCACATCATCCGCAACACCCGATAAGCACTCTAAACCATCTTGTTGTAACTGCGTGAGCGCGGCATTTTGGTCAAAATTAAGTGCGCTTGCACTTATCGCTAAGACAAGTGCAAGTAGAAAGGAGAAACCTGTTCTCTTTTTCATTTCAGGGTTCCTTATTTTTCGTAACGTGTGCCCACCGTTGCGTCTTGAGGCGGAATTGCTCTTACTGCATACAATTGATTGCCTGTTTCTTTCATCCACTTCTTCGGGTTATCACTAATCTGAGCAAGTATTGCCTTAGCATGTTTACTTTCAGCAAGTCGCCACACTTCAAGTTGCGACTTATCCATCGTCGGGGACGCTTCCGCATTCGCTAGAGGAACATCTACACCCTCATAACGCGCGAAGATAACCATTTGCATATCTTTCTCAACGCCCTGATTAGAGCCTTGATCCATTGTTAATATGTCCATACCAAGGGCACCAATAATCTTGCCGCCAACAGGGAATTGCCGGCCCAAATCTTCCGCAATCCGCTCAGACGCGGCAATAACGATTTCCTGCATCAAGCCTTGAACTGCCGCGCCACTTTTATAATTAAAGCCGCTCTTTACGCCGCCCATTGAGTTCAACTTCTGCTCTTTTACAATAAGGGGTAAATCAAAATCACGCGTCATGGCAATATCTCCCTTATGATGTTTAACCTTACCATCAAACCCTTTCACATCCTTATTATACTTCACTGTCGCATTAACCGTACACTTCCAAGTAAATGTCTGCCCATACATTCCATTCGACTTTGTCTCTTCTTGAATGTTTATTCCCCACCCCAAATACAAATCAGGGTTCTTACCATATTTCGCATCGTCTTCTTCACCTTCGGTTTCGTCATCCGTCTCAAGCGTACCTTGCTCTTTCATGGCACTTACCATCTTATTCGCGGCACTTAACCCATGCACCGCATTGAACTCGTAACGCTTATGCTTCGCCATCTCGGACTGGAAGCGCACATTCATGAAGTCATGTTGCTCCTTAAACGCGCTCGCATTAGATTTGATGTCGCCATCCGCAATCAGCATACGAAGGCGACCAAAATCATCAACATCATAACCTCCAGGAAGTTCCACTGGACGATCTTTCACTACTTCACGGTCTATTGCCGTAACACCAGAGGTGACACTAAGATTACTCGTCTGGCATCCGCAAATAAGCAACGCCACCAAAAGGAAACCAAACAGTGAAAACTTCCTGAAGTTCATGATTTTACTCCTTCTTAACTAGGCTATCAAACAGCGATCGACTTAAGTAGCCACGCGATGAGTTTCGCACTCACAGCCATTTGCTTACCAACGCGCGTGATAACAGCGAGCGTCTCCTTGCCCGAGGTGCCAGGGACAATTTCGCCTCCGAACGCGGCTTTAACAATCTTCTGTTGCAAATCAGCATCGCTCTGCATTGCATTAGCAAAATCCTGAATTGCCTTCTGGATCTTCTCTAGATCTTGCTGTAGAAGCTTAGCAACTTCAGTCCAGTTTACTTCCTGAACGCCCATCTCCTTGCAGAGTTTTGCTACAGCCGCCTTTGCCGCCTCCTCATTATCCGAAGTAGCTACACAAGCTTTAATTTTCGCCGCAACTTCTTCAGACTTCGTATTCCACTGTGCACGAGAAGGATCTTCAAAAAACGCGGCGCGATCAACCCCATTTGTCATTGTTTTTTCAAAGACATAGATGTGGTTGTTGGCGTAATCAACCGTCTTTGCTTGCGCGGCATTATAAACATTTTCGTTTTCAGCATAGATAGGAGGTCTCTCTTCTTTCGGGACAGCCGCAGCCTTGGCCGCATGAGCAACTTCATCTGCAAAAGTATCCATTAGCAACACGGTCTTAAACGCTTCACCCTTAACAACGAGAGCCTTGTTTTCATCGTCAGTTCCACCATTAAGAGTCTTCGCCGACTCCATATAGGTATTCTCAAAGTGCTTCTGCTCAACTTTCGCAACTGCCCAATTCGGCACCTGGACAAGGATATCCTTAACAGCGTCTACAACCGCATCAAGCGCAGGCACGCCAATAAAACAATCAGCTTTCAAATCTGGATCGTTCGCCTCAACCAAGAGACTCGCGTTATCATACCAGATTACGGTAGGTGCATTAGCTTGAGCTTCTTCACTAAGACCGCTCGAAGCACACCCCGAAATTAATGCACTAGCAACGGTTGCCGAAGCAATAAACATTAATTTATTCATATTTGATTCTTTTCCTAACATTGCCCTTAGTTAGTTGCACGATGGTTGAATGGGCGATTCTCCCTTCGTGTCTACGCGGCAATCTTAATACAAGAAAAGAAAATCCTCTCTTGTATTTCAGTTGGGGCCGTGAGAATCGCCTTGTAAGGAACACGAAGAGAGGAAACGCTTTTGCGTTCCTCTGCTAAGTATCGCCTTACTGAAATTTCTCACGTTTCAACTGACGATCGCTTTGCAGATTGCAAATTGACTTAGGCGTCTAAGGGTTGGTTTCTTTAGTCGGCTCTCCCGAAGTAGCTTGACCTCAAAACGCTCCTCAGACTATGTCTCGTCCCCTTTCCTACAGTAGAAAGCCTACTATCATCCAGAGAACGACATCATTATACCATATCAGTTTCCCTGTTGCAAGCAGAAACTGCCGCCGCACCATTCGCGCATACGAGGGCAATTTTATCCACGGATTTACACAGATTCCCACGGAACCTACGGAACAGGTAGGGGGCTCGCAGTCCCTTGCCCGCCGTTTATGGCAATATTCGACAATGGAACTTCATATTGCCGATTATTGCCAAACCATTGAGTGCCCATTCCATCGGGGCGGACAGGGACTCCGCCCCCTCCTATGAGAAAAAAAGTCAATACTAAATCGCTTTGGCGATTTCCACT
>CAVCAF010000010.1:0-22057 GCA_963600185.1 Azospirillum sp. 51_20 | reverse complement strand
GAGAAGTCCTTTGGCAAACCACCCATTCGAGCAAACATCCACAGACGTTCCCTGTTTTGAGGTATTCCATAGTCTTTTGTATTTAAGACGGCGTATGACATTTCTCCATATCCATTGTCGCGAAGCCATGTCTTCAGAAGGACAAAGAGTCCTTGGAATTTCTTTGCCGTCAGTCCTTTTACATTTTCTAGAAGAATGTATTTTGGCTTTTTAATAGCACAGATGCGAAGAATATCATGAAGAAGCGTGCCACGCCCATAGGGATCTTTCTCTCCCCTCTGAAGTCCGACAGAAGAAAATGGCTGACAGGGAAATCCTCCTGTAAACAAATCAAAGTCTGGTAAATCGCTCGGTTCGATTTTTGTGATATCGCCCCAATTCCTGATAGGCCGCCCATTGGAGTCTTTGAAATTGGTATCATAGAGTGCACTTGCAAATTTGTCGAACTCAGAGTAACCCACAATTTGATGCGGGATTCCCGCACGGCGAAGTCCAAATGTTGCACCGCCATAACCAGCAAACCCTTCAAATACACGCAGTTTTTTCCGCCTCATCTTTGCCCATCATGCCGCTCTCTTATCGGCAACATTTCTGCGCACATCTTGTCGCGGAGACCGCCTCGCATACATAAAAAGAGCGCATTACCTTTTCATGCACTCACTCGTAGCCCTACCACAGGCAGAAACCAAATGCATGAAGAGGCAATGCACCCCGAGGGGCGCATCATCCGCTTACATTCCGTTCGGTTTCTTGAAATAGTGGTAGTATTTCGAGTGAACGACTTGTTAGCGTTGACGCTAAATCTTACACGACCTTAAAGAGCGGAGCGCGGCACTTTGCCACTTAAGCATTCCCTTGGTCTATGAGATTCGGACGCTTTCGTGCTTTATCCGCCGTCCGAACACCCTAAATTATACCATTTTCGTGGTTAGAATACTAGACCCTAACTCAGTCTCCTCTTCATCCTAATTTTGACGCAAAGAGTCTTTACAATAAGAATAGAGCCTTTGCGTCCCTTTGCGTAAAAACCCTTTGCGAACTTTGCGTCAAAAACTACAAATCCGTGACAATCCGTTTAAATCTGCAGTACAAAACCGAGCCCAACTTTCCTATTGCATAGGGCGCGGAAAGATGATATACTTATATCCAATATGACTAAGAGCGGAATAACTAAAGCGGATATCTTTGCTTGGGCGGGACCTGCCGTCTTCAAGCAAGCCCTCATTCTTTGCAGTGAGGGTGTCGTCAAGAATGTTGCGTACAATCCAGAGAAGCGCGAGTTTAGCGGCAAAATCGAGAAACTAGACGGATGGGGCATGCCCGTCTCGTTTACTTGGCTACCAGATAATCGCGTGAAGAGTCGCTGTCCGTGTCGCCAAAACCAACTCTTGGGGCAGATCTGTTATCATGTCGTCGCGATTGGTATTGCCCAGATGATTATGGAAATGGACGATGCCGCGAGTAAGAAGCCCCCCGCCGCGGCAAAAGTCGCCCTCCCCAAGGGGAAAGCCTTGCCTGCTAAGCCCGAGGAAGACGAATCGCGGCTTATCCCCGTCGTCATGCAGCCGACATTTTCCGTTTATGTGGCGGGTTCGCGTGCGTCGCTTTCAATTGAACTTGACGCGCACTATGAGGATGTCGCGTTCCCCGCCTGCTCCGTCCAGAGAGATAAGACCGTTTGGTTACCCGACCCCGACGACTCACTTGTGCGGCGTACGCGCAACATGCCCGTCGAGCAAGATGCCCTGCGCGAAATTAAGCGTCACGGCTTTGAGAGAGCCTACCGCGCGGGGGATCCGAAGTTCTACTTAACGAATCCGTCAAAGCTCTTAACCTTCTTGGGCGCGGGGCTCCCAGCCTTGCACCGCCTCGGGTGGCATATTGAACTCGCCGACAAACTCACGCAATTAACCGACACTTTCACTTCCATCGTGCCGGTCGTCACCGTGAAAGACGCGCCCAATGGCGACTTCGATATTGCCTACCACTTTGACGCGCACGGCGAAGATATCTCGCCCATCGAGATACAAGCCGCCCTCAACCGCAGCGATGGCTACATCCGAAAAGGCGAGGAAGTTATGCTTCTTGACTATCGGGCTATTGAGCAAATGCACGCCGTCTTCACGGACTGTGCTCCGCGGCAGAATGGTGCGCCCGCGGGTTGGTTCCGCGTCCCCGCTATCCACGCCGCCTATGTCAAAGCGTCGCTCGAGACATTGGATGTCGAGATAGATGACGCGCGCGGCAAGAAGTGGCGCACAAGTGCCGCGCTCCGCAACCGTGAGAAAACTGCAAAGTTTGAACCTATCCCGCTCGGCGATCTTGAGAAAGTG
This sequence comes from Azospirillum sp. 51_20, assembly GCA_963600185.1. Classification (GTDB taxonomy): domain Bacteria; phylum Verrucomicrobiota; class Kiritimatiellia; order RFP12; family UBA1067; genus UBA1067. Next base: position 19,724 of record CAVCAF010000010.1, on the reverse strand, counting down.
TTGCGTCCCTATCAAAAGCAGGGCGTTTACTGGATGAACTTCTTGGAGGAGTCGGGTTTCGCGGGGCTGCTCGCGGATGAGATGGGTCTCGGCAAGACAATCCAGACCCTCGCGTGGCTTTCCCTCCTCCTAAAGAAGAATCGTAAGGAGAAAAAGCCCGCGCTCGTCGTTTGCCCGACCTCGCTCGTGCGGAACTGGGAAGCCGAAGCGCACAAGTTCACGCCCAATCTCGAAACACTCGTCCTCTCAGGGTATGAACGCGAGGAACAGTTCCGTTATATCCCGACCGCCGACCTCGTCATAACATCTTACGGAACCCTCCAGCGCGATATTGACATTGTTTATAGCAAGACCACCTTCTCGGCAATTGTGCTCGATGAAGCGCAGCACATCAAGAATCGGCGCACCAAGACTTCCCATGCCGTCAAGCGCCTCCTCTCCGAGCACCGCTTCGTCTTAACTGGTACACCCATTGAGAACTCCGTCGCGGATGTTTGGAGTATCTTCGACTTCCTCTTGCCGGGCTACCTTGGCAATTACGAAATCTTTAGGCGACGCTACTCAGAACCTATTCTCCAAGGCGGCAGTCTCGCACGGGATGCCCAAGATGGACTAAGGCGTAAAATACATCCGTTCATTATGCGCCGCTTAAAGAAGTCCGTCGCGAAAGATTTGCCCGACAAGATTGTTAAGATCTCGTATTGCCCGATGAGTGAAGAGGGCGAGCGCAAATATCTCGCGGCACTCTCTAAAACGCGGCGCGAAGCAGGCAATCTCGTGAAGAAACAAGGCTTTGATAAGTCGCGCATTGAACTTCTCGCCCTACTCATGAAGTTACGCCAGATCGCGTCCCTCGGCAAACTAGACGCGTTTTATGAACAGCTCGAGGACGCAATTGAGGGCGGACACAAGATTCTCGTCTTCTCGCAATTCCTTGATACTCTCGGTCGTATTGCCAAAGACTTAACAAAGAAAGAAATTAAGTTCTGCTACTTGGACGGCTCCACAAAAGAGCGCATGGAAGAATGCAACCGCTTCAATCGCTCACCCGATATCCCCGTCTTTCTCATCTCGCTTATGGCGGGCGGCACGGGGCTTAACTTAACGGGTGCGGATATGGTCATGCACTTCGACCCTTGGTGGAACCCCGCCGTAGAAGACCAAGCGACTGACCGCGCCCACCGTATTGGGCAGAAAAAGACCGTTTACGCAATTAAGATGATTTCTTCACATACCATTGAGGAAAAAGTCCTCGCCCTCCAACGGCGCAAACAAGCCGTTATCGCGGCAACCATCCAAACAACGGATGTGGCAGTTATGGAGAAACTCTCCGCGGCAGATCTAAACGAACTTCTCGCCTAATCGAGCGAAACAGGGCGGCGAAGAGCCTTCTTTTCAGAATGCTGGCGTTTATCGGCGAGCATATGTTGCTTTTGGCGACGCGAACGCCGCCGCTTTTGCCGTCGTTTCTTTTCACGAAGTTGTTGCGCAGCATTTTTGCGTCCTTGTTCACGCGCAAGGATAGCTTCCGCGAGCATCCGCCGCGCCAGCCACCGATTCGTTTCGCGACTACGCGTTTCACCACAGCGCACAGCAAGTCCACTCGGTGCATGCGCGAGGCGGACTACGCTCGAAGTCTTGTTGGTCTTCTGTCCGCCGGGTCCTCCCCCAAGAATGAAGGTCTCCTCAAGATCTTCTTCGTAGACTGAGGCTTCTACCATCAGACTACGGATACTCGCGATCTTCTCAGGCGAAATCATGCCGCGTACTTAGTATTGAAAGCCAGGAATAACCGTCTGCCGCGCTTTCTTAGCCGTCTTCGGATAATCAAGCGTATAGTGAAGTCCACGACTTTCGCGGCGTTTTTGGGCTGAGCGCACAATAAGTTCGGCACAAACAGCCAAGTTGCGCAATTCTAGCGTATCGGGTGTCACCAGATATTTAAAGTAATATTCACGAATCTCGCGACGAAGAGTACGGATGCGATGTGCCGCGCGCGCAAGACGCTTATTCGTGCGGACAATCCCGACATAATCCCACATCAAGCGGCGAATCTCGTCCCACATATGCGCGACAAGTACTGCCTCATCGGGTGGAACAGCGTTGCCAATGCGCCACGCGGGGATTTCGGGCGCTGCGCCGCGGAACTTTTCAGGGTTCACCCCAAGCCGCGCGGCAGTTAGACGCGCACAAACAAGTGCTTCCATAAGCGAGTTGGAGGCTAAGCGATTCGCGCCATGAAGTCCCGTCGACGCGCACTCCCCAACCGCCGAAAGCCCTTGGATAGAAGTTTCGCCAGTCGTTTTCGCCTGAATACCGCCGCAGGTATAATGTGCCGCGGGGACAATCGGGATAAGATCCTTCGCCATATCAATACCAAACTCCATGCATTTATGGTAGATATTGGGGAAGCGATTCATCAAATAGGCGCGCCCTTTAAAGCGGATGTCAAGATACATACAATCATCACCCGTGCGCTTCATCTCCGAGTCAATCGAACGCGCGACAATATCTCGCGGCGCAAGCGACCCACGCGGATCGTACTTCTGCATAAATTGGTGTCCATGCTTATCTACGAGCACAGCCCCCTCACCACGGACGGCTTCGGAAATCAAGAAGCGTTTCGCCTGGGGATGAAAGAGGCAGGTCGGGTGAAACTGAATAAACTCCATATTCTCAATCGTTGCCCCCGCACGCCAAGCAAGCGCAATACCATCCCCCGTCGCCGTATCAGGATTGCAGGTATAGAGATAAACCTTACCACATCCGCCCGTCGCGAGAATAGTATTGGGCGAACGAATCGCGTAAATCTCACCCGAGACTTTATCCATAACATACGCGCCAAGACAGCGGTTCGTGCCCTTAAGCCCTATGCGGCGACTCATGATAAGATCAATGACGATTGTATGTTCGCGCAAGTCCGCGCCACATGTCTTCGCATGGCGAATCATCGCCGCTTCGCACTTCTCGCCCGTAATATCGCCCGCGTGGAAAATGCGCCGCTCACAATGTCCACCCTCGCGCGTCAAATCCCAAGTGCCATCCTTCTTCTTCGCGAACTTAACGCCGCAATTGATAAGGTCTTGAATTCCTTCAGGCGCGTGCTCACAGATTTCGCGTACAACATCTTGCTTACCGAGCCAAGCCCCCGCGATCATCGTATCCTTAACATGCTTCTCGAAAGTGTCCGCGGGGTCCATCACGCAACAAATGCCGCCCTGCGCGAAGTTCGAATTGCAATCCTTAAGCCGCTCTTTTGTAACGAGAACGACCTTGCCTTTAGGGGCAAGGTGCAAGGCACTAATCAGCCCCGCCATCCCCGAGCCAACAATAAAATAATCGCAATCGACGATCTTCATAGCGTAAGTGCCGCGTTTATCTAGCGTAAATTAAAGAACCCTGCCGAAGCGCTCAATCGCTTCCAGCACATTCTCACGCGAATTGAAAGCGGAAATACGAATATAGCCTTCGCCCGCCTTACCAAATCCTGCGCCAGGCGTCGTAACGACATTCGCTTCTTTAAGGAGTTTATCAAAGAAAGCCCAGCTGTCGCCCTTCACATCCACCCAGAGATAGGGCGAATCCGTCCCGCCCGTCACCATAAAGCCGCGCGCGGCGAGCGCTTCTTTCATAAGCTTTGCATTCTCTAGATAGAAATCAATTGTCGCTTTCGTCTGAGCCTGTCCCTCAGGAGAGTAGACAGCTTCGGCACCACGTTGCGCGACATAACAAGCTCCATTAAACTTCGTCGTTTGCCGCCGTGCCCACATCGGACGCAACTCCACAGAGGAACCGTCCTTCTTATACGCCATTAGTCCTTTCGGTACAACCGTGTAGCCGCAACGAATGCCCGTAAAGCCCGCTGTCTTAGAGAAACTACGGAACTCTATTGCACACGATCGTGCCCCTTCGCATTCGTAGATGGAACGCGGAATGCCTGGCGTACGAATAAACGCCTCATATGCCGCGTCAAAGAGAATAAGCGCCTTCTTGGCGTTCGCCCAATCGACCCACTTCTGAAGCTCCGTCTTCGTCGCCACAGCCCCCGTCGGATTATTCGGATAGCACAAATAGACAATATCCGCGTCACCCGCCGCCTCAGGACTCGGCACGAAGTTATTTGCCGCGTTGCAGGTTAGATAAGTAAGCCCCGCATAGCGTCCACCCTCATTCTCACCTGTGCGCCCCGCCATAACATTCGTATCAACATAAACTGGGTAAACGGGGTCTCCGACGGCAATCTTAACATCAAGCCCGAAAAGTTCTTGGATATTGCCGCAATCGCACTTCGCTCCGTCCGAAACGAATATCTCATCCGCGTCAATGTTAATGCCGCGCGCGGCAAAGTCCACCGCCGCAATCTTTTCGCGCAAGAAAGCGTGCCCCTGTTCGGGCCCGTAGCCATGGAATGTTGCGCGTGCACCTTCATCATCCACTGCCTTATGCATTGCTGCGAGCACGGCGGGGGCGAGAGGCTCAGTCACATCGCCAATCCCAAGACGGATAATCTTCGCGTCTGGGTGCGCCGCTTGGTGGGCGGCGACACGATGAGCAATTTCTGTAAAGAGGTAACTCGCCTGAATCTTCTGATAGTTTTCGTTGACTTGCAACATAGTAAAACCCTTCTAAATTAGTTCTTAAAATCGATTAAATGCCCAATGAGGGAGCGAATGCCGCGATAATAAAACGCGAAATCAAATAAGTGCCGCGTTGTTGTTAGGCGGTGCCAAATGGCGCGGGGTTGCAGAAAGCCACGATACACGCAACGAATCGCGTCCTTAATTTGTGACTCCGTCGCGTAAGGTGTCTTGGTAATCGCGCGGCGCATATCGTACTCGTCCCAATCGCGCGTGGTGAGCCCATCCGCCGCGTCCAGTTCACGAAAGAGCGGCGTACCTGGATAAGGAATCGTCAGCGTACACTGCAAAGTTGAGGCGCGACCTTCAGCGAGGAGCTTCCGTGCGAGTGCAACTGTCTTCGCGATCTCGGTGGGGCCTTCCCACGCATGACCAAACATGAAGGTTAAATGAACATCTAACCCCGCGTCACTCGCCCACTTCGAACCTTCCTCAACATCCTTCACCGTTATCTTCTTGCAGAAGCGGTCGAGCGTCTCTTGATTCGCAGACTCCACTCCAAAAAGCACAAGCCGAAAGCCCGCCTTACGCATAAGGCGATAATCTGCCGCGGTGAGTCGCCCAAAGCGCATGTTGCAATCAAGGCGCACCTTACGATTAAGTCCGCGACGAATCATCTCACTACAGAATGTCGTTAGCCACTCGCCGACGGGGAAGGAACCTGAGTCATCCATAATTTCCTTCACGCCGTATTCATTCACGAGATAATCTATCTCATCGACGACATCATAAACATTGCGCGTACGGTAAGTCGGGTAAAGCGTTGTCCAACTACAGAAGGTACATTTCGCGTGCCAGCAGTCGCGTCCAGACATTATGTATGTACCAGGCGTTTGACGAAAGTTACCATTCTTCTCGGCATACAAGCGCCAATGCACGAGTTCTCGGTCAATCCATGGCGCGGAGTTAAGGTCATGGTCCAGCCTAAAGCGTCCCGTATTACAAATCGCGCCCGCGGCATCTCGATACCAGATACCTGGCTCAAAACTAGCCATGTCAAAGCAAGAATGGACAACACTACTTAAAAGGAAGTCCCAATCACCGCCCGTAAGGATATAATCAACAGGACACTCACGCATGGATTCCTCGGGAAGTGCTGTTACATGGTCGCCCACGAGAATGACGCGCGCGGAATGCGTTTCCTTAAAGTCCGTTATCCAGCGCCAATGGCGCTTCACGACAGGTGTCTTCGTCTCTAGAACGACGACTTCAGGCTCAAATGCCGCGAGTTGCGCGTCAAATGCTTCGGGGGGTAATTCCGCAGCGATTCCATCCAAAAAGAGGACTTCATGCCCCGCCTCTTTTAACATCGTTGCTGCTGTTGCTGGGACGACTGGAAAGATGTAAGTTGGACGCGAAAACCACTGGAACTGGCGATTCTGTGTTAAGAGCGGAATCCCTTTATCGCTTTTTAAGGGTGGATAGGCAATCGCTATCTTCATCACTCACCCTTACCACGCGTAGCCAAGACCGACAATGTAACGCGTATCACTTGACTTACGACCCTCGCTCGGGAGCGAATTATACTCCCATTCAATCTTAGCAATGAGATTGAAGTCCATAATCAACTTCGTCGTGAACCCGACATCCGCCTTCATAATGTAATGTTCCCAATCATCAACTTGCGGATAGTATTCGAGATTATGGAAACAATTAACGCCCTCATTCCACTTAGGGAGGTAGATTAAGTGATGCGCATAACGCGCCGCGGCATAGCTCTCATCGCCTCCAGCTGGACGGATACGATAATTATCACGGAACCATGTAGCACCAGCCTCTTGACTAAAACTCCATACACCTGTTGTCTCAAACCGCCGCGCGTCTAACCATTGATAGCCAACGCCAGCACCAAGACGGACGCGATTATCAAGTCCCGCGATAGTGTCTTCTTCATAACGCGCATTCCCGAAAGTATAGAAAGCGGGTGCCCAGAAGTGATCGTGCTGTCCTTCAACTTCCCAGCGATCGGTTGTCTTGTCGCGATCGGCTTTAGAAGTTCCTGTTTCGGAATAGTAGTAGCCGAAGTTCGCATTCACGCGATCTTCTTCCCAACGGCGATTAACATTCGCGAGAAGTGAAGCCGCGTTCTGATAAGTATTACCACGCGCAGAAGTATAAGACGCGTTTATTGCGCCGTGCCAAGTCTCTTCGCCTGGGTCAATCGCCTTGACATTCGTCGTATCCAAAGGCTTACCCGCGGCAATAAAGACACCATTCGAGACCGTCAATTCTTTCTTCTCTCGTGTGAGGTCTGTATATTGCACCGTATGCTCACGTGGGGTGTCAAGCGCGGCAATTTTCGCGAGCGGCACTTCAATGTCGCCAAGGTCATCCGATGTAAAGACGAGTTTATCATCCTTCACAACACCCGCCGTACCCATAAGACGCGAACCTGACTTAAGCGTTAAGGTATCAGCAAATGCCACGCCCGCGAATACTGCCAACAAAACAATAAGTAGCCTTTTCATGGTTCTCTGCACTATTATTTGTTGGTTCCTTTGTTCCAATTAGGATCTTTCTTATATGGATAATTAGGATCCTTCTTAAACGGATTTAGATCGCTAAAGGTGAAGCCACTACTGGCATCCTGCGTCGGGAGCGGATCTTCCGCTTGCTCCTCTAGTGGCCGCATATCAAGAGAACTCTGCCCTTCCATATTCTTCTCAGGGCGATCGCCAGGCTCAAGTTTCTGCCCTTTCGTGTACTGGCGTCCAAGCACAGCATTCTTCGGTAAACCAACGTCTTTCACAATATTTCTCGGGTCAACAAGACCAACCGTAACAAAAACGACAATTTCTTTCTGCCGCTTCACGCGCACCATTGAACCGAATAGACGCGGACCGAGCCATGGAATATCCTGCAAAAGTGGAATGCCGTTATCAACCTGCTCTTCTTCCGTCACCGAAAGTCCACCAATGACGGCAGTTGTGCCACTCGCGAGATTAAACTCACTAATCAAGCGCTGAACGCTGATGACTGGATACTTCGCCGAGATTGTTCCGCTTGAATCAGACTCGCCGCTCGTACCCGTCTCAACCCAACTATCAAGGGAAGATATCGTCGGCACGATTGAGACATTGATAAGACCATTCGTACCAATACGCGGCGTTACTTCGAGCGAAATACCCCACGAGAAGAATGCCTCTTTTGCGAACATGAACTTATCCTCGCCAGGAATCGCTTCCATATTCGACGCGATATCAAGCGATGTTGAACCACTCGCATCAGTCCGCTTCGCGGAAACCTTGACATTCGGATACTTTTTCGTCATGTCGACCATCGCCTTCTTGCCTGACGAAACAATAATCTTTGGATTTGAGAATGTCTTAACATCTTCCGTCGCATTAAGGGCTCGGAGTGTAAGTGCCATCTGCGAGAAGTTGAGCGTACCGTTAAAATAGGAGATTGAGCCGTCCTCGCCCGCAGCACCGTTAATAGAATAACTTTCCGAAGTTGATTGTCCTGTCGTCTTTCGCGTGTAGTCCTTAACGCCTGCGCCTACATTGTATTGCTGAATGCCGCCACCAATCGTCGCGGAACCCGTCATGCCATCAAGCATCGACCAATCAATACCGACCTTGTGCGAAGCCGTATTGCCTAGTTCTACAAAGCGAGCTTCAATGTAAACCTGATGCGGTTCAATGTCAACCTCATTGACAATCTTTTGGCAGGTATCGAGCACCATGCGGGGGGCGGTGACCATAACCGCATTTGCCTCGGGGAAGGCTTGCGCCATCTTCGTGACCTTCCACGCCGTACCGAAGTCCCCACTCCAAGTCGCATTAAACTTCTCGGCGAGTTCCTCTGCATTCGCATGGGCGAGTCTAAAGACGCGGGTAGAAATACGCCGCTGGTCAAGCGCAGCTTCCGCGAGTTGGGTTGCTTTCGCTTCCGCCTCTAATCGCGCCGCCTCACTTCCGCGAGCCGTTGCCTCTAGTCGCGCTTGTTCTACCGCATTAGAAGCTGCCGCGCGAATCGCCTCCTCGACTGCCGCGTCAATTCCCGAAGTCGTTAAGGGGTCGGCAACTGCCGCGTCGCCCGCGACGGATGCCGTATCATTTGTCGCGACAATGGAGACGGGGTCTTGGACGAGATTAACATCCTTTTCCGCTGGTAAGGCAACCGTCGGACGCGCCGCGCTCATCGCGGCAAATAAACTTAGCGCGGCGAAAATCATACATTCATTAAGCTCGCGAGGAACGCGTCCTTCGCTTGCACTTCCTCTGGCGCGAGACCTTCTATTTCGTGCGGGAAGACGATCCAGTCATTCCCGACATCCTTCACGAAATAATCAGGCTTTATGTTAGTAATATTCTTCTCAGGCTTCCAGTAAACGCAAGCCATGCGCATTTCAGCACCCGTCTCTGCGATGCGATTCTTGACGGCTCGCGCCGTTTTGCCCGTATCGAAGACATCGTCCACAACGAGAACCTTGTCGCCCTTACGCATCATCGCGAAGATTTCCTCGCCAAGCGTAAAGATGACCTCGCCTTTATTCTCGCCGATACCCGTATAGCTCGCGCACTTAAGAGGAATATGCTGGACGCTCCAGCCGACGGCGCGGAAGTATTCATGAATTGAGACACCAACTGCCGCGCCGCCTCGCCAAAGAGCAATGAGCAAGTCGGGCTTCCATCCCGACTGCTTAACTGCCGCGGCTAAACGCCATGAATCCCGCTGGAACTCATTCGCGCTTAAATAGTGCTTCACAACTTCTGACATTCTCTCGCCGCCCTTCTCAATTAGTTCTTATAAGTAACGCGCCCTTTGCCCTTACGGACAACACCAATAACGGAGTAGGGCTGTTTGAGTCCCTTAAGCGCGGACTCAACCGTCTTCATATCGTGCTTACTAATAAAGAGGACAAAGCCAATGCCCATATTAAAGACGCGATACATCTCGTCACGGTCGACCTTGCCCTGATTTTGGATGAACTTAAAGATCGTGGGTACTTCCCAAGACGCACGGTCAATTTCGGCATCGCACGCTTTAGGCAACACGCGCGGAATATTATCGGGGAAACCGCCGCCCGTAATGTGCGCCATACCCCGAATCTTAACCTTGCGCTCCATAATCTTCATCACGGGCTTAAGGAAACTACGGTGCACGGCGAGAAGCGCGTCACCGAAAGTCTGATTCGTCCCTGGCACCTTATCCTGCCAAGAATATCCGCACAAATCGAAAATGACGCGGCGCGCGAGGGAGAAGCCGTTCGTCTGGAGTCCGCCTGAATGCAAGCCAATAATCATATCGCCCGCGCGGATTGACTTGCCTGTAATGAGATTATTCTTTGAGACGCAACCAACAATCGTCCCGACGAGATCATATTCGCCGAGCGGATACAGCCCCGGCATTTCGGCAGTTTCGCCCCCGAGGAGCGCCATCTTATTTTCCTTACACGCCTTACAGAGACCCGAGACAATCTGATTAAACTGCCGCGCATCGAACTTCGCCGCGCCGACATAGTCCATAAAGAAGAGGGGCTTCGCGCCTTGCACAAGGATGTCGTTCACGCAGTGGTTCACAATATCCTGCCCGACGGTATCGTGCTTATTCATCATGCACGCGATTTTGAGCTTCGTGCCCACGCCGTCCGTAGAAGCGACGAGAATCTGGTCTTTGCCCGCGGGTACTTTATGAAGTCCGCCAAAGGAACCGATACCCCCAATAACATTCTGGGTCTTGGTGCTACCAACCATCGTCTTGATTGCGGCGAGTGCCGCCATCTTATTATCAATATTCACGCCTGATTGCGCGTATGCGGACTTCTTTTCGGACATATCTACTTAAACCTTTGAAACTTAAAAGATAGAAACTAAATGAAGGGTGCGCGAGGGAGAGCCCCCACGCGCACACCTTAAAATAAGCCTTAGAGCTTATTGTTAGAACCAAGAACCTTCACAATCTTGTGGATGTAAAGTTTCTTCATCTCTTCACGCGCGGGCCCTAAGTACTGACGCGGGTCGAACTGCTCGGGATGTTCCGCGAAGTGCTTACGAATTGCCGCGGTCATCGCGAGGCGCGAGTCGCTATCGATATTGATCTTGCAAACCGCGCTCTTAGCCGCCTTACGAAGTTGCGATTCAGGAATGCCAACCGCGTCCGGGAGCTTTCCACCATTGGCGTTAATAATATCGACATATTCCTGCGGCACGCTCGAGGAGCCATGGAGGACGATCGGGAAGCCCGGGAGCTTCTTCTCAACAGCCTTCAAAACGTCAAACGCGAGCGGCGGCGGGATAAGCTTACCCGTCTTCGGGTCGCGCGTGCATTGTTCGGGTTTGAACTTGTACGCACCGTGGCTCGTACCAATCGAAATCGCGAGCGAATCGCATCCCGTACGCGTCGCGAATTCGACGACTTCCTCGGGCTTGGTGTAGTGCGACTCTTCCGCGGCGACTTCATCCTCAACGCCCGCGAGAACGCCGAGTTCAGCCTCAACCGTGACATCGTACTTATGGGCGTAGTTGACGACCTTCTTCGTGAGCTTGATATTCTCTTCGAACGGGAGGGAGCTACCGTCAATCATGACCGAGCTGAAGCCCGTATCGATGCAGCTCTTGCATGTCTCGTAGCTGTCGCCGTGGTCGAGGTGGAGGACGATTTGGGGCTTCTTGCAGCCGAGTTCCTTAGCATACGCGACGGCACCCTCAGCCATATAGCGCAGAATCGTCGGGTTAGCATACTTACGCGCACCCTTCGAGACCTGCATAATAACGGGGGACTTCGTCTCAACTGCCGCTTGAATAATCGCCTGCATCTGCTCCATCGTGTTGAAGTTGAACGCAGGTATCGCATAACCGCCTTTAACGGCCTTTGCGAACATCTTCTTGGTATTGACTAGACCAAGATCTTTGTAGCTGACCATGTATAACTCCTTAGTTTTTGGCCCTTTTTCAGGGATTTGCGTACATTATACCAAAAATAGCCCCGCTATTCAAGCAGAACATGAAAAAAGAGGTGTCATTCTACGGCAATATGCCGCAGGGTGGTGCCGTCAAAATAACCGAAGGAGCGCACACTCCCCCCTTTAGGTAGCGAAATGGAGCCCGGATTAAAGAAAAGCGTCCCATTAAGAAGTGTCCGTTTCTCGGCGACATGGGTATGACCCTGCACGAAAATACTGCCGCGGGAAAGGTAAGGGAGGTGCTGTTCGTTCCAGAGGTGTCCGTGGGTAAGGAAGAAGGTGCGATCTTCAACCTCCAAAAGCGCGTAGTCGGACATTATCGGGAACTTGAGCAACATCTGGTCGACTTCCGCGTCACAATTGCCGCGGACGGCGAGGAGGGACTGGCGATGCGCATTTAAAATATCAGCGACACCCTGCGGATCATACTCCTCAGGCACCCCATTCCGCGGGCCATGATAGAGTAAGTCGCCCAAAAGGACAATTTTATCGTAGCCTAAAGCTTCCGCCTGGCGCAAAGTCGCCTCAAGGGTCTGCCGCACCCCGTGAATATCGCTAATGAACACAATTTTCATGCCCTCTATTATACCTTATTTCGCGGCAAAATGGGAGTCCAAAAATCGCGCGCCCTCATTTTCTTCCTAAGAACCTGTTGCTCTTTTCTTTAGAGCCACAAGTTCTTAACTTGCTGGACGAAATCACCCTTTTCTGTCCTTATGCGTTGCGTATAAGGTTGTTGGCGGCGGTCATATTCATCATAATTAGCAAAAATCGCACGAATTAGACGCACAATCTTAGGAATATTCCACCTTTTTGCGCTCACTTTCTCGACAATAGGGACGTCCTCCCTAAAACCTGCCGCGCCATTAGTGCCTGTAATAACTACGCACCCCGCCAGGCGTGCTTCCCGCGGAATCCGGTCTTTACCGGGATGATTCCCAAAGTCTATATAGACCTTTGCACGAAGAAGTAAGGCTAGAACTTCCGCACGCGTCATATTTTTAATTGGGACAAACTGCAAATCAGGGCACCGCCGCATGATTTGTTGCGTAAAAGCAACACCTTTCTTGGGATTATAGGCAATTATGTCTTCTTTCCGTCCACGCTCAACGACAACATTAAGGTAATCGTCCGCCACATAATCCGATAAATAGGTGGGCGCGAGCCCATGTTGCCGGCACCAGTCCATCGCGTACGCACTTTGGCAAAGGTGCGCCCTTGCCCCTTGGATTAGGGGGGATGAGAACGATAACTCGCGCGTATGTTTCTTTAAAAACCGCCTTACCGCATATTTAAGTCCCTTTTTATGGAAAAGGAATCTTAGCGTGTCTAGGCTCTTATCACGGTTTTGATGATAAAAGTTATCTATACTTAACCACCAAATAGCGCTTTGGATAGATTTAAAGTTGGCTAGAACATCTACGACTATTTCTGGAACGATTAACAAGTTCTCGCGACTATCCTCTATATCCTTATATAGAATCGCCTCTTTTACATACCTTTCATACGCTTTTGGGGGCGCGGCACTTTCCGTTGTATCATAATAAGCAATTGCCGCGTTTACACCAAGACTCGTAAGGGTATAAACTAATTGATGTAAAAGCTCGGGTCCGCCAGATGTATACCCAGCCGGAGCCAGTACATAAGTCTTCTTTATACCTTTAAATAGATGTTGGGGGGGGCAGCCACGCTAGAAGTGCCCGCAAACGGACACCTAACACCCTTTTCTGCATACAAAGCCTTTTCCATACTCATAGATGTGCCAATAGTATACCATTTATTGGATACTAACACAACAGCAAAGTACCCCAATTGCTGGGTCACTGTCTCGGGGTGGCAGTCCTACTGTCTCGGGGTGCCCGAGACAGTAAGACGGGGTGCCTCTCGCAGTGTCTCGGGGTGCCCGTTCCAGTATCTCGGGGTGGCTCTCCCAGTAGGGCGGGGTGCCCTCCTTATATAAGGGCGGCACCCACTTGTACGCACACCCCCCACCCACTTCTACGCACCCCTCACCAGGCGATGGGTTCCACCCCTTGGGCGACGAGGTAGTCGTTGCAGGCTCTAAAGTGTCCGTTCCCAAAGAATCCGCGGCGGGCGGAAAGCGGGGACGGATGCGCCGAGGTTAGGACGAGATTTTCTTCACGATTGACGAGCGCGGCTTTCTTCTTCGCGAAGTTACCCCAAAGCATATAAACAAGGTGCTTTCGCCGCGTTAGGCACCGAATTGCCGCGTCCGTAAACTGCTCCCATCCGTGCTTTTGGTGCGAAAGTGCCGCGTTCACCCCTCCCGCCACAGTCAAGGTATCATTTAGAAGTAGCACACCTTGCCGTGCCCAATCCGTTAAGTCGCCAGAACGGATAAGAAACGGCGTTTTATATTCACTTTCAAGTTCTTTATAGATGTTTATGAGGGAAGGAGGCAACGAAACGCCGCGGGGCACCGAAAAGGCGAGTCCGTGCGCTTGGTCGGGATTGTGGTACGGATCCTGTCCGATTATGACTACTTTTACCTTATTAAGAGGAGTAAGATTAAAAGCCTCAAAAACCTTATCCTTGGGTGGATACACCACTTCGCTCGCATAGGCATTCTCTACGAAGGTCTCCAGCGCGGCAAAATACGGCGCGACGAACTCCTCCGCCAGTGCTTCCCGCCAAGTTGGTTCACGGATAAGTTCCATAAATCGCGTAAATCTCGCAAAAATGCCGCGTTAGTCGCGCTGAATAATGCCTCCGCAGAGGATGTCCCCCGTGGCGGGGTCGTAGCAAACGGCGCTCTGTCCAGGCGCAACCCCCGCGAGCCCCTTCTCAGGGGTTATGACACCCGCGGCAAATGTGGCGGGCACGAGTCGTCCAGCACTGCGTACCTTGACCAAACAGGCAAAGGGTTCCGTCGTAAGTGCCGCGCCCACCCAATTGAGGTCGTCCACCCGAAATTGCGTCTTCTCGGCTTCTGCCGCGTGGGCGACTATAACGCGGTTATGGCAAGAATCCAAATCAATTACATAGTAAGGTTCGCCCGCGCCGCCAATACCGAGCCCCTTGCGTTGCCCAACAGTATAGTGCCAGAAGCCTGTGTGGCGACCAAGCACCTTGCCGCGGGAGTCCACAATGTCGCCCGGACGCGACTTTTCGCCGATAAGCTCATCCGTATCACCCGAATAGAAGTCTTGAGAATCGGGCTTTTCTGCCGCGCCGAGTCCGTATTTTCGCGCAATTTCCCTTACTTCCTTCTTGGTGAGCCCCCCCAGTGGGAAAATGTGCCGCGCCAATTGATCTTGGGAGAGCCTATAAAGGAAGTAACTTTGATCCTTCGCCTCATCCGTCGCCCGACGAATAGTCCACCGTCCGTCCCGCGCAACAACCTGCGCATAGTGTCCGGTCGCGAACTTGTCAAACTTAAGACCCGATTCGGCGGCTAGGCGCGGCAAAAGTCCGAACTTCATCGTCGCATTGCACCTCACGCACGGGTTCGGTGTCTTGCCCGCCAAATATGTTTCACGAAAATAACGCACAATTGTCTCGTCATATGCCGCGGAGCAATCAAAAACGCGGTACTCAATGCCGAGTTTCTCTGAAAGTGCCGCGGCGGACGCGATATCTTCCGATTCGCCCGCGCCAAAACACGCGTCGCGCGTCCCTCCTTTATATTGTCCGCGCCACAGTTTCATGGTGACCCCAATGACCTGCGCACCCTTCTCCTTCAACAAAAGTGCCGCGACTGAGGAGTCCACACCCCCCGAAAGCCCCACGGCGACGGTTTTGCCTTTTACATCTTCTAAACTCACGATTGTAACTCTTTCCGTTTTCCTATACTCTATATATTAGGCGAAGACGAAGGTCTGCCCAGGTTTTGGCGCGAGGGCGTTTTTGACCCCGTGATCTTTTAGGAGTTCCACCATCGCGCTCACCTTCTCGGGTTCGCCATGCACGGCGAAAGCTTGGCGCACATTATCCTTAACTTCGTCCAACCACTCCGCGAGCCCCGCCCTATCCGCATGGGCAGAGAGCGCATTGATGACTTCGACCTGTGCCTTGAGGGGAATTTCCTCGCCAAAGATCTTGAGGGTATCGCGCCTCTCCACAATCCGCCGCCCCAGCGTATTTTCCGCCTGAAAGCCGACAATAAGGATAATGTTATCGGGGTCGGTTATGCCGTGCTTGAGGTGATGGAGGATGCGTCCGCCCTCACACATGCCGCTCGCGGCAATAATAATCATAGGTCCTGGCTCGTCATTAAGTGCCATCGACTCCGGCGGGGTGCCGATAAAGGTCATGCCTGGGAATGTTAGCGGATCCACACCCTCGGCAATCATCCGCCGCGCTTCCTCATTATACACCTCGCGATGCCGCGCATAAATCTCCGTCGCCTTTCGGGAGAGTGGCGAGTCAATATAAACCTTGACCTCCCGCGGCACTTTGCCTTGGGCGCCAAGACGATTTAAGTAGTAGATTATCTGCTGGGTGCGCCCAACTGAGAATGCGGGGATGATGAGCTTGGAGTTGTGGCGGTCAATGTACTTGAGGTAGCCCGCGAGGCGCAACTCAACATCGTCCGCACTCGGGTGATAGCGGTCGGCATAAGTGGACTCGATCAGTAAGATATCCGCGCCAGCTGGATACTCAAAGTGGCGCAGAATCGGCTGATCGGGTTGCCCCAAGTCGCCCGAGAAAAGCAGGCGGTGATTGTGCCCATGGTCAGAGCGGATGTCTAACTGCACGAGGGCCGAACCCAAGATGTGCCCCGCGTTAAAGAACTCAAGCGTAATCCCCCGCGCAATTTCGCGCGGCGAATGTAAATGGATTGGCGTAAAGAGTTGCATGAGCGCGTTAATGTCGCGCTCCTCATAGAGCGGCTCAAAGAGATGCTTGCCTTGGCGGCGGCGCTGTTTGTTGACGACTTCCAAGTCGCGCTTCTGCAAAAAGCATGAGTCGCGCAACATAACATCACAAAGTTCCATGGTCGACTGCCGCGCGAAGACGCGTCCACGAAAGCCTTGCCGCACGAGTTGGGGCAAGTTGCCCGAGTGGTCGATGTGGGCGTGGGAGAGAATGACATAGTCTATCGTCTCGGGTTTAATAGGTAAGTTTCGATTCTTCTCGAAAGCTTCCTTGCGGTGACCTTGGTAGAGGCCACAATCTAAAAGAATGCGTTTACCATTCGCTTCGACGAGGTGCATAGAGCCCGTCGTCGTCTGTGCGGCACCATAGAATGTCAATTTCATACCTCTATTATAACAAAAAGTGCCGCGCTTGAAAACACCCCTCGCCAAAAAATCTACGCTTCACCTCTTCGCCGTAATATGGTATAATAAGCGCATGAAAATTTTGACGGGCATCCAGCCTTCGGGCAAGCTCCACTGGGGCAACTACTTCGGCGCTATGCGCTCTATGGTCGAACTGCAAAATAAAGGCGACCACCAGATGTTTATGTTTATCGCGAACTTCCACGCGATGACTACCGTGCGTTCGGGCGCGGCACTTCGCGAGAGTACGCGCGATGTCGCCCTCGACTACCTCGCCTGCGGCGTCGATCCCGCGCGAACGATTCTCTACCGCCAAAGCGATGTCCCCGAAGTGCAAGAGCTCGCCTGGTATCTCTCGTGCCTGTGCCCGATGGGACTGCTCGAGCGCTGCCACAGCTACAAAGACAAACTCGCCCACGGACTCGACGCGACCCACGGACTCTTCGCGTACCCCGTCCTCATGGCGGCGGACATCCTTATTATGAATGCGGATCTCGTCCCTGTCGGGAAGGACCAGAAGCAGCACCTAGAAGTGACGCGCGACCTCGCCCAAAAGTTCAACAACGCTTACGGCGAAATCTTTCATCTGCCCGATGCCTACATCCCCGACACCGTCGCGACGATCCCAGGACTTGACGGACAAAAGATGTCCAAGTCGTATCACAACACGATCGAACTCTTCGAGGATGTGAAGTCCATTAAGAAGAAAGTGATGTCGATCGTGACGGACTCCAAGGGACTCGAAGAGCCGAAAGTGCCCGAGGGCAACGCGATTTACGAACTCTACAAGCTCTTCGCGACGAAAGAAGAAGCGGACGAGATGGCGGCGAACTTCCGCAAGGGCGGCTATGGCTACGGGCACGCCAAGAAGGCGCTCCTCGAAGCGTACCACCGCCTGTTCGATCCGTTCCGCGCCAAGCGCGAGGAACTCGCGCGCGACCCGGCGACAGTCGAGGATATTCTGCGCGAGGGTGCGAAAAAAGCGCACGAGGCGTCCGCCCCCATCATGGCGAAAGTGCGCGCGGCAGTTGGCTTGTGAGCGAAACGCCGCGCCTAATTCTCGCGCCGCTCAGAGGCGTGACCATTCGCGCCTTCCGCGAAGTATTTGCCGTCCCCTTGCACGAAGCGGGCTTCACCGAGGCAATCACCCCTTTCATCGCGGCGAATGCGGGCTACGATCCGCTCAAGGACTCTGAATTGCGCGGTGGCGAGGAGTCCTCGGGACTGCGCCTCACACCCCAATTCATCACCAAAGACCCCCGCGCCCTACGCGCGGCACTCGAACGCATAAAGTCCGCCGGCTACCAAACCGCCGACCTCAACGCGGGGTGCCCCTTCCCCATGGTGCGCAATAAGGGACGCGGCAGTGGACTCCTCAAAACGCCCGCTATCTTGCGGCAACTCTTGGAAGTCGGCTGTGAAGTTATGGGCGAGGGCAACTTCAGTCTCAAGGCGCGACTTGGTATTGAGAAGACGGATGAATTACTGCACCTCATGCCACTCATAAATGTCTTCCCGCTCAGATTTTTAACTGTCCATGCCCGAACCGCGCGGCAAATGTATGAGGGCGCGTGCGATTCTGCCGCGTTCGCGGCAATTAAGAAGGTAACGAAAATACCACTCGTCTATAATGGAGATGCCACAGCGCCGCACGAAAATATGCCGACGATGATAGGCCGCGGCTTTATCCGTTCCCTAAGTCAGCGCACGGATATCGGCGAGTACCTTGATAAGTATCTCGCACGGAGCAAACAAGACCTCTCAGGCGACCACGCCGTCGTCGGCAGATTAAAGGAACTTCTTGCCTATTGGCAAGACACTCCGCGCTGGCGTAAACGCTGGCAAGTCGCGAAACTCGCCCACACCACGGACGAACTCCGCGTCTGGTAATTACCCCCTTTCCCCCTCTTTTTCGCGACTTAGACCCTGAAACTCCCCCTCTTTTTCGCGACTTAGACCTCAAAACTCCCCCTCTTTTTCGCGACTTAATTCTTCTCCCCTTGCGCTAATGCACCATTTATGCTATAATAATGGTGTTTTCTGCAAGAAAAAGGAAAGTATGAAGTACATACCGCGAAAGATTGACTGTGCACTGCGTGAATGGGTGGCTGACACTGCCCATAAACCCCTACTACTGCGCGGCGCACGCCAGACGGGCAAGACCTCCGCCGTGCGGCACCTCGCCAAATCTTTCGCCCACTATATTGAGATTAACTTTGAAGCGAACAAGTCCATTCACGCGATCTTCAACGGCAATATCGACACCCAAAAGATTATTGCCGAGATAGAACTTCAATACGGCTCGCCCATAATTCCTGGCAAGACGCTCATCTTCTTTGACGAGATTCAGGCGTGTCCTCGCGCCATTTCAGCTTTGCGCTATTTCTATGAGCAAATGCAACCGCTCCACCTCATCGCCGCGGGGTCTTTACTCGAGTTTGTCTTTGAAGAACTGAGCGACTTTGGCGTGGGGCGCGTACGGAACCTTTTCGTGTATCCGCTATCTTTTCGCGAGTTCGTCACGGCGATCGGCGACGCGTTCACCTATGAGCGTGCGCTTGAAGCCGCCCGCGCGGGGGAAATACCCACGCTCGCGCACCAAAAGCTTCTCGACTATTTAAAAGCGTTTCTGATTGTGGGCGGCATGCCCGCCGCCGTCAGTAAATATGTTGAGACTAAAAGTTACCTCGCCGCACAACAAGAACAGAACGATATCCTCATCTCTCTAAAGGAAGACTTCGGCAAATACAAAACGCGACTGGAGCCGGGAATCTTGCGCCGCGCGCTGACGCTCGTTGCACAGCAAACGAGCCAGAAGTTTACTTACACAGACGCACAAGGCGGCGTTAAATATAGCCAAGTGAAAAAGGCAGTTGAGCAACTTGAGCGCGCCAAGATAATCTTCCGCGTCGCTTGCACCCACGCGACAGGACTGCC